>NZ_JBFAIS010000019.1:0-169726 GCF_040654795.1 Streptomyces sp. NPDC050617 | reverse complement strand
GTCGGGACCCCCGGTCCCGCGCCGCGCCCGTGCGCTGCTCCAGGCGATCGCTCCAGGCAGTTGCTCCAGGCGGGGAAGGGAAGGGGCGGCTGACCGGCTGCCCCGCGTCGGCGGCCGGCCGCCGGCCAGCCCCCGGCTCCGGGACGGTCGCCGGACCCTCGAACGGCTGAGCCGCCCGGGCGGCTCAGCCCCGTATCCGAGGAAGAGCCGCCCTCCGTTCACCAGCCGTCAGGCGGACCGGCCGTCCTCGCGGACGGGCGTCGTCGTCATGCCCGCTGCCGTGAGAAGCGCAGCGCCGAGCCGGCCCGGCGGGCGAGGGAGCCGAGGCGGCCGGTGCGGAGCCGCGCGACGGCGGTCGTCCACCGCCGCGAGAGCGACCACAGCACACGCACGGTCGAGCGCGGCGCCAGCAGACCCCGCAGCCGCCCGGCCCGCCCGGCCGAGGCCCGCAGGCCGGACCGCACCCGCTCCACATCGCCCGCCAGGCCGCTCACCGGCCGCGGGCGCGGTGCGTACAGCACCTGCTCGACCGCCGCGGCCACCCGGTGCGCCGCCTCCGCCGCGGCGGTGTCCAGCCCGCCGAGCCGTACGATCCGGGCCGCGGCCTTCCGGGGCGTCTGCGAGTCGTCCGGCGGCACGCCGTAGTCCCAGCCGGAGTCGATGAGCTCCCGCCAGGCCGCCAGCGTCCGGTCGGCCCCGTCCTGCGGGGTGCGGCCGCCGGACTCACCGAGCCGCCGGGCCCGTACCCGCGTGCGCCACAACATCGGCAGTGCCAGCGCCAGCAGCACCAGCACACCGACGGAGCCGGCCACGATCGCGCCCGTGGGCCCGCCGCCGTCGCCGGAGCCGCCGCTCGCCTGCTGCGCCGCGGCTCCGCACTCACCGAGCCGCTTGGCCCGCGGGTCGCAGCCCTGGGAGGCCGACGCCCCCGCCGACGGGGCCGCGGAACGGCTCGGCGCCGCGGACGGGCTGCCGGGGTCCGTGCCGGACGGCGTCTGGGCGATCGTGTACTCGGGCTGCGATCCCCGGCTGGGCGTGGGCTCGAACCGGGTCCAGCCGACGCCCTCGAAATACAGCTCGGGCCACGCGTGCGCGTCCTTGGAGCCGACCGACATCGTGCCGTCCACCTGCGGAGTCCCCGGCGTGAAGCCGACCGCGACCCGCGCCGGAATGCCCAGCGTCCGCGCCATCGCCGCCATCGAGAACGAGAAGTGGACGCAGAACCCCTCCTTGTCGTGGAGGAACTTGGCTATGGCGCTGCTGCCGCTGCCCGACCGCACCTCGGTGTTGTACCGGAAGCCGCCGGTCGTGGAGAACCACTCCTGCAGCTTCACGGCCCGCTCGTACGCGGTCGCGGCCCCCGCCGTCACCTTCCTCGCCTGGTCGCGCACGACGGACGGCAGCGAGCCCGGCACCTTCGTGTACTCGTCCAGGAACCGCTTCGGCGGCGCGGGCGCCGCCGCGAGCTGGGCGCTCGTCGGCTGCACCAGCAGGCTCGACACCTGATAGCGCGAGCCCCGCGTGGTCTGCCCGTGATCGCCGACCAGGGTCCGCCCCTCGGGCTCGAACCGCCACCGCCCGCCGACGGACACCTGCGTGGCCGGGTAGGGGAGCGGCAGATAGGTCTGGCCATAGGTCTCGGCGGCCACCACGGAGGTGTTGACGGTGTCCGTGCGCACGTCGGGGGAGAGCCCGGACGGCGTGGGCAGCGGGTCCGGCACATCGGTGATGTGCCGCTCCGACGCCTTCCAGGACGAGCCGTCGAACTGGTCCAGGGCCACGATCCGCAGATACATGTTCTGGGTGTCGCCGGTCGACGTGCGGTACCGCAGCACCTCGTGGTTCTCGGGCTGGTTGAGGCTGTTCTGCAGCGAGACCAGCGGGTTCACCGCCGAGATCGTCCCGCCGCCGGACTCCTGCCCGGCGCCGGCCCCGCGAGAGCCCAGCAGGCCGTCGTCCATCGTCGGCAGCACCGCCGGCACCGCCAGCGCGATGCCGAGCGCCAGCGCGCCGATCCGCCGCCCCGTACGGACCGGGGCGAGGGCGGGGCCGACCGCGCCCGGCGCCGGGCCCAGGGTGCTGCCCGGCCCCGTGGGGCGCCGCGCCCCGCCGCCGGCGAAGACCCGCCCCCACTGCGAGAGCCGGTCCCGGCCCTCGGCGAGGAGCAGCAGCAGGAAACCGCCGGCCGCCGCCAGGAACCAGAGCCAGTCGGCGCCGCCCTTGGCCAGCCCCGCCGCGACCGAGTACAGCGCGAGCAGCGGCAGCCCGGCGGGCGCGGCGCTGCGGTAGGTGACGGCGAGCGCGTCCACCGTCAGCCCCACCACCAGCACGCCGCCGACCAGCAGCAGCTTGATGCCCTCGGTCGCCGGCGCCGGTATGGCGTACCGCCCGACGTCGTCGGCGCCCTCCCGCAGCAGCTGCCCGAACTCATGGAAGACGTCCGGGCCGGGCAGCAGCCCCCCGATCGCCTCGCTCTGCGCGAAGAGCAGGGTGAGCAGCAGCAGCGCGACGACCGCCTGCGCCAGCACGGTCAGCGCCCGCGCCAGCGGCACCCGGCGGGCCAGCGCGCCCACCGAGCTCTGGATCAGCACGAGCAGCGCGGCCTGCAGGAACCACGTCGCGCGGTCGATCAGCGGCAGCAGCGCGCACGACGAGGCCAGCGTCGCCACCGCCGCGCACACCGCGAGCCGTGCGCGTCCACTCATGACCAGCCCCCTGCCGTCGTGCCGCCCTGCTTCGCGGGTCCGCTCGTACGGGCCCGCTGCTGGTCCGCCTGGCGCCACAGCGCGGCCAGCGACGAGCCCGGCGGCACGGGCAGCGCCGTCCACCCCGCCTCGCGCAGCACCCGCAGCCGGTCCTCCAGCTCCGCGGCGTCGCCGCCGCGCACGTCCCGCGCCCAGGACGGCGAGTCCAGGAGGAAGGCGACCGCCGCGCCGCTGCGCTGCCGCATCCGCCCGGCCAGCGCCGCCTGCTCCCCGTCGAGGTCGCCGAAGAACGCGACCAGCAGCCCTTCGCCGCCGCCCCGCAGTGCGTCGTGGGCGGGGGAGAGCCCCTCGCCCTCGGAGTGGTCCAGCACCGCCAGGGTGTCCAGGACCAGCCCCGCCGCGTCCGCGGAGTCGTGGGAGGAGCCCGCGTACCCGCCCATGCCGTCGGGGCCCGGCACCGAGTCGCCGGTGTCGGTCAGCAGCCGCACCGAGAAGCCCCGCTCCAGCAGGTGCACGGCCGTCGAGGCGGCGGCGGAGACCGCCCACTCGAAGGCCGAGTCGGGCCCCGCCCCCTGGAAGGCGATGCCGCGGGTGTCGAGCAGCACCGTGCAGTGCGCGCGCTGCGGCTGCTCCTCGCGGCGCACCATCAGCTCGCCGTAGCGGGCGGTGGAGCGCCAGTGCACCCGGCGCAGGTCGTCGCCGTAGCGGTACTCGCGGGGGATGACGTCGTCCTCGCCGGCCAGCGCGACCGAACGCAGCCGCCCGTCGCCGTACCCCGCGGCCTCGCCCGCCAGGCGCACCGGCGGCAGCGCCTCGACGCGCGGCACGACGGTCAGCGTGTCGTACGTGCTGAAGGCGCGGGTCAGCTCGCACATCCCGAACGGGTCGGTCAGCCGCAGCTGCAGCGGCCCCAGCGGATAGCGCCCCCGCAGGTCCGAGCGGACCCGGTAGGACACCTCGCGCCGGCCGCCCGCCTCCACCCGGTCCAGCACGAAGCGCGGGCGCGGACCGAGCACGTACGGCACCCGGTCCTGGAGCATCAGCAGACCGGTGGGCAGCCGCGAGACATTGTCGATCCGCAGCTGCACGCGCGCCTCGGCGGCGGCGGGCACCCGGGCGGGCGACAGCCGCCGGCTGCCCGCGACCCGGTGCCGGGTGCGGTGCAGCACGCCCACGCACACCAGCGGCAGCACGGCCAGCAGCAGCCCCACCCGCAGCAGGTCCGACTGGCCCAGCACGTACGAGCAGACCGCGGCGGCCGCGCCCGCCGCCAGGAACGAGCGGCCGCGGGTGGTCAGCCCGGCGAACGCCGACCGCAGGCCGCCGCCGTCGCCCATGTCGGCCTCCGCCTGCCCCGGACCTTCGGGAGCTCCGGGGCCCGCGGTGCTTCCGGGGCTTCCCGCCGGCCCCCCGGCCCGCATCACAGCCGCCGGGAACCCGGCGGCTGCCCGCCGTACGCCGGGGGCGCGGGCGGCATCGGCGGCGCCCCCCGGTGCTCGGCGGTGGGCACCGGGGTGCGCTGCAGGATGTCGGTCACGACCTGCTCGGCCGTGCGCCGGTTCAGCTGGGCCTGCGCGGTCGGCAGCAGCCGGTGCGCGAGCACCGCGACGGCGAGGGCCTGCACGTCGTCGGGGAGCGCGAACTCCCGGCCCTCCAGCGCCGCCGCGGCCTTGGCGGCCCGCAGCAGATGCAGCGTCGCGCGCGGCGACGCCCCGAGTCTGAGGTCCGGGTGCTGCCGGGTGGCGGCGACCAGGTCCACCGCGTACCGCCGCACGGAGTCGGCCACGTGCACGGTGCGGACCGCGTCCACGAGCTTGATGATCTCGTGGGCGTGCGCCACCGGCTGGAGGTCGTCCAGCGGCGACGCGCCGCCGTGCACGTCCAGCATCTGGAGCTCGGCGTCCGGGCTCGGATAGCCGATCGAGACCCGCGCCATGAACCGGTCGCGCTGCGCCTCCGGCAGCGGATACGTGCCCTCCATCTCGACCGGGTTCTGCGTGGCCACCACCATGAACGGGCTCGGCAGCTGGTACGTCTGCCCGTCGATGGTGACCTGCCGCTCCTCCATCGACTCCAGCAGCGCCGACTGGGTCTTGGGCGAGGCGCGGTTGATCTCGTCGCCGATCACGATCTGGGCGAAGATCGAGCCCGGCTTGAACTCGAAGTCCCGCCGCTGCTGGTCGTAGACGCTCACGCCCGTGATGTCGGACGGCAGCAGGTCCGGCGTGAACTGGATGCGCCGCACCGAGCAGTCGATGGACCGCGCCAGCGCCTTGGCGAGCATGGTCTTGCCCACCCCCGGCACGTCCTCGATCAGCAGATGGCCCTCGGCCATCAGCACCGTCAGCGAAAGCCGTACGACCTCCGGCTTGCCCTCGATCACGCCCTCCACCGACCTGCGGATGCGCTCCGCCGTGGTGGTCAGATCGCTGAGGCTCGCTCGCTCGTCATAGGTCGTCACCCGGCCCTCCTCGGCCCGTTCTCAAAGCCCTGGTCCTCCGTACGGACCGGCCCACCCCGAAAGCGCGGCCCCCGCGCTCCGCTCCGGCGGAGGGCAGGGCCACGTACGTATTCTCGCCGTCCCGGCGGCGTCGCGTCACCGCCTGTGGATAACTCTCCGCCGGGGCCGGTTCCGAGCTCTGTCATGTGATCGTTTTCCGGCGTCAGACGCGCCCGTCGACCTCCCGGAGCAGACCCGTCGTCACATCGAAGACGAAGCCCCGGACGTCCTCGGTGTGCGGCAGGAACGGCGAGGTGCGCACGCGCTGCATCGACTGCCGCACGTCGCTGTCGAGGTCCTTGAACGCCTCGACCGCCCACGACGGGCGCTGGCCGACCTCGTCCTCCAGCTCATGCCGGAAGTCCTCGGTCAGCCCGAGCAGGCCGCAGCCGGTGTGGTGGATCAGCACGACCGAGCGGGTGCCCAGCGCGCGCTGGCTGATCGTCAGGGAGCGGATGGTGTCGTCGGTGACCACACCGCCGGCGTTGCGGATGGTGTGGCAGTCGCCGAGCTCCAGGCCGAGCGCGGCGTGCAGGTCGAGGCGGGCGTCCATGCAGGCGACGACGGCGACCTTGAGGACGGGGCGGGCGTCCATGCCCGGGTCGCTGAAGGCGGCGGCGTAGCGTTCGTTGGCCTCGACCAGGCGGTCGGTGACGGTTCCTTCGGCGGGGGCGCCGTCGTGGTGCTGGGACGGCGGCTGAGACGCAGATATCGACATGTGTACGAAGGTAGCCCGCCGCAGGTCGTCCAGGCTCTGTGCGGGTCGATAAACCCGTGTCGCACGGATGCCTGTGAGGTAACCCACAAGGCCCATCGCCCCGCTGCCGCACAGGTGGGAGCGGTCGCCTCCGGTCGTCGCGGGACGCGCTGGCCAGTTGGTTGACCGAGGGGACGAGTGGACTAAAGTGGCGCGAAGTGGGAGGCGTGACGCTCCCCTTGGAACCGATTACTCCACGTGCGCGGGGCGCACGTACCGCTCGGCCTCCTCCCGCTCCGGTCGCCTGACGTCACTTCCCCGGCGCCAGACCGGCCGCTTCCCCTTCGAGCGGGCGGGGACCCGGCGGTGCGCACGGACCCGCGCCGAACCCTTCAGAAGGGCGCATGGCCAGCGACGCGCGACATGTTCCGGTGATGCTCCAGCGCTGTCTCGACGTGCTGGCGCCCGCTCTCGCGGAGCCCGGAGCGGTCGTCGTCGACTGCACCCTGGGCCTCGGCGGGCACAGCGAGGCGCTGCTGTCGACCTTCCCCGCGGCCCGGCTCGTGGCCCTCGACCGGGACCCGGCGGCCCTCGAACTCGCCGGCGAGCGCCTCGCGCCGTACGGGGACCGCGCCACCCTCGTGCACGCCGTGTACGACGAGATCGGCGACGTACTGGAACGGCTCGCCATCCCGCGCGTCCAGGGCGTCCTCTTCGACCTCGGCGTCTCCTCCATGCAGCTGGACGAGGCCGACCGCGGTTTCGCGTACGCGCAGGACGCGCCGCTGGACATGCGCATGGACCAGACGACGGGCATCGGGGCGGCCGAGGTCCTCAACACCTACCCGCCCGGCGAGCTGGTGCGGATCCTGCGCGCGTACGGCGAGGAGAAGCAGGCCAAGCGGATCGTCGGCGCCGTCGTCCGGGAGCGGGAGAAGGAGCCGTTCAGCAACAGCGCCCGCCTCGTCGAGCTGATCCGCGACGCGCTGCCGCAGGCGGCCAAGCGGACCGGCGGCAACCCCGCCAAGCGCACCTTCCAGGCGCTGCGCATCGAGGTCAACGGCGAGCTGGCGAGCGTGGAGCGGGCCATTCCGGCAGCGGTGGGCGCGCTCGCCGTCGGCGGCCGGATCGCCGTCCTGTCGTACCAGTCGCTGGAGGACCGGATCGTCAAGCAGGTCTTCGCCGCCGGGGCCGCCAACACCGCGCCGCCCGGCCTGCCCGTCGTGCCCGAGCGCTACCAGCCGCGCCTCAAGCTGCTCACCCGCGGCGCGGAGCTGCCCAGCGAGGAGGAGATCGCGGAGAACCGGCGCGCCGCGCCCGCCCGGCTGCGCGCCGCGAAGCGTATCCGGGAGGACGCCCCGTGACGGCCGCCGCGCGCCGCCCCGGCGGCCTGCTCGGCCGGCTGCTGCCCGCCGGGCCCGCGGGGGCGAAGCGGACGCCCTTCGTCCTGCTCGTCGTGGTGCTGCTCGGCTCCGGCCTGATCGGCCTCCTGGTGCTCAACTCCTCGCTCAACCAGGGCTCCTTCGAGCTCAGCAGGCTGGAGAAGCAGACCACCGAGCTGACGGACGAGCAGCAGTCGCTCCAGCAGGACGTCGACAAGCTCTCCGCGCCCGACGCGCTGGACCGGCGCGCCCGCGAGCTGGGCATGGTGCCCGGCGGCAACCCGGCCTTCCTCGGCCCGGACGGCACGGTCCACGGCTCGCCGTCGCCCGCGCCCGAGGGCGACGAGCCCGTCTCGTACACGGTCCCGGTCCGGCCGCAGCCCCCGGTACCCCTCCAGGCCCCCGCCGCGACAGGCGCCCCAGGCGTCCCCGGCCAGGACGCCGCGCCCCCGGCCCGTACGGACGTACCGGCCACCCCGACCCCCGGCAGGTGACGCGTGAGCGACCCCAAGGACCCCCGCCGCCGCGCCCCCGGCCCCCCGCGGCAGCGGCCCGCGACGGCCCGCCCGAACGCCAAGCGGCCCGGCTCCCGCCCCACCCGGCCCCGCGGCGGCCCCCAGTCCATCCGGCTCGGCAGCCCGCGCCCCCGGCTGCGGCTCGTCGGGCTCGCCATGGCCCTCGTCCTCCTCGCCTTCGTCGTCCGCCTCCTCCAGGTGCAGGCCGTCGACGCGAGCGCCTACGCCGCCAAGGCGAACGTCAACCGCTACATCCCGGTGACGCTGACCGCCGAGCGCGGCACGATCACCGACCGGGCCGGCGTGGACCTGGCGACCACCATCGACGCGTACGACGTCACGGCCGCCCCGGACCTGCTCACCCCCGACCGGGCCAAGATCCCCGACGCCGCGCGGCAGGCCGCGACGCTCCTCGCGCCCATCCTGGGGCAGCCGGAGAAGGACCTGGAGCGCAAGCTCACCGCCAACCCCAAGTCGAAGTACGCGGTCCTCGCCCGCCAGCAGACCCCGCAGGTCTGGAACCAGATCAAGGACCTCAAGGCCGCGCTCGCCGACAAGGCCGTGAAGACGAAGGGCACCAACGTCCTGGCCGGGGTCAACCGCGAACCGCACAGCAAGCGCGTCTACCCCGGCGGCGACCTGGCCGCCGGGATACTGGGCTTCGTCAACGCCGAGGGCAAGGGCGGCGGCGGGGTCGAGGCCAAGCTCGACAAGCAGCTCGCCGGCAAGAACGGCAAGCTCGTCTACGCCCAGTCCGGCGGCCGCCAGGTGCCCACCGCCGACGTCAAGGAGCAGCCCGCCGTGCCCGGCTCCGACGTGGAGCTGACCATCGACCGGGACATCCAGTGGGCCGCCCAGAGCGCCATCGCCAAACAGGTGAAGAAGTCCAAGGCGGACCGCGGCTACGTCGTCGTGCAGGACACCCGCACCGGAGAGGTGCTGGCCATGGCCAACGCTCCGGGCTACAACCCCAACGACCTCGCACACGCCAGCGCCTCCGCCATGGGCAACGCCGCCGTGGAGGACGCGTACGAACCGGGCAGCGTCAGCAAGCTGATGACCATGTCGGCCGTGCTCAACGAGGGCGTCGCCACGCCCGGCACCAAGGTGGAGGTCCCCAACCGGCTGCCGCGCGCCGACCGGTCCTTCGCCGACGACATCGACCACGAGACCTGGCACCTGACCCTCAACGGCGTGCTCGCCAAGTCCAGCAACATCGGCACGATCCTCGCCAGCGAGCAGCTCGCCAAGGGCAAGGGCCAGCAGCAGGCCAACGAGGTCCTCTACTCCTACCTGCACAAGTTCGGCATCGGACAGCCGACCGGGCTCGGCTTCCCCGGCGAGACCCCCGGCATCCTCGCCAAGCCGAAGGACTGGAGCGCCTCCCAGCAGTACACGATCCCCTTCGGCCAGGGGCTCTCCCTCAACGCCGTGCAGGGCGCGTCCGTCTACTCCACCATCGCCAACGGAGGAGAGCGCATCACCCCCACCCTCGTACGCGGCTCCAAGGGCCCCGACGGCCGCTTCGAGCCCGCCCCGGCGCCCGAGAAGAACCGGGTGGTCAGCGAGAAGACCGCCAAGACGCTGGCCACGATGCTCGAATCCGTCGTGGACGACCAGGGGGGCACCGGCGGCAAGGCGAAGATCCCCGGCTACCGGGTCGCGGGCAAGACCGGCACGTCCAACCGGGTGGATCCCAAGACCGGCCGCTACCACGGATATACGGCCTCGTTCGCCGGGTTCGCCCCCGCCGACCAGCCGCGGGTCACGGTCTACTGCGCCATCCAGAACCCCACCAAGGGCAGCTACTTCGGCGGCCAGATCTGCGGACCGGTATATCAGCAGGTCATGCGGTTCGCGCTGAAGACGATGCAGGTGCCGCCGTCCGGAAAACAGCCCCCTCGGCTGCCCGTGACCTATGAACCCGGTCAGTGAGCCGGACCGGCCGTGACGACCATCACCCCCGAGCCGGGGAACCGCCGCCCGGCGCGCCCCTCACTTCGCGGCGAAGCGGGTGCGCCCGGTACGCTCACCGCCGTGCCCCAAGCTGATCAGTTCCAAACCACCCAGAAGGACGCCCCCGAAACGTATCCGGGAGCGCCCCGCCCCACCCAGGTCCAACCCGTGTCCCTCGCGGAGCTGGCCGGTCAGCTGGGCGTCGCGGCCGAGGCGGACGCCCCGCGGGGCGCCGCGACCGGCATCACCCACGACTCGCGGGCCGTACGCCCCGGCGACGTCTACGCGGCCCTGCCCGGCGCCCGCTTCCACGGCGCGGATTTCGCGGCGCAGGCGGCGGGCCTCGGCGCGGTCGCCGTGCTGACCGACCCGACGGGCGCCGACCGCGCCGCCGCCACCGGCCTGCCGGTGCTCACCGTCGACAACCCGCGCGCACGGATGGGCGCACTGGCCGCCACGATCTACGGCGAGCCCGGCCGCGACCTGCTCCAGATCGGCATCACCGGCACCTCCGGCAAGACCACCACCGCGTACCTCATGGAGGGCGGCCTCAAGGCCGCCGCCGAGCGCGGCGACGGCTCGCTCACCGGCCTGATCGGCACCGTCGAGACCCGCATCGGCGACGAGCGCATCAAGTCCGAGCGCACCACGCCCGAGGCCACCGACCTCCAGGCGCTCTTCGCCGTCATGCGCGAACGCGGCGTCCGCGCGGTCGCCATGGAGGTCTCCAGCCACGCCCTGGTCCTCGGCCGCGTCGACGGCTGCGTCTTCGACGTCGCGGTCTTCAACAACCTGAGCCCGGAACACATGGAGTTCCACTCGGGAATGGAGGACTACTTCCAGGCCAAGGCCCAGCTGTTCACCACGGCCCGCAGCCGCGTCGGCGTCGTCAACCTCGACGACGAGTACGGCCAGCGGCTCGCCCGCGGCGAGTCCGAGGTCCCCGTCACCACCTTCTCCGCCGAGGGCCACCCGGACGCCGACTGGCGCGCGGACGCGGTCGAGATCGGCCCGCACGGCTCGACCTTCACCGTGCTCGGCCCGGACGGGCAGCGGGTACGGGCCGCGTCGCCGCTGCCCGGCACGTTCAACGTCGCCAACGCGCTCGCCGCGATCACCACGCTCGCCGTCGCCGGGATCGACCCGCAGACCGCCGCCGACGGCGTCGCCGCCGTCCCGGGCGTCCCCGGCCGCCTGGACCGGGTCGACGCGGGCCAGCCCTATCTCGCCGTCGTCGACTACGCACACAAGACCGACGCCGTCGAATCGGTTCTCCGCGCCCTGCGCAAGGTCACCAAGGGGCGCATTCACGCCGTTCTCGGCTGCGGCGGCGACCGCGACCCGCACAAACGCGGCCCGATGGGCGCGGCGCTGGCCCGGCTCGCCGACACCGCCGTGCTGACCTCCGACAACCCCCGCTCCGAGGATCCCCTCGCGATCCTCGCCACCATGCTCGCGGGCGCCGCCGAGGTGCCTGCCCACGAGCGCGGCACCGTCCTCCTCGCGGAGGAGCGTGCCGACGCCATCGCAGCCGCCGTCGCCCGCGCCGACCCCGACGACACCGTTCTCATCCTGGGCAAGGGCCACGAGCAGGGCCAGGACATCGCCGGAGTGGTCCGCCCCTTCGACGACCGCCAGGTTCTGCGCGAGGCCATCGAAGCGGCCCCCAAGCACCGGATCAACCAGGGATGACAGACCGCCATGCGCGTACAACCCTCCCCCCGGAAGCTCTCCCGAACGGCCGGGGGTGAATCGCGGTGATCGACCTGTCCCTCGCCGAGATCACCGCCATCGTCGGCGGGCAGCCCCGCGATCTGCCGGACCCGGAGCAGCGGGTCACCGGGCCGGTCGTGATCGACTCCCGCGACGTACGGCCGGGCGGCCTCTTCGCCGCCTTCGCCGGTGAGCGCGTGGACGGCCACGACTTCGCCGAGCGCGCCGTCGCGGCCGGCGCGGTCGCCGTGCTGGCCACCCGCCCGCTCGGGGGCGCGGTGCCGTCGATCGTGGTCGACGACGTCGTCGCGGCCCTCGGCGCGCTCGCCAGGGCCGTCGCACAGCGACTCGGCGCCACGCTCGTCGCCCTCACCGGATCGGTCGGCAAGACCAGCACCAAGGACCTGATCGCCCAGCTCCTGGAGCGGATCGGCCCCACGGTGTGGACCCCCGGCTCGTTCAACAACGAGATCGGCCTGCCGCTCACCGCGCTGCGCGCCGACGCCGCGACCCGGCACCTGGTGCTGGAGATGGGCGCCCGGTCCATCGGCCACATCCGCTATCTGACGGAGCTGACCCCGCCGCGCGTCGGCGTCGTCCTGAACGTCGGCACCGCCCACATCGGCGAGTTCGGCGGCCGGGAGCAGATCGCCGAGGCCAAGGGCGAGCTGGTCGAGTCGCTGCCGACGGAGGCCGACGGCGGCATCGCCGTGCTCAACGCCGACGACCCGCTGGTGCGCGCCATGAGCACGCGCACCAAGGCCCGTACGGTCCTCTTCGGCGAGGCGCCGGACGCGGACGTACGGGCCGCGGACATCCGCCTCACCGAGGACGGCAGGCCCGCCTTCACGCTTCACACACCCACCGGGTGCGGGCCCGTGACCATGCGGCTGTACGGTGAGCACCACGTGTCGAACGCGCTCGCCGCGGCCGCCGTCGCCCATGAGTTGGGTATGCCCGCAGACGAGATCGCCAGCGCGCTCTCCGAGGCGGGCTCGCTCTCCCGCTGGCGGATGGAGGTCACCGAGCGCGCGGACGGCGTGACGATCGTCAACGACGCCTACAACGCGAACCCCGAATCCATGCGAGCGGCACTGCGCGCGCTCGTCGCCATGGGCGGAGCCGCTTCGGCGGCGGGGGGCCGCACGTGGGCCGTGCTCGGTCAGATGGCCGAGCTCGGCGAGGAGTCGCTCGCCGAGCACGACGCGGTCGGGCGGCTGGCCGTCCGGCTCAACGTCAGCAAGCTCGTGGCAGTCGGCGGCAGGGAAGCGGCCTGGCTGCGCATGGGCGCCTATAACGAGGGTTCGTGGGGTGAGGAGTCGGTGCACGTGTCCGACGCGCAGGCGGCGATCGACCTGTTGCGCAGAGAGTTGCGTCCGGGTGACGTCGTGCTGGTGAAGGCGTCCAGGTCGGTGGGGCTGGAGCGGCTGGGCGAGGCGTTGACGGCCGGCGAGGGCGAGGTCGCCGGGTCATGAAGCAGATCCTCTTCGCGGGAGTCATCGGTCTTCTGCTGACCCTCATCGGCACCCCGCTGCTGATCAAGTTCCTGGCCCGCAAGGGCTACGGCCAGTTCATCCGCGACGACGGGCCGCGCGAGCACCACAGCAAGCGCGGCACGCCCACCATGGGCGGCATCGCCTTCATCCTCGCCACGCTCATCGCGTACGCGCTGACGAAGGTCTTCACCGGGGGCGGACCGACCCCCTCCGGCCTGCTGGTGCTGTTCCTCACGGCGGGCATGGGCCTGGTCGGCTTCCTGGACGACTACATCAAGATCGTCAAGCAGCGGAGCCTGGGCCTGCGGGCCAGGGCGAAGATGGCGGGCCAGCTGATCGTCGGCATCGCCTTCGCCGTCCTGGCGCTCCAGTTCCAGGACGCCCGCGGCGCGACGCCGGCCTCCACGAAGCTCTCCTTCGTGCAGGACTTCGGCTGGTCCATCGGCCCGGTGATCTTCGCGGTCTGGGCGCTGTTCATGATCCTCGCGATGTCGAACGGCGTGAACCTCACCGACGGCCTCGACGGCCTCGCCACCGGCGCCTCCGTGATGGTCTTCGGCGCGTACGTGTTCATCGGCGTCTGGCAGTACGGGCAGTCCTGCGCCAACCCGCTGACCGCGGGCGCCGCCTGTTACGAGGTCAGGGACCCGCTCGACCTCGCGGTCGTCGCTTCGGCCCTGATGGGCTCGTGCTTCGGCTTCCTGTGGTGGAACACCTCGCCCGCCAAGATCTTCATGGGCGACACCGGCTCCCTCGCGCTCGGCGGCGCGCTCGCCGGACTCGCGATCTGCTCCCGCACGGAGCTGCTCCTCGCCCTGCTGGGCGGCCTCTTCGTGCTGATCACCATGTCCGTGGTCATCCAGGTCGGCTCCTTCCGGCTCACCGGGAAGCGCGTCTTCCGCATGGCGCCGCTCCAACACCACTTCGAACTCAAGGGGTGGAGCGAAGTCCTTGTGGTGGTCCGCTTCTGGATCATCCAGGGGCTGTGCGTCGCCGTCGGACTCGGCCTCTTCTACACCGGATGGCTGGCCATCAAGTGAACTGGGACGGCAAGCAGATCACCGTCGCCGGCCTCGGCGTGAGCGGCGTCCCCGCCGCCCGCGCCCTGGCCGGCCTCGGCGCCCGCGTCACCGCGGTCAACGGCAGCGACGGCGAGCGCGAGCGCGCCCAGGCCGCCGAACTTCAGGCGCTGGGCGTCACCGTCCGCCTCGGCGACGGCGACACCCTCCCCGAGGGCGCCGAACTGGTGGTCACCACCCCCGGCTGGAAGCCCTCCAGCCCGCTCTTCCGCGCCGCGGAGCAGGCGGGCGTCCCCGTCTGGGGCGACGTCGAACTGGCCTGGCGGCTGCGCGGCCCCGACGCCGCCCCCTGGCTCGCGGTCACCGGCACCAACGGCAAGACGACCACCGTCCGGATGCTCGCCTCGATCCTGGAGGCGGCCGGGCTGCGGACCGCGGCCGTCGGCAACATCGGCGTCTCGCTGATCGACGTGGTCCTCTCTGGCGAGCCGTACGACGTCCTCGCCGTCGAACTCTCCAGCTACCAGCTGCACTGGGCGCCGAGCCTGCGCGTGCACTCCGCCGCCGTCCTCAACCTCGCCCCCGACCACCTCGACTGGCACGGCTCCATGGCCGCGTACGCCGCCGACAAGGGCCGGATCTACGAGGGCAACGAGGTCGCCTGCGTCTACAACGCCGATGACACAGCCGACCCCGCCACCGAGGCGCTGGTCCGCGAGGCCGACGTGGTGGAGGGGTGCCGCGCCATCGGCTTCACCCTGGGCCCGCCCGCCCCCTCCCAGCTCGGCGTCGTCGACGGAATCCTCGTCGACCGGGCCTTCGTGGCGAACCGTCAGAAGCAGGCGCAGGAGCTGGCCGAGGTCGCGGACGTCAACCCGCCCGCGCCGCACAACATCGCCAACGCCCTCGCCGCGGCGGCCCTGGCCCGCGCCTACGGCGTCGAGCCCGCGGCCGTACGGGACGGGCTCCGGGCCTTCCGCCCCGACGCGCACCGCATCGAACACGTCGCGGACGTCGACGGGGTCGCCTACGTCGACGACTCCAAGGCCACCAACACGCACGCAGCCGAGGCGTCGCTCGCGGCCTACGACCCGATCGTCTGGATCGCGGGCGGCCTCGCCAAGGGCGCCGCCTTCGACGACCTCGTCGCCGCGGCGGCGGGCAGGCTGCGCGGCGTGGTCCTGATGGGCGCCGACCGCGCCCTGATCGGCGAAGCGCTGGCGCGACACGCCGCAGATGTCCCGGTTGTCGACCTCGAACGGACGGACACTGGTGCGATGGCGGCGGCCGTCCGCGAGGCGACGCGGCTCGCCAGGCCGGGGGACACGGTCCTCATGGCGCCCGCGTGCGCGTCGATGGATATGTTCGCCAACTACAACGAGCGCGGCGACGCCTTCGCGGACGCGGTGCGCGCACTGGCCACGGGCCGGGACGCGACCGAGCGGTAGCCCGCGGGGTCCCCGCGCGAGGACCGTGCGCGGGCACCCTGGAGGGGATACGAGATGAAGGCCGACCAGCCTGCCGCCAAGGCGCCGCGGGGGGCGGCGCGCGGCGGGGCCACGCCCCGTACCGCGAGAGCCGCCGGCCCGCGCCGCCGGAGCCCGGCCGCCGGGGGCCCGCGCCCCCCGCGCCGGAGCGCGGCAGGCGGCCTGGGGGCGCTGCCCACGCGGTTCAAGCGGGCCTGGGACCGGCCGCTGACCGCCTATTACCTCGTGCTCGGCGGCAGCCTGCTGATCATCGTGCTGGGCCTGGTGATGGTCTACTCGGCCTCCCAGATCAAGGCGTTGCAGTACGGCCAGGCGCCCACCTTCTTCTTCCGCAAGCAGCTGATCGCGGCCGTGCTCGGCGGGGTGCTGATGATCGTGGCCTGCCGCGCGCGGCTGCGGCTGCACCGCGCCTTCGCCTACCCGCTGCTGGCCTGCACCGTCTTCCTGCTCTGCCTGGTGCAGGTGCCGGGGATCGGCCAGACGATCAACGGCAACACCAACTGGCTCTCGCTCGGCGGCCCGTTCCAGCTCCAGCCCAGCGAGTTCGCCAAGCTCGCCCTCGTCCTGTGGGGCGCCGACCTGCTGGCCCGCAAGCAGGAGAAGAAGCTGCTCACCCAGTGGAAGCACCTGCTGGTGCCGCTGGTGCCGGTGGCGTTCCTGCTGCTCGGCCTGATCATGCTCGGCGGCGACATGGGCACCTCCATCATCCTGACCGCCGTGCTCTTCGGCATGCTCTGGCTGGCGGGCGCCCCCACCCGGCTCTTCGCGGGCGTCCTCGGCGTCGCGGGGGCCCTCGCCCTGCTCGCCATCAAGACGAGCGCCAACCGGATGGGCCGGCTCGCCTGCATCGGCGCGACCGACCCCGGCCCGCACGACCAGTGCTGGCAGGCCGTGCACGGGATCTACGCGCTGGCCAACGGCGGATGGTTCGGTTCCGGACTGGGTGCGAGTGTGGAAAAATGGGGAGAACTCCCCGAGCCGCACACGGACTTCATCTTCGCCATCACCGGCGAGGAACTGGGGCTGGCGGGGACGCTGTCGGTCCTCGCCCTCTTCGCGGCTCTAGGCTATGCGGGTATCCGCGTGGCCGGACGCACGGAGGACCCCTTCGTGAGGTATGCCGCGGGAGGCGTGACCACCTGGATCATGGCGCAGTTCATGGTCAACATCGGTGCGGTGCTCGGTCTGCTGCCGATCGCCGGAGTCCCGCTCCCGCTGTTCTCCTACGGAGGGTCCGCCCTGCTGCCGACCATGTTCGCCGTCGGACTGCTGATCGCCTTCGCGCGCGAGCAGCCCGGTGCGCGAGCGGCGTTGGCCATGCGGCAGCCTGTCTTCAGCAAGAAGCGGGCTGGGGCGATGAAGACGATGAGACGGCGCGTCAAGAAGCGACCGTCCGGAGAGCGGTGAATTTCGGTGCATGTCGTACTCGCCGGTGGGGGGACCGCCGGCCACATCGAGCCCGCGCTCGCCCTCGCGGACGCCCTGCGAAGGCAGGACCCGACCGTGGGGATCACGGCGCTCGGCACGGAGAAGGGGCTGGAGACCCGGCTCGTGCCGGAGCGGGGCTACGAACTGGGGCTGATCCCCGCCGTGCCGCTGCCCCGCAAGCCGACCCCCGAGCTGATCACCGTCCCCGGGCGGCTGCGCGGCACCATCAAGGCGGCCGAGCAGATCCTGGAGCGGACCAAGGCCGACTGCGTGGTCGGGTTCGGCGGCTATGTGGCGCTGCCCGGCTATCTGGCCGCCAAGCGGCTCGGCGTGCCGATCATCGTCCACGAGGCCAACGCCCGCCCCGGCCTCGCCAACAAGATCGGCTCCCGGTACGCGGCGTCCGTCGCGGTCTCCACGCCCGACAGCAAGCTGCGCGGGGCCCGCTATGTCGGCATCCCGCTGCGCCGCTCCATCGCCACCCTCGACCGGGGCGCGGTCCGGCACGAGGCGCGCGCCTACTTCGGCCTCGACCCCAACCTGCCGACGCTGCTGGTCTCCGGCGGCTCGCAGGGCGCCCGCCGGCTGAACGAGGTCGTCCAGGCGGTCGCGCCGGCGCTCCAGCGCTCGGGCATTCAGATCCTGCACGCGGTCGGCCCGAAGAATGAGCTGCCGCATGTCGACAACATGCCCGGTATGCCGCCCTATATCCCGGTACCGTACGTGGATCGGATGGACCTCGCGTACGCCGCGGCCGACATGATGCTCTGCCGCGCGGGCGCGATGACCGTCGCCGAGCTGTCCGCCGTCGGGCTGCCCGCCGTGTACGTACCGCTGCCCATCGGCAACGGCGAACAGCGGCTCAACGCCCAGCCGGTGGTCAAGGCCGGCGGCGGTCTGCTGATCGACGACGCCGAGCTGACCCCCGAGTGGGTGCAGGGCAATGTCCTGCCGGTGCTCGCCGACCCGCACCGGCTGTACGAGATGTCGCGGCACGCCGCGGAGTTCGGCCGCCGGGACGCCGACGAGCTGCTCGTCGCGATGGTGTACGAGGCGATCGCCGCACGCAGAACGGGCTGAACGGCCCGTGGGAGCAGGAGGCTAGGGGAGCGTGGCCGGACCGACGACCGCTCAGCGCGGTGACTCGAAGAGCGGTAAGTCGAAACTTCGGATTCAGACGAAGCTGGGACTGAAACCCACATCGAGGCCGAAGCCGAAGCGGAAGTCGTCGGGGTCCGGCCCGCCCCGGCCCGGCGGGCGGCGGCTGCCGAGCCGCCGCACCCTGATCGTCTCCGCCGTCGCCGTCGTCCTGGTCGGGGGCGCCGCCCTCTGGGCGCTGTACGGATCCAGCTGGCTGCGCGCGACGCAGGTGAAGGTCGGCGGCACCGACGTGCTCACCCGGAGCGAGGTGCGCGACGCGGCGCGCGTACCGCTCGGCGCGCCCCTCATCTCCGTCGACACCGGTGCCATCGCGGCACGGCTGCGGGCGGAGCTGCCGCGCATCGACACCGTGGACGTCGAACGGTCCTGGCCGCACGGAATCAGTCTGAAAGTCACCGAGCGGCGGCCCGAGGCGCTCATCAAGAAGGGTGCGAAGTTCGTCGAAGTCGATGCCGGGGGCGTGCGTTTCGCCACAGTGGACAAGCCGCCGCGCGGTGTGCCGTTCCTGGCGGTGGAGCCCGAGAAGGGCAACGGCCCGGCGGCGTCGAGCCTGCGCCGGTTCGGCCCGGACCGGCTCCGCCGGGAGGCCGTCCGGGTGGCGGCCGAGCTGCCGGCGGCGGTCCGCAAGGACACCCGGACCATCCGCGTACGCTCGTACGACTCCATCACCCTGGAGCTGACGGGCGGTCGGGAAGTCGTATGGGGGAGCGGTGAGCGGGGGGCGGAGAAGGCCCGGACGCTCACCGCGCTGATGAAAGCGGCCCGCGGAGCGGATCATTTCGACGTAAGTGCACCCAGCTCGCCCGCGGTGTCCGGAAGTTGACGCACATCGCAGCAGGCCAGCACCCTGGTTGGCTAGGGCTATGGGTGATCACATAGGGTGAAAAGAAAAACGGGAGGTTCGGCGTGTTCATTGAACGTGCGCCACTTGTCGACTTAGTGTCCTGTTCGGAGAACCCACGGAACAGTGACACCGGTAACCCTAAACTTCAACGTTAGGGTTCGGGTCGGCATTCAGAACCGTCCCCCAGGCATACGTAACTCGAGGCGAGAGGCCTTCGACGTGGCAGCACCGCAGAACTACCTCGCAGTCATCAAGGTCGTCGGCATCGGCGGCGGTGGCGTGAACGCCATCAACCGGATGATCGAGGTCGGTCTCAAGGGCGTCGAGTTCATCGCGATCAACACCGATGCGCAGGCCCTGCTGATGAGCGACGCCGACGTCAAGCTCGACGTCGGCCGGGAGCTCACCCGCGGCCTCGGCGCCGGCGCCAACCCCGACGTCGGCCGCAAGGCGGCCGAGGACCACCGCGAGGAGATCGAGGAGGTCCTCAAGGGGGCCGACATGGTCTTCGTCACCGCGGGTGAGGGCGGCGGCACCGGCACGGGCGGCGCGCCCGTCGTCGCCGACATCGCCCGCTCGCTGGGCGCCCTGACGATCGGTGTGGTCACCCGGCCGTTCACCTTCGAGGGCCGCCGCCGCGCCAACCAGGCCGAGGACGGCATCGCCGGGCTGCGGGAGAATGTCGACACTCTGATCGTCATCCCCAACGACCGGCTGCTCTCCATCTCGGACCGCCAGGTGAGCGTGCTCGACGCGTTCAAGTCCGCGGACCAGGTACTGCTCTCCGGCGTCCAGGGCATCACCGACCTCATCACCACCCCGGGCCTGATCAACCTCGACTTCGCGGACGTCAAGTCCGTGATGTCCGAGGCCGGCTCGGCGCTCATGGGCATCGGCTCGGCGCGCGGCGATGACCGCGCGGTGGCCGCCGCCGAAATGGCGATCTCCTCCCCGCTGCTGGAGGCGTCCATCGACGGCGCCCGTGGGGTGCTGCTCTCCATCTCCGGCGGCAGCGACCTCGGTCTCTTCGAGATCAACGAGGCCGCGCAGCTGGTGAGTGAGGCCGCACACCCCGAGGCCAACATCATCTTCGGCGCGGTCATCGACGACGCGCTCGGCGACGAGGTCCGCGTCACCGTCATCGCGGCCGGCTTCGACGGCGGCCAGCCGCCGCCGAAGGGCAACCGCGAGAAGGTGCTCGGCTCCACCTACGGCAACCGGGAGGAGAGCGCTCCCGCCCCGGCTCCGAGCCGTCCGGCCGAGCCGGCCCGCCCGTCCTTCGGCGGCCTCGGCAGCGTCACGCCCCCGCGCGACGAGGAGCCGGCCCCGGCCGAGACGACCCCCGTCTCCGAGGTCCCGCCGCCCCCGATCAGCACGCCGCAGGTCCCGCCGGCCCGTCCGTACCAGGACAGCACGGCCGAGGAACTGGACGTTCCCGACTTCCTCAAGTGAATTCCCTGAAGTGATAGGGCAACAGCACGACGACAGCGGCGCGCACTTCGCTTTCACCGACCGGTGGGGCGGGGTGAGCGCCGCTCCGTATGACACGCTCAACCTCGGCGGCGCGGTCGGCGACGACCCCGCGGCCGTACGGGCCAACCGCGGGCTCGCGGCCGGCGCGCTCGGCCTCGACCCGGCGGCGGTCGTCTGGATGCGCCAGGTGCACGGCCGCGACGTGGCCGTGGTCGACGGGGCGTGGGGGGACGCCGAACCGCCGGCCGTGGACGCGGTGGTGACCACCCGTCGCTCCCTCGCGCTCGCCGTCCTGACCGCCGACTGCGCTCCGGTGCTGCTCGCCGACCCCTACGCCGGGGTCGCGGGCGCCGCGCACGCGGGGCGGCCGGGGCTGGTGGCCGGGGTGGTTCCGGAGCTCGTGGCGGAGATGGTCCGGCAGGGCGCGGAGCCCGCGCGGATCATCGGCCACCTCGGGCCCACGGTGTGCGGCCGCTGCTACGAGGTGCCGGAGGCGATGCGCGACGAGGTCGCCGAGACCGTGCCCGAGGCGTGGTCCGCCACCTCGTGGTCGACCCCGGCCGTGGATGTTCCGGCGGGCGTACGCGCGCAACTCGCCCGCCTCGGCGTCGACATCGGCGTTCGGTCGAACGTCTGTACGTTGGAGTCGACGGACCACTTCTCCTACCGGCGCGAGCGCACGACCGGGCGGCTCGCGAGCTATGTCTGGTTGGACGGCTGAGCTGTGACGGATCGCAGGAATGAACTGGCCGGGAATCTGGCGCGGGTGGAGGAACGTATCTCTGCCGCCTGCGCCGCCGCCGGCCGCAAGCGTGAAGAAGTGACCCTCATCGTGGTCACCAAGACCTACCCCGCGAGCGACGTCAGGCTGCTCGCGGAACTGGGGGTGCGTCATGTCGCGGAGAACCGCGACCAGGACGCCGCGCCGAAGGCCGCGGAATCCACCGACCTGCCCCTCAACTGGCACTTTGTGGGTCAATTGCAGACGAACAAGGTACGGTCTGTGGTGAGTTACGCCGATGTGGTGCAGTCCGTCGACCGGCCCAAGCTGGTGACGGCGCTCTCCGCGGCGGCGGTGCGGGCCGGCCGGGAGCTCGGCGCGCTCGTCCAAGTGGCCCTCGACGCGGAGTCGGGCGAGCGCGGGGAGCGCGGCGGGGTGGCGCCGGACGGCGTCGAGGCGCTGGCGGACGCCATAGCCGCGGCCGAAGGGCTCCGGCTCGACGGGGTCATGACGGTGGCTCCGCTCGCCGGGGCGTACGCCGGCAGACAACGGGCGGCGTTCGACCGGCTGATGGAAATCGCAACGGGCCTGCGCGTATCTCATCCGGCTGCGAACATGGTGTCAGCAGGTATGAGCGCGGACCTTGAGGACGCAGTGGCGGCGGGGGCGACACATGTACGCGTCGGCACTGCGGTACTCGGAGTCCGACCCAGCCTCAGGTAACGTCGCCAAGCAGGTCGGACCACAGCACAAAATATGGTCATTTCCGCCAAAGGGCGGGCAGGCCGAGTGGATCCAGGGCGACCGGTGACGGAGCCGATCCACCACAGAGCGGAGGATGCGGAGCATGGCCGGCGCGATGCGCAAGATGGCGGTCTACCTCGGCCTCGTGGAGGACGATGGGTACGACGGCCCGGGGTTCGACCCCGATGACGAGTTCGAACCCGAGCCGGAGCCCGACCGGGCTCGAAGGCAGCAGCAGCCCCAACAGACGCAACAGGACGAACCGGTGCGAGTCGCGCATCCGCCGGCGCAGCGGGAGCCTGCTCCGCTCGTAGCGGAAAGCGGACGACCCGCGCGAATCGCCCCCGTGGCGTCCATCACACCCGAACGTCAGTCTCTGGAGAAGAACGCACCGGTGATCATGCCCAAGGTTGTGTCCGAGCGGGAGCCTTACCGCATCACCACACTGCACCCGCGGACCTACAACGAGGCCCGTACCATCGGGGAACACTTCCGCGAGGGCACTCCGGTGATCATGAACCTGACCGAGATGGACGACACGGATGCGAAGCGACTTGTCGACTTTGCCGCCGGTCTGGTCTTCGGACTGCACGGCAGCATCGAGCGGGTGACGCAGAAGGTGTTCCTGCTGTCTCCTGCTAACGTCGATGTCACGGCGGAGGACAAGGCCCGCATCGCAGAGGGCGGGTTCTTCAACCAGAGCTGAGACGCAACACCGGCAAGACCGTGATCAACGGCCAACTGGCCTAGTACGAGCAAGGGGAGAGGGACGCGCGAGATGGGCATCGCACTGCAGGTGATCTACATCGCGCTGTATTGCTTCCTCATCGTGCTGATCTTCCGGCTGGTGATGGACTACGTCTTCCAGTTCGCCCGCTCATGGCAACCCGGCAAGGCGATGGTGGTCGTTCTGGAGGCCACCTACACTGTCACTGATCCGCCACTCAAGCTTCTGCGGCGGTTCATTCCGCCGCTGCGTCTCGGGGGCGTGGCGCTCGACCTGTCCTTCTTCGTACTGATGATCATCGTGTACATCCTGATCACCGCGGTGAGCTGGCTGTGAGCGCGATGTCACATACGTTCTTGCCGATTGCCGACGACTACGTTGAGGTGAAGAAGAGATGCCGTTGACCCCCGAGGACGTACGGAACAAACAGTTCACGACCGTCCGTCTCCGAGAAGGCTATGACGAGGACGAGGTCGATGCCTTCCTCGACGAGGTCGAAGCCGAACTGACCCGCCTCCTCCGCGAGAACGAGGACCTGCGAGCCAAGCTGGCCGCGGCCACCAGGGCCGCCGCGCAGAACCAGCAGCAGGGGATGCGCAAGCAGCAGCAGGAGCCGCAGGACCAGCGGCCCGGCGCCCCGGTGCCCGCCGCCATATCCGGTCCGCAGCCTGTGCCGCCCCAGCAGCAACAGCAACAACAGCAGCAGCAACAACAGCAGCAGCAGATGGGCGGCCCCCCTCAGCTGGCCGGCGGCGCTCCGCAGCTGCCGCCCGGCCCCGGCGGCCACGGCCCCGGTCCGCAGGGCCCGCACGGCCCCGGCCCGATGGGGCAGAACGGTCCGATGGGCGGCCCGCTCGGCGGCCCCATGGGTCAGAACGGCATGAACCCGAACGGCATGGGCCAGAACGGTCCGATGGGCGGCCCCGGCCCCCAGCTGCCGCAGCCGGGCCAGGGTCCGGGCGGCGACAGCGCGGCCCGCGTGCTCTCGCTCGCTCAGCAGACGGCCGATCAGGCCATCGCGGAGGCCCGGTCCGAGGCCAACAAGATCGTCGGTGAGGCGCGCAGCCGCGCCGAGGGTCTGGAGCGGGACGCCCGAGCCAAGGCCGACGCGCTGGAGCGGGACGCGCAGGAAAAGCACCGCGTGGCGATGGGCTCGCTGGAGTCCGCTCGCGCCACGCTGGAGCGCAAGGTCGAGGACCTGCGCGGCTTCGAGCGCGAGTACCGCACCCGGCTCAAGTCCTACCTGGAGAGCCAGCTGCGCCAGTTGGAGAACCAGGCCGACGACTCGCTGGCCCCGCCGCGGACCCCGGCGACCGCCTCGCTGCCGCCGTCCCCCTCGATGGCCGGCGCCGGCGCGGGCATGAGCTCGCAGCACTCCATGGGCGGCAACCCGTCCATGGGCGGCCACGGCGGCCCCTCCAGCGGGGCTCCGTCCTACGGCGGCCAGCAGCAGATGTCCCCGGCGATGACCCAGCCGATGGCACCGGTCCGGCCGCAGGGCCAGCAGCCGATGCAGCAGGCGCCGTCTCCGATGCGCGGCTTCCTGATCGACGAGGACGACAACTGACCGGTCGGACCGCGCCTCGCGCGTAGCCGTCGGCGGTATTTACGGGCCGGGCCTCTGGGACATCCCAGGGGCCCGGCCCGTTTCGCGTTCACGTGACAGCACGTATAGGCGTCAAAAAGCCGGGCGGGCTCGGAGTTCGAGCCCGCCCGGCTTTTCCATGCCGCGGTTGCTACACCTTGCGCAGCCGGAAGGTCAGGGACAGGGGCTCGTCCGTGAACGGGTCGCCGAAGGAGGCATCGGCGACCGTCGTCGCGAACTCGTCGGCCAGGACCTCGTCGGAGATCAGCCCGGCATGCTCGGCCAGCGCCTCGGACGTCTCGGCGTCCGGTGTCTCCCAGCGGACCAGGATGCGGTCGGCGACGTCCAGGCCGCTGTTCTTACGGGCCTCCTGGATCAGCCGGATGGCGTCGCGGGCCAGGCCCGCGCGGCGCAGTTCCGGGGTGATCTCCAGGTCGAGGGCGACGGTGGCGCCGGAGTCGGAGGCCACGGACCAGCCCTCGCGGGGGGTTTCGGTGATGATGACCTCGTCGGGGGCGAGCGTCACCCGCTCGCCGTCGACCTCGACCGCGGCCGTGCCCTCGCGCAGGGCCAGGGACAGGGCGGCGGCGTCCGCCTCGGCGACGGCCTTCGCCACTGCCTGGACGCCCTTGCCGAACCGCTTGCCCAGCGCGCGGAAGTTGGCCTTGGCCGTGGTGTCCACGAGCGAGCCCCCCACCTCGTTGAGGGAGGCGAGGGAGGAGACGTTCAGCTCCTCCGTGATCTGGGCGCGCAGCTCGTCCGACAGGGACTCGAAGCCCGACGCCGCCACCAGCGCCCGCGACAGCGGCTGACGCGTCTTCACGCCGGACTCCGCGCGCGTCGCGCGGCCCAGCTCGACCAGCCGGCGGACCAGCAGCATGCGCTCGGAGAGCGTCGGGTCGATCAGCTTCTCGTCCGCGACCGGCCAGCTGGTCAGGTGCACCGAGTCGGGCGCGTCCGGCGTCACCGGCACGACGAGGTCCTGCCACACCCGCTCGGTGATGAAGGGGGTGAGCGGCGCCATGAGCCGGGTGACCGTCTCCACCGTCTCGTGCAGCGTGCGCAGCGCGGCCGGGTCGCCCTGCCAGAAGCGGCGGCGGGAGCGGCGCACGTACCAGTTGGAGAGGTCGTCGACGAACGCGGACAGCAGCTTGCCGGCGCGCTGGGTGTCGAAGGACTCCAGGGCCGCCGTGACCTCGACGACCAGCGCGTTCAGCTCGCCGAGCAGCCAGCGGTCCAGCAGCGGCCGGTCGGCCGGGGCCGGGTCGGCGGCGGACGGCGCCCAGGAGGACGTACGGGCGTACAGCGCCTGGAAGGCGACCGTGTTCCAGTACGTCAGGAGCGTCTTGCGGACGACCTCCTGGATCGTGCTGTGGCCGACCCGGCGCGCGGCCCACGGGGAGCCGCCGGCCGCCATGAACCAGCGGACCGCGTCCGCGCCGTGCTGGTCCATCAGCGGGATCGGCTGGAGGATGTTGCCCAGGTGCTTGGACATCTTCCGGCCGTCCTCGGCGAGGATGTGGCCCAGGCAGACCACGTTCTCGTAGGACGACTTGTCGAAGACCAGGGTGCCGACCGCCATCAGGGTGTAGAACCAGCCGCGGGTCTGGTCGATGGCCTCGGAGATGAACTGCGCCGGGTACCGCTTCTCGAAGAGGTCCTTGTTCTTGTACGGGTAGCCCCACTGCGCGAACGGCATCGAACCCGAGTCGTACCAGGCGTCGATGACCTCGGGCACGCGGACCGCCTCCAGCGCGCAGCCCTCGGCCGTGCAGTCGAAGGTGACCGCGTCGATGTACGGGCGGTGCGGGTCCAGGCCCGACTGGTCGGCGCCGGTCAGCTCGGTCAGCTCGGCCAGCGACCCGACGCAGGTGAGGTGGCCCTCCTCGCAGCGCCAGATGGGCAGCGGGGTGCCCCAGTAGCGGTTGCGGGACAGCGCCCAGTCGATGTTGTTGTTGAGCCAGTCGCCGAACCGGCCGTGCTTGACCGAGTCCGGGAACCAGTTGGTCGCCTCGTTCTCCTCCAGCAGCCGGTCCTTGACGGCGGTGGTGCGGATGTACCAGGACGGCTGCGCGTAGTAGAGCAGCGCCGTGTGGCAGCGCCAGCAGTGCGGGTAGCTGTGCTCGTAGGGCACATGGCGGAAGAGCAGGCCGCGCTCCCGCAGGTCCTCGACCAGCGCCTCGTCGGCCTTCTTGAAGAACTGGCCGCCGACGAGCGGCAGCTCCGCCTCGAAGGTGCCGTCGGGGCGGACCGGGTTGACGACCGGCAGGCCGTACGCGCGGCAGGTCTTGAGGTCGTCCTCACCGAAGGCCGGCGCCTGGTGGACGAGGCCGGTGCCGTCCTCGGTGGTCACGTACTCGGCGTTGACGACGAAGTTGGCGTCGGCCAGCTCGACGAGCGCGAACGGGCGGGAGTACGTCCAGCGCTCCATCTCCCGGCCGGTGAACGACTCCCCGGTGGCCTCCCAGCCCTCGCCGAGCGCCTTCTCCAGCAGCGGCTCGGCGACGACGAGCCGCTCCTCGCCGTCGGTCGCCACGACATAGCGGACGTCGGGGTGGGCGGCGACGGCGGTGTTGGAGACCAGGGTCCAGGGGGTGGTCGTCCAGATGAGCAGCGAGGCGCCGCCCGCCAGCGGGCCGGAGGTCAGCGGGAGGCGGACGAAGACCGACGGGTCGACGACGGTCTCGTACCCCTGGGCCAGCTCGTGGTCCGAGAGGCCGGTGCCGCAGCGAGGGCACCAGGGGGCGACCCGGTGGTCCTGGACCAGCAGCCCCTTGTCGAAGATCTCCTTGAGCGACCACCACACGGACTGCACATAGTCCGGGTCCATGGTGCGGTAGGCGTTGTCGAGGTCGGCCCAGTAGCCCATGCGCGTGGTCAGCTCGGCGAAGGCGTCGGTGTGCCGGGTCACCGACTCGCGGCACTTCGCGTTGAACTCCGCGATGCCGTACGCCTCGATGTCCTGCTTGCCGTTGAAGCCCAGTTCCTTCTCGACGGCCAGCTCGACCGGCAGGCCGTGGCAGTCCCAGCCCGCCTTGCGGCCGACGTGGTAGCCCTGCATGGTGCGGAAGCGGGGGAAGACGTCCTTGAAGACGCGGGCCTCGATGTGGTGGGCGCCCGGCATGCCGTTGGCGGTGGGCGGGCCCTCGTAGAAGACCCACTCGGGGCGGCCCTCGGACTGGGCGAGGGTGCGGTCGAAGATCTTGTTCTCGCGCCAGAAGTCGAGCACGGCGTGCTCCAGGGCGGGCAGGTCGACCTGTGCGGGTACCTGCCGGTACTGCGGCGACGGGGTCATCTGGCTCTTCCTCCGGCGGAACGTCGTTTCGCTGTCCGTCGGAGGGACGAGAGCTTGACGCGCTCCCGCGGTACCACCCTCCTTGGCCGCGGGCCGTGCCCGAGGCCCCCTCATTGGGGTTCGCGAGGCCGGGTCTACTGGCCCGCCGGGGCGGGCGTTCTTCCGGCGGCTCCGGGGTGATCTTCACGTCGCGCACACCCCCGGGCTCGCACCGTCCCCGGGTCGCTTTTGGCTGCGTGCGGCGCTACTCGTCCCTTCCACGCCTTTCGCTGCGCCCAGTGTACGGGCCCGTACCGAGCGCCGCCGACCCGTTTTCCGCCGGAGGCGCGGAGGGGCGGCCGCCGCGCTGCGTCGGCTGAGGTACCGGCCGGTCCTGGGTTGGCCCGAATGCCGATACGTCCGGTGTGCCCTCGGGCGGGCGGGCCGGGGCGCCCCGCCGTGCCGCCCGTACCGCCGGATTACCGGGCCATGGGCTGGGCACAACCGATGAGACCGGCCTGCCGCACGGGCAAGCCGGGGCGAATCCGGCGGCGTGCCCCGTTGCCGCGTGCCCGGAGTCGATTTATCGTTCCGGCACGATTCGCGAGCAAGATCACAAAATGTGAAGGGGCCGCGGCCATGGTGGCGAAGAAGACCGCCGCGAAGAAGACTGCGCCGTCCGGCGAGGCGTCGGCGGCGACGGCGAAGAAGGCCGCGGCGAAGAAGACGGAGACGGCGGCCGGGAAGGCCCCGGCGAAGAAGGGCACGGCCGAGAAGGCGACGGCGAAGAAGGCGACGGCGAAGAAGACCGCGGCCGGGAAAGCCCCGGCGAAGAAGGCGACGGCGAAGAAGACCGCGGCGGCGAAAACCCCGGCCGAGAAGGCTCCGGCCGGACAGACCGCGGTGAAGAAGAGCACGGCCGAGGAGGCCGTCGCGAAGAACGGCGCAGCAGGTACCACAGGCGAGCGAACAGCCAAGAGGGCCGCACCGGCCGAGCAGGCGGTGCCCGCGAAGAAGACGACGGGAGCCAAGACGGTGGCTGCGAAGAAGACCACGGGTGGGGAACGGGCCGCCAAGGCCACGACAGCGGCCGCGACGACGGTGCCGGGGGCCCGTACGGCCGCCGCCGAGCCCGACGAGCTGGCCGTACGACCGGGGGAGGACCCCTGGTCGCCGGCGGAGGTGGCCGAGGCGCGCGCCGAGCTGCACAGCGAGGTGCTGCGGCTGCGCGCCGAGCTGATCGCCTCCGAGGAGGCCATCGCCGGGCTGATGCGCGACTCCGGCGACGGCGCGGGGGACGACCAGGCCGACACCGGCACCAAGAACATCACGCGCGAGCACGAGCTGGCGCTGGCCGGAAACGCCCGCGAGATGCTGGAGCAGACCGAGCGCGCCCTGGAGCGGCTCGACGCCGGCACGTACGGGATCTGCGAGAACTGCGGCAAACCGATCGGCAAGGCCCGGATGCAGGCGTTTCCCCGCGCCATGCTGTGCGTCGAGTGCAAGCAGCGGCAGGAACGCCGCTGACCGGCCCGCGGCGGCGTGCCGTACTCTCGTCCTCAGCCGGGCGGGGGCGCCCGGCGCCCAGCGAACGCAGGAGTGCGCCGCGCTGCCGGGCAGCACCGCCGGACCGGGCGGTGGTGCGCGGCGGGCGGGACGACGTCGAGGGACTCAGGTGACAGAGGCGGAGCAGACCACCGGTACGCCGGGAGAGGCCGAAGGGGACGGTGCCTCGCAGGAGGTGGGTCCGCCGAAGGGGAGGAAGCGGCGGATCGGGGTGCTGCTGACGGTCGCTCCCTTGGCCTACCTCCTGGACCTGGTCAGCAAGCTGGCCGTGGTGGCCAAGCTGGAGCACCACGACCCGGTCCACGTGATCGGCACCTGGCTGCAGCTCCAGGTGATCCGCAACCGCGGCGCGGCCTTCAGCTTCGGCGAGGCCATGACCATCGTCTTCACCTGCATCGCGGTGATCGTGATCGTGGTGATCGCGCGGCTCGCCCGCAAGCTCTACAGCGTGCCGTGGGCGATCGCGCTGGGCCTGCTGCTCGGCGGGGCGCTCGGCAACCTCACCGACCGGGTGTTCCGCTCGCCCGGCGGGTTCCAGGGCGGCGTGGTCGACTGGATCGCGCCCGCGCACTTCGCGGTCTTCAACCTGGGCGACTCGGCGATCGTCTGCGGCGGCATCCTGATCGTGATCCTCTCCTTCCGCGGCCTGGACCCCGACGGCACGGTGCACAAGGACTGACGGCGTGTAAGGACTGACGGCGTGTACGGGCATACAGCCGTACGGGCATACGGCCGTACGGACAGGTCCGCGCCGTCCTGCATACTCGACGGGTGAGCACGATTCCCGAGATCCGCACCCTGCCCGTACCCGACGGCCTCGAAGGCGAGCGCGTGGACGCCGCCATCGCCCGCATGTTCGGCTTTTCGCGGACCAAGGCGGCCGAGCTCGCCGCCGGGGGGAAGGTCCAGCTCGACGGCGCGGTGGCCGGCAAGTCCGACCGGGTGACCGGCGGCGCCTGGCTGGAGGTCGAGATGCCCGGCGCCCCGGTGCCGGTGCAGATCGTCGCCGAGCCCGTCGAGGGCATGGAGATCGTGCACGACGACGACGACATCGTCGTGATCGTCAAGCCGGTCGGGGTGGCCGCGCACCCGAGCCCCGGCTGGACCGGCACCACCGTCATCGGCGGGCTCGCCGCCGCCGGCTACCGCATCTCGACCTCGGGGGCGGCCGAGCGCCAGGGCATCGTGCACCGCCTCGACGTGGGCACCTCGGGGCTGATGGTCGTGGCCAAGTCCGAGCGCGCCTACACCCTGCTCAAGCAGCAGTTCCGGGAGCGCACGGTCGACAAGCGCTACCACGCGCTGGTGCAGGGCCACCCGGACCCGATGAGCGGCACCATCGACGCCCCCATCGGGCGGCACCCGAACCACGACTACAAGTGGGCGGTGACGGCCGAGGGCAAGCCGTCCGTGACGCACTACGACCTCATCGAGGCGTTCCGGGCCGCCAGCCTCCTCGACATCAAGCTGGAGACCGGCCGTACGCACCAGATCCGCGTGCACATGTCGGCGCACCGGCACCCGTGCGTCGGCGACACCACGTACGGCGCCGACCCGACGCTGGCCAAGCGGCTGCGGCTCACCCGGCAGTGGCTGCATGCGATGCGGCTCGGTTTCGAGCACCCCGGCGACGGCAGCTGGGTCGAGTTCGAGAGCGCGTACCCCGAGGACCTCCAGCGGGCGCTGGACATCGTGCGGGCGGAGAGCTCCTGACGCTGCGTCACCCCCGGCGGGCGGGGCGGTGGGTCCGCGCGTTCCGGGTGCGGACACGCGCGTATTCCGGGTGCGGCGATATGTGATCAATGCCGCGTTGAGCGGTTTGTGTGACCGGTCATGGCAGGCTTGAGGCGTTGATCGTCGGACCGACACCGGAGCGTATACGTCGTGGACCAGCTTGCCCTGCTGTTCGTACTGCTACTCGGGGCCGTGGTCATGGTGCCGCTCGGTGACCGGCTGGGACTCCCGTCGCCGGTCTTGATGACCCTGGGCGGGATCGTTCTCGCGCTGCTGCCGTTCGTGCCGAACGTCAATGTGCCGCCCGAGTACATCCTGCCGCTGGTGCTGCCGCCGCTGCTGTACGCCTCCGTGCAGCGCACGTCCTGGCGGCAGTTCGCGGCCAATCTCAGACCGATCTTCCTGCTCGCGGTGGCGCTGGTCTTCGTGACGACCGCCGCGGTCGCCGTCGTCGCCAACGCCGTCGTGCCCGGCCTGCCGCTCGCCGCGGCCGTCGCGCTCGGCGCGCTGGTCGCCCCGCCCGACCCGGTCGCCGCGACCGCCGTCGCCGGGTCGCTCGGGCTGCCGCGCCGCCTGGTCTCCATCCTGGAGGGCGAAGGGCTCTTCAACGACGTCACCGCGATCGTGCTGTACCACGTGGCCATCGCCGCCACCGTCACCGGCTCCTTCTCCCTCCCGCACGCCGTCGGCGAGCTGGTGCTCTCCGCGGTGGTCGCCATAGCGGTGGGCCTGGTGCTCGGCTGGGCCGCCAACAAGCTGATGAACCTGCTCGGCGACGCCACCCTCCAGATCGGCCTCACCCTGCTGGTGCCGTTCGTCGCGTACGTACTGGCCGAGGAGTTCCGCGGTTCGGGGGTGCTGGCGGTGCTCACCACCGCGCTCTTCCTCGCCGAGCACGCGGTGGACGCGGACGACGTGCTGGGCCGGCTGGCGGGCCACACCTTCTGGGAGATCGTCGACACCCTCGTCACCGGAGTCGCCTTCGGCCTCATCGGCCTCGAACTCCACAATGTCTTCGGCACGGCCTCCGGCCGCTGGGGCGAGATGCTCGCGGCCGGCGGCGCGGTGGTCGGCGTCGTGGTCGGCGTACGGCTGCTGTGGCTGCTGCCCGCCGCCTGGCTCGCCCGCAAGATGCACCGGCACCGGGACGTCGAGGAAGAAATCCCGATGACCTGGCGCGAGACCGTCGTCATGTGGTGGTCCGGGATGCGCGGCGTCGCCTCCGTCGCGCTGGCCCTCGCCATCCCGCTCACCATGGACGACGGTTCGGACTTCCCCGCCCGCGACGAGATCCTCTTCATCGCCTTCTCCGTCATCATGGCCACCCTCGTCGTCCAGGGGCTGACCCTGCCCTGGCTGGTGCGCAGGCTCGGGGTGAAGGCGGACACCGACGCCGAGCGGGAGACGGAACGCCGGCTCGCGATCCGCGCCGCCAAGGCAGCCAAGAGCAGGCTCAAGGAGATCCAGGCGGTCGAGGAACTGCCCGAGGACCTCGCCGAGCAGCTGAACCGGCGCGCGTACGACGTCGGCGCGCGCATCAGCCCCGACATGGTGGACGACGAGCGCCGGGAGGCGCACGCCCAGCGCGTCAAGCGGCTGCGCACCGTGCAGCGCATCCAGAGCGAGATGCTGTCCGCCGCCCGGCACGAGGTGCTCTCCGCGCGCAGCGAGGCGGGCGCCGACCCGGAGATCGTCGACCGGGTGCTGCGCCACCTCGACGTGCGGAGCCTGCGCTGACGGCGCCGCGCGGGGCTGTCCGGCCCCGCGCACGGAGCTGATCCGGGGCCTACGGGCCAAAGGACGTACGGGCCAAAGGACGTACGGGCTGAAAGCCGTACGGGCCGAAGGACGTACGGGCCCGAAGCCGTACGGGACCGGGCCCGGCTCCGGTCAGGCGGTGCCGGGGCCGGGGCCGATGTCCTCGGACCTCGGCGGCGCCTGGGGGCGGTCGGGCGCCTCCCGCAGGCCCGGCGCGTGCGCCGTGTTGATCCGCGGCAGCGCGTACGGGTGCTCCCGGCGCAGCCACTCCACCAGCTGTTCACGCACCACGCAGCGGAGCGTCCAGATGTCGTCCGAGTCCTTCGCGGTGACCAGCGCCCGCACCTGGATCGTGGACGGGGTGGTGTCGGTGATCACCAGGCTCCAGGCCCGGCGGTCCCACTCGGCGCTCTTCATGAGGATCTCGTGCAGCCGCTGGCGCATGAGGTCTATCGGCGTGGTGTGGTCCAGGTGGAAGAAGACCGTGCCGGTCATCCGGGGCGTGCCGCGCGTCCAGTTCTCGAACGGCTTGCTCGTGAAGTACGACACGGGCATGGTGATCCGGCGCTCGTCCCAGGTGGTCACCACCAGGTAGGTGAGGGTGATCTCCTCGACCGTGCCCCACTCGCCGTCGACCACCACCGTGTCGCCGATCCGCACCATGTCGCCGAAGGCGATCTGGAGCCCGGCGAAGAGGTTGCCGAGCGTCGACTGGGCGGCGACACCGGCGACGATGCCGATCACACCGGCCGAGGCCAGCATCGAGGTCCCCACCGTCTTCATGGCCGGGAAGGTCAGCAGCATCGCCGCCACCGTCACCACCACGACGACCGCGGTGACGATCCGCTGGATCAGCGTCACCTGGGTACGGACCCGGCGGACCCGCGCCCGGTCGTGGGCGTTCGCGGCGTAACGGGCGTACGTCGACTCCACTATGGCCGCGGCGCCGCGCACCGCGAGCCACGCGACGGCGGCGATCAGCACCAGCGTCAGGGTCTGGCCGATGCCCGCCTCGTGCTCCTCGACCACCGTGAACCGTATGGAGGTGAAACTGCCGCGCAGCAGGGCCGCGCACAGCACCAGCTGGAGCGGCAGCCGGCAGCGGCGCAGCAGGTCCCACAGCGGGGTCTCGGGGTGGCGGGCGTCGATCCGGCGCACCACCAGGTCGGCGGCCCAGCCGACGAGCAGGGTGATGGCGATCGAGCCGCCGATCACGATGAGCGGACGCAACACGTCCTCCATGGACACCTCGGCTCCTTCCAGCGCGATTCGGGTGGTCCGCGTCCCACCGACGGTAACTGGCACGATGGGGTGATCGCGATTCACCTACAGGGAAGTGGCTCCAGTGGCGTCCTCTACCACGATTGTCCTGTTTCACTCGGCTTACGGGCTGCGCCCTGCCGTCCACACGGCGGCCGAGCGGCTGCGCGCCGCCGGGCACGAGGTGCATGTGCCGGACCTCTACGACGGGCGGACCGCCGAGACCGTCGAGGACGGCATGGCGATCAAGGACGAGATCGGCAAGGAGGAGCTGCTGCGCCGGGCCATCGCCGCGGTCGCCCCGCTCTCGGAGCGCGGCCTCGTGTACGCGGGCTTCTCGCTCGGCGGGTCGATCGCGCAGAACCTGGCGCTGGGCGACGAGAAGGCGCGGGGGCTGCTGCTCCTGCACGGCACCTCCGACCTCGCGGAGGACGCGTCCGTCGACGAGCTGCCCGTACAGCTGCATGTCGCGGACCCGGACCCGTTCGAGCCGCAGGACTGGCTGAACGCCTGGTATCTGCGGATGCGGCGGGCCGGCGCGGACGTGGAGGTCTACCGCTACCAGGGGGCCGGGCACCTCTTCACCGACCCCGAGCTCCCGGACTACGACGCGGAGGCCGCGGAGGCGGCCTGGAAGGTGTCGCTCGGCTTCCTCGCGGACCTCGGCGACGCGTAGCCGGTTCCCGGCGGCGGGTGGGCGGCGCATACGGTCGCCCACCCGCGGCCTGAGGGCTACTTCTTCGGGCCGAACGCCTTGTCGATCGCCGCGACGTACTCGTCCTTGGTCATCGGGGCGCGATCCATGCCCTCGGCGTTCAGCTTCTTCCCGTCGACGAGCAGCGTGGGCGTGCCCTGCACGCCGTTCTTGCCGAAGAGCTTGCCCATCTCCAGCGCCCACTTGTCGTAGGTGCCGTCCTTCACGGCCTTCTCGAAGCCGGCGTTGCCCTTGAGGGCCGGGACCTGCTGCGCGACGTCGATGAGCTTCTGGTCCTTGGCGAAGGCGTCGTCCGTCTCCTCCGGGTGGTTCTTCTGCGAGTACAGGGCCTCCTTGTACGCGATGAACGCGTCCGGGCTGACATTCAGGGCTGCGCCCAGCGCGCTGACCGCGTTCTTCGAGCCGGTCCCCTTGGCGCCCATGCTGTCGATGAAGTTGACGAGGACGTAGCGCACCTTGTACCGGCCGTCCTTGACGTCCTGGCGCAGCTGCGGGCCGGCGCTCTGCTCGAAGGCCGCGCACGCGGGGCACCGCGGGTCCTCGTAGACCTCCAGGGTCTTCTTGGCCTTCGCGTCGCCGACGGTGATCACATTGCCGTTCTCGCCCGAGGTGTTGGCGGGCTTGACGAGGGTCTTCTTGGCGGCGGCGTCCCACTCCTTGCTGCCGGTGGACTTGTCCTTGCCGGAACCGCCGTCCATGTTGCTGACCGCGAAGCCGATGCCGCCGGCTATCGCGAGCACCACGACGATCGAGCCGCCGACGACGAGCTGCCGGCGGGTCTTGTCCTTCTTGGCCTGGCGCTCGCGCTCGGCGCGCAGCCGCTCGCGGGCGGCCTGCTTGTTCTGCGGGTTGTTGCGGTTGCTCATGATCTCGACTCCGTGGATTGACGTGCGCGGTATGCGAAACGGACCGGACTGCTCAGGCGCCCGCGAATACGTGGGCAGCCGGGCGGGGCGGACCGCGCCGTACGACGGAGTGGAGGAGCAGAGGGAGCGTGCGGCCGACCCGCGCGCGCCCGTTCGCCATGACGGGAGCCCCCGGCCGTACGGCGGCGACGATCACGGCGACGGCGAACAGCAGCGGCCGGAAGGCGAGCGACGCGACCGCGCGCAGCAGCCGCCGCAGCGCCACCTCGCCGCGCCGCAGCCAGGCGGCGGCCAGCAGCCCGACCGCGAGATGCGCGGCCAGCAGCAGCCAGGGCGTCGACGCGGTGCCGATGAGCGGCGCGGGGTCGCCGGAGTGGGCGGTCAGCCGGGCCAGCGGCGTGCCGAACTCGCCGCTGTGGCACAGCAGATCGACGCCCATGGAGTGCAGCGGCCCCGTGACGGGGCCGCCCGAGCGGCCGTAGCACGTGTGCTGGCCGGTGGTGAAGACCGTGTCCGCCGCCAGTTCCAGGGGGACGAGGAGGGCGGCGATGCGCCAGTAGCCGCGCTCCCGTCCCGCCAGGGCGTACGCGATCGTGAAGAAGGCGGCGCAGAGCACGGCCGCCGTCGACAGCGGGAGGGGGGTGCGGGAGAGCACGACGTGGGAACCGGCGGACAGCGTGACGCACACGGCCGTGAACAGCGCCGCGCGTACGGCTCTCAACTGCTCTCCCGTCCCCTCCATGACGCCGAATTTTGCCACGGCGGCGGGTAGGCGTCGTGTCAAGATTCGGACTCGGGTCCGTATCGGAGCCGGCTCGTCGGAGCCGGCTCACCGAGGACGGATCAGAGGTGCTCCTTGACGGCCGACTCGAAGTCCGCCGGGGTCATCGGCACGCCCTGGCCCTTGGTCAGCTTCTTGCCGTCGAGCTTGAGGGTCGGCGTCCCCGTGACGTCCTTCGCCTTGTCGAACGTGTCGGAGACGTTCAGCGCCCACTTGTCGAAGGTGCCCTTGGTGACGTTCTTCTTGAACTCGGCGTTGTCCTTGAGGGCCGGGACCTGCTGCGCGATCTTCAGCAGGTAGTCGTCGTCGGCGAACTTGTCCTGCGTCTCCTCGGGGTGGTTGGCCTTGGAGTACAGCGCCTGGTTGTAGGCGACGAACGCCTCCGGGCTGACGTTGACGGCGGCCCCGATCGCGCTGAGCGCGTTCTTCGACCCGGTCCCGCCCATGTTCTTGTCCAGGAATGTACCGATGTGGTACGTGACCTTGTACGTGCCGGCCTTGACGTCCTTCTGGATCTCGCCCCCGACGTTCTGCTCGAAGACCGAGCAGATCGGGCAGCGCATGTCCTGGTAGACCTCCAGCGTGTGCTTGGCCTTCGGGTCGCCGACGGTGATGTCGGTGCCGCCCTTGCCCGCGGTGTTCGCGGGCTCGACCAGCGTCTGCTTCGCGGCCGCGTCCCAGGACGAGTCGCTGCTCTTGCTGCCGCTGCCGCCCAGCTGCGTGGCGGCGACCCCGATGCCCGCGGCGACGGCCAGCACCGCGACGACCGAGCCGCCGACGACGAGCTGCCGGCGGGTCTTGTCCTTCTTGGCCTGGCGCTCGCGCTCGGCGCGCAGCCGCTCGCGGGCGGCCTGCTTGTTCTGCTGGCTGTTGCGGTTGCTCATGAGGATGCTCTCTCTGCGTCGTGTGACGGTCGTCCGACGGCCGGCCGGCTTCTCGCACGGCGGCCGTTCGACCGGATGGCTCAGGCGATCGCCGGGAGAGGCGGTCCCCGGCGGACGACCGAATGCACGAGCAGAGGGTGCTGACGAGCGGGCGGGGTGCGGCGCGCGACGCGCCGCACGGCGGCCCGTACCGGCGACACCGCCGCGGCGAGCGCGGCGAGGGCGAGCAGCAGCGGGCGGAACGCGGAGACGGCCGCGGCGCGCAGCAGCTGCCCCAGCGCCGCCTCGCCGCGCCGCAGCCAGGCCGCGCCCAGCAGCCCGAGCGCGAGGTGCGCGGCGAGCAGCAGCCAGCAGGCCGTCGCGGCGTCCGGCACGCTCGGCAGCGGCGAGCCGACCTCGCCCCCGCCGCACAGCAGGACCAGCGGCCCTCCGGTGGGGGCGGCGGCCACCTGGCCGTGGCAGGCGTCCTGCCCGGTGGTGAAGACGGCGTCGGCGGCCAGTTCCAGGGGGACGAGGAGGGCGGCGATGTGCCAGTAGCCGCGCTCCCGTCCCGCCAGCGCGTACGCGATCACGAAGACGGCGACCGACAGCGCGACGACGGTCGTCACCTGCAGCGGGGCGCCGGACAGCAGCACATGGGACGTCGCGGACAGCAGTACGCACAGCGCCGTGAAGAGCGCCGCGCGCAGAGCCCGCAGTCGTACCGCTGACATGTTCATCGGAAAGAAGTCTGTCATGGGCGGGGGTAGGGGTCGCTTAAAGGGCCGTGACCGGAGTGCGGCTCACAGGCCGGGGATGCGGCCGTTGCGGAAGAGGTCCACGAAGATCTGGTGGTCGGCCCGCGCCCGCGCCCCGTAGGAGTGCGCGAAGCCGGTCAGCAGCTCGCCGAAACCGTCCTCGTCGGCGGCGATGACCGCGTCGATGGCGCGCTCGGTGGAGAAGGGCACCAGGGAGTGGCCGCTCTGGTCGTCGGCGGCCGCGTGCATGGCGGCGGTGGCCCGGCCCAGGTCCGCGACGACGGCGGCGATCTCGGCCGGGTCGTCGATGTCCGACCAGTCGAGGTCCACCGCGTACGGCGACACCTCGGCGACCAGCTGCCCCCAGCGGCTGCCGGCCCCCTCCAGCTCCGTCCACCCCAGCCAGGGGTCGGCGTGCGCCTGGAGGGCGCGCTGCGAGATGACCGTGCGGTGGCCCTCGTGCTGGAAGTAGTCGCGCACCGCCCGGTCGGTGATGTGCCGGGAGACGGCCGGGGTCTGCGCCTGCTTCATATAGATGACGACGTCGTTCTCCAGGGCGTCGCTGTTGCCCTCCAGGAGGATGTTGTACGAGGGCAGGCCGGCGCTCCCTATCCCGATGCCCCGGCGGCCGACGACGTCCTTGACGCGGTAGGAGTCGGGCCGGGCCAGGCTGGACTCCGGGAGCGTCTCCAGATAGCCGTCGAAGGCCGCGAGGACCCGGTAGCGGTCCGCCGCGTCCAGCTCGATCGTGCCGCCGCCTGCCGTGAAGCGGCGCTCGTAGTCGCGGATCTCGGTCATCGAGTCCAGCAGCGCGAACCGGGTCCGCGAGCGCGCGTCGCGCAGCGCGTCCAGCAGCGGGCCCTCGGCGGTGTCCAGGGTGAACGGCGGCACCTCGTCATCCTTGGCGCCGGTCGCCAGGTCGTGCACGCGGGCGCGGTACGCGGCGGCGAAGACGCCCACCAGCTCGCCGATCTGCCCGTCGCTGAGCGCCTTCGAGTAGCCGATCAGCGCGATGGAGGCGGCGAAGCGCTTGAGGTCCCAGGTGAAGGGGCCCACATACGCCTCGTCGAAGTCGTTGACGTTGAAGACCAGGCGGCCGTTGGCGTCCATGTACGTGCCGAAGTTCTCGGCGTGGAGATCGCCGTGCACCCACACCCGGCTCGTGCGCTCGTCCAGGTACGCGCCGCCGTCGTCGCCCGCCGCGCCATCGGGGCCTGCGGCCAGGTCGTTGTAGAACAGGCAGGCCGTGCCCCGGTAGAAGGCGAAGGCGGAGGCGGCCATCTTCCGGAACTTGACCCGGAAGGCGGCCGGGTCGGCCGCCAGAAGGTCGCCGAAGGCGGTCTGGAAAACGGCGAGTATCTCCTCGCCGCGCCGCGTGGCCCGGTCCTGCTCGGTCGCCATCGCTGGGTCCTCCTGGGTTGTCGCGCACCGGGGACATGCGTCCCGCCGCCGGGACGTCCGTCCCACCGCCTCCAACGCGCGAGGCCGTCCGTGAGTGCCCCGCCGTTGTCGGTGGGCCGTCGTAGACTTCGTAGCCGTCTCCTCAAGCCGTCGCCGACCGTTCGCCGGAGGTCCTCCACCGTGTCCAAGCCGCCCTTCACGCACCTGCACGTGCACACCCAGTACTCGCTGCTGGACGGCGCCGCACGGCTGAAGGACATGTTCAACGCGTGCAACGAGATGGGCATGACGCATATCGCCATGTCCGACCACGGCAATCTGCACGGGGCGTACGACTTCTTCCACTCCGCCCAGAAGGCGGGGGTCACGCCGATCATCGGGATCGAGGCGTACGTGGCGCCGGAGTCGCGGCGCAACAAGCGCAAGGTGCAGTGGGGCCAGCCGCATCAGAAGCGCGATGACGTGTCCGGTTCGGGCGGTTATACGCACAAGACGATCTGGGCGGCCAACAGCACGGGGCTGCACAACCTCTTCAAGCTCTCCTCGGACGCGTACGCGGAGGGCTGGCTCCAGAAGTGGCCCCGGATGGACAAGGAGACGATCTCCCAGTGGTCGGAGGGGCTCATCGCCTCCACCGGCTGCCCCTCCGGCGAGCTCCAGACCAGGCTGCGGCTCGGCCAGTACGAGGAGGCGCGCAAGGCGGCCGGCGAGTACCAGGACATCTTCGGCAAGGACCGGTATTTCCTGGAGCTGATGGACCACGGCATCGACATCGAGCACCGGGTCCGCGAGGACCTGCTCAAGATCGGCAAAGAGCTCGGCATCCCGCCGCTGGTCACCAACGACTCGCACTACACGTACGCGCACGAGTCCACCGCGCACGACGCGCTGCTGTGCATCCAGACCGGCAAGAACCTCTCCGACCCGGACCGCTTCCGCTTCGACGGCACCGGCTACTACCTGAAGTCCACGGACGAGATGTACGCCATCGACTCCTCGGACGCCTGGCAGGAGGGGTGCCGCAACACCTTCCTGGTCGCCGAGCAGATCGACACGACCGGCATGTTCGAGAAGCGCGACCTCATGCCGAAGTTCGAGATCCCCGAGGGGTTCACGGAGGTCACCTGGTTCCAGGAGGAGGTCCGGGTCGGCATGGCCCGCCGCTACCCGGGCGGTGTCCCCGAGGACCGCCAGAAGCAGGCGGAGTACGAGATGGACGTCATCATCCAGATGGGGTTCCCGGGCTACTTCCTCGTGGTCGCCGACTTCATCATGTGGGCCAAGAACAACGGCATCGCGGTGGGCCCGGGCCGAGGCTCCGCGGCCGGCTCGATCGTCGCGTACGCCATGGGCATCACCGACCTCGACCCGATCACGCACGGGCTGATCTTCGAGCGGTTCCTCAACCCCGAGCGCGTCTCCATGCCCGATGTCGACATCGACTTCGACGAGCGCAGGCGCGTCGAGGTGATCCGGTACGTGACCGAGAAATACGGCGCCGACAAGGTCGCCATGATCGGCACCTACGGAAAGATCAAGGCGAAGAACGCCATCAAGGACTCCGCGCGCGTGCTCGGATATCCGTACGCGATGGGCGACCGGCTCACCAAGGCCATGCCCGCCGACGTCCTCGGCAAGGGCATCGACCTCTCCGGCATCACCGACCCCAAGCACCCCCGCTACAGCGAGGCGGGCGAGATCCGGGGGATGTACGAGAGCGAACCGGACGTCAAGAAGGTCATCGACACCGCGAAGGGCGTCGAGGGCCTGGTCCGGCAGATGGGCGTGCACGCGGCCGGCGTGATCATGTCCAGCGAGCCGATCGTCGACCACGCCCCGCTCTGGACGCGGCACACCGACGGCGTGACGATCACGCAGTGGGACTACCCCCAGTGCGAGTCGCTCGGCCTGCTCAAGATGGACTTCCTGGGCCTGCGCAACCTCACGATCATGGACGACGCCGTCAAGATGGTGAAGGCCAACAAGGGCATCGACCTGGAGATGCTCGACCTTCCGCTGGACGACCCCAAGACCTTCGAGCTGCTCTGCCGCGGTGACACGCTCGGCGTCTTCCAGTTCGACGGCGGCCCGATGCGCTCGCTGCTCCGCCAGATGCAGCCCGACAACTTCGAGGACATTTCCGCCGTCTCGGCCCTCTACCGGCCGGGCCCGATGGGCATGAACTCGCACATCAACTACGCGGAGCGCAAGAACGGCCGCCAGGAGATCACCCCGATCCACCCGGAGCTCGAAGAGCCCCTGAAGGAGACCCTGGGTCTGACCTACGGCCTCATCGTGTACCAGGAGCAGGTGCAGAAGGCCGCGCAGATCATCGCCGGGTACTCGCTCGGCGAGGCCGACATCCTGCGCCGCGTGATGGGCAAGAAGAAGCCGGAGGAGCTGGAGAAGAACTTCGTCCTCTTCCAGGCGGGCGCGAAGAAGAAGGGGTTCTCCGACGCCGCGATCCAGGCGCTGTGGGACGTCCTGGTGCCGTTCGCCGGCTACGCCTTCAACAAGGCCCACTCCTCGGCGTACGGCCTGGTCACCTACTGGACCGCCTACCTCAAGGCGAACTACCCCGCCGAGTACATGGCGGCGCTGCTCACCTCGGTCAAGGACGACAAGGACAAGTCGGCCGTCTATCTGAACGAGTGCCGCCGCATGGGCATCAAGGTGCTCCCGCCGAACGTCAACGAGTCCGTGCACAACTTCGCCGCCCAGGGCGACGACGTGATCCTCTTCGGCCTGGAGGCCGTCCGCAACGTCGGCACCAACGTGGTCGAGTCGATCATCCGGTCCCGCAAGGCGAAGGGGAAGTACGTCTCCTTCCCCGACTACCTGGACAAGGTCGAGGCCGCCGCCTGCAACAAGCGCACCACCGAGTCGCTGATCAAGGCGGGCGCCTTCGACACCATGGGCCACACCCGCAAGGGGCTCACCGCGCACTACGAGCCCATGATCGACAACGTGGTGCAGGTCAAGCGCAAGGAGGCCGAGGGGCAGTTCGACCTCTTCGGCGGCATGGGCGACGATGCGGCCGACGAGGGGCCGGGCTTCGGGCTCGACGTGGAGTTCTCCGACGTCGAGTGGGAGAAGACCTACCTGCTCGCGCAGGAGCGCGAGATGCTCGGCCTGTACGTCTCCGACCACCCGCTCTTCGGCCTGGAGCACGTCCTGTCGGACAAGGCCGACGCGGGCATCGGGCAGCTCACCGGCGGCGACTACTCCGACGGCTCGATCGTCACCATCGGCGGCATCATCTCCGGCCTCCAGCGCAAGATGACCAAGCAGGGCAACGCCTGGGCGATCGCCACGGTCGAGGATCTGGCCGGCTCCATCGAGTGCATGTTCTTCCCGGCGACGTACCAGCTCGTCTCCACCCAGCTCGTCGAGGACACCGTCGTCTTCGTCAAGGGCCGCCTCGACAAGCGCGAGGACATCCCGCGCCTGGTCGCCATGGAGATGATGGTCCCCGACCTGTCGAACGCCGGGACCAACGCGCCCGTGCTGATCACCATCCCCACGGTGAAGGTCACCCCGCCGCTGGTGGAGAAGCTCGGCCAGGTGCTCAGCCACCACCGCGGCTCCACCGAGGTGCGGATCAAGCTCCTGGGCGCGCGCAAGAACACCGTCCTGCGGCTCGACCGGCACCGCGTCAATCCGGACCCCGCGCTCTTCGGCGACCTCAAGGTGCTGCTGGGCCCCGCCTGCCTGGCCGGGTGAGCCGGGTGCCTGGTCGGATGATCCGCGTGTCCGTCCGGGTGATCCGGGGCCGTGACGCAGGCCGTCGCATCCCGTAGGACAGAAACAGTCCAGAAATAGGACAGAAATAAGGGGCGCACCCAATACCGGGTGCGCCCCTCGTACGCTCAGTGCGTCCGGTCAGTTGTGGCCGAACCGCCGTTCGCGCCCCTTGTGAGCCATGTTCGACGGGCTTGCCTGGGTCTGCATCTGCTCTGACTGAGCCTCCATGGAGGTGTTCTTCGACTCCTCCGCACCGCGCTCCGCCGTACTCCGTGCCTGATGCTTGTTGCGGTCGCGGTTCTTGTGCTTGCTCATCGTCATGCCTCCAGTCGGGGTCGCCCCCCGAAAACACGGTGGCACGGCCCGAACGGCACCGCATTTCGGGCAATTACCGTGAGTGAACCGGTTAATTGCCCAGCACACGTGATTTCCGCCACGCCGATGATCGAGTTCCCGCTGATAACCCCGGCACGGTCGGGCAGACTCGAAGGAAAGCCGAAGGAAAAGTCCGGGGCACAGCTGTACCGGGGGGCGACCGAACGTCTGGACTCCAGGAAAGAGGGTGGAACGTGGACCGCTGCGTCGTCCTGGTGGACGCCGGCTATCTGCTGGGCGCCGCCGCGAGCCTGCTGGCCGGGGAGCCGGCGCGATCACGCATCACCGTCGACCACGCGACCCTCATCCAGGGGCTGCGGGAGCGCGCCGAGGCCGAGACCGAACAGCCACTGCTGCGCATCTACTGGTTCGACGGCGCGCCCGACCGGGTGCCGCAGCCCGAGCACCGGCGGCTGCGCGTCATGCCGCGCGTGACCGTGCGGCTGGGGGCTCTGACCCGCAGCGACGGGCGCTGGGCGCAGAAGGGGGTGGACGCCGCCATGCACGCCGAGCTGACCGAGCTCGCCCGCAACCGCGCCTGCTCCGACATCGTGCTCGTCACCGGGGACGGGGATCTGCTGCCCGGCCTGATGTCCGCCAAGGAGCACGGCGTCGCCGTCCATCTCTGGGCCCTCCAGGCCGCCGACGGCGACTACAACCAGTCCGAGGACCTCGTCGCCGAGGCGGACGAGCGGCGCGTCCTGGACCGTACGTGGATCACCAGGGCCGTACGGACCAAGGAGCTCAGCGGGGCCTGCGCGCCGCCGCCCGTGCCGCGTCCGGAGATCGCGGCCATCCTCTCCGCGCCGCTGCCCGAGACGGCCGCGGCCGCCGTCTCCGGCAACGGCACGGTCGAGCGGGCGCCCCAGCGCAACGGCGCGGGCCCGCCGTCCGGCCCCGCCGCCGACGGCGACCCGCGGTCCCGGCCGGACCCCGCCGTGGCCGCCGAACCGGCCGGGAAGGGGGCGCCCACGGGCGTGCCCACCCCCAAGGACCTCGCCGGTCTCGGACCGGGGCGCGGCTCCGGCTCCCCGCCGGTCCAGCAGCCGGCGCCCAGCGCCACCCTGCGGTGGTCCTCCGACAAAGGGTGGGTGGAGCGGGGCTCCGGACCGGGCGGCGGCGAGCCCTCCGAGACCTCGGCCCTGCCCACGCTCGCCCAGCTCACCAGCGCCGAGCAGCGCTGGGCCGACCGGGAAGAGGACATCACCACCGTCGGCGGCGACCCCTTCGAGGTCGGCCAGGTCTTCGCGCGGCGCTGGACCGAGCGCCTCTCCGACACCTCGCACCTCCAGCTGATCTCCACCGAATACCCCCGCATCCCGCACCGCATCGACGGCGAACTGCTGCGCTACGCGGCCCGCTTCGGCCTGCTCGCCCACAAGGACGACCAGATCGACGAACACGACCGCTACGCGATCCGCGCCGGCTTCTGGCGCGAACTCGACTCCCGCACGGCCGCCGAGCACTCACCGGCCGGGGACTGAAGCTCCCCAGCAGCCCGACCCGGCCGCTCCGCCGACGGGGCGGAGGGCAGCGCGCACGGGCCCGAACCGGGCCGTGGCTGTCGGGCGCCGCGGCGCTCCGCCGGGGCCGCGACCGGAGTTCGGGCGTGAGCGGGGCCCGCGCCGCGGCGTGGCACGGGCGACCCGCGGGCGGGGTGAGGTGCTCGGGCGCGTACCCTCGTAGCTCGTGAGGACGGGCGCGAGAGTGACGGAGCGGAGCTCCGGCGGCGAGGTGACGGGCGACGCGGTGTGCACCGTGCGCGGTCTGGTCAAGACCTATCCCGCCGCACGCGGCCGCCGCGGCACCGCCGACGCCCCCGCCGTCCGGGCCAGCGACGGCGTCGACCTCGACGTGCGGCGCGGTGAGATCTTCGGGCTGCTCGGCCCCAACGGCGCCGGCAAGTCCACCCTCGTCCGGCAGCTCACCGGCCTGCTGCGGCCCGACGGCGGCAGCGTCGAACTCCTCGGCCACGACCTGGTCCGCCACCCCGAGCGCGCCGCCCGCCTGATCGGCTACCTCGGGCAGGAGTCCAGCGCGCTGGACGAGCTGACCGTCGCCCTCGCCGCCGAGACCACCGGCCGGCTGCGCGGCCTGGACCTGCGCACGGCCCGCGCCGAGCGCGACGCGGTCCTCGACGAGCTGGGGCTCGCCCCCATCGCCGGACGCCCGCTGAAGAAGCTCTCCGGCGGCCAGCGCCGGCTCGCCTGCTTCGCCGCGGCGCTGGTGGGGGAGCGGCCCATGCTCGTACTCGACGAGCCCACCACCGGCATGGACCCGGTCGCCCGCCGGGCCGTGTGGGCCGCCGTGGACCGCCGCCGCGCCGAGCGCGGCGCCACCGTGCTGCTCGTCACCCACAACGTCATCGAGGCCGAGACCGTACTCGACCGGGTCGCCGTGCTGGAGCGCGGCCGGATCATCGCCTGCGACACCCCCGCAGGGCTCAAGGCGCTCGTCGCCGACGAGGTGCGGGTGGAGCTGGTGTGGCGCGACGCGCCGCCGCTGGACGTACCGGAGGTGGCCGCGCTGCGCGACGGCGCGGCCGAGGCGGGCCGCCGCTGGACGCTGCGGCTCGGCCCGGCCGAGGCCCGTGCCGCCGTCGCCGCCGTCACCGGCGGCCCCGCCTTCGCGGCGCTCGACGACTTCACGCTCGCCACGCCCAGCCTGGAGGACGTGTATCTGGCCCTCGGCGGCCGGGCGGAGGGGCTGGTGAAGGGATGAGCCGCGGGGTGACGCCGGAGGTGCGGGGGCCGGGCGCCGCCGCCGGGCGGTTCGCAGCGACCGTGACGAACGCAGCGAACGCAGCGAAGGGGAGCAGCGCAACGTGAGTGCCGTGTCCGCCGAGGCGGTGACCGGAGGGGTCCGGACCGAGCCGGAGGCCGAGCCCCATCCGTGGGACGGCGGCGGGGCCGCCCCGCTCGCGCCGCGGGCCCGGCTGCTGCCGTCGCTCGCGGCCGTGTACCGGGCGCAGCTCTCGCGGGCGCGGGTGGCGCGCATCCCGCTGCTGTTCGTGGCCACCTTCCAGTCGGTCGGGATCATGATCCTGATGCGCGGGGTGGTCGACGGCGGCGACGAGGCGCGCGCCGTGGTGGCCGGCTCCAGCGTGCTGGTCGTCGCGTTCGTCGCGCTCAACCTGCTCGCGCAGTACTTCGGCCAGCTGCGGGCCAGCGGCGGCCTCGACCACTACGCCACGCTGCCGGTGCCGCCGGCCGCCGTGGTGCTGGGCGCGGCCGGCGCGTACGCGTCCTTCACGGTGCCCGGCACGGCCGTCACCGCGGTCGTCGGCAGCGTCCTGTTCAAGCTGCCGCTGACCCATCTGTGGGTGCTCGTCGCCGTGATCCCGCTCGCCGGAGCGGCGCTCGCGGGGCTCGGTGCGGCGCTCGGGCTGCTCGCCCCGCGCCAGGAACTGGCCACCCTGTGCGGCCAGTTGGGCATGTCCGCGGCGCTGCTGCTCGGTGTGCTGCCGGCCGCGCACCTGCCCGCCGTGCTCGGCCTCGCGCGCGACCTGCTGCCGTCCACGTACGGGGTGGAGGCGCTGGCCCGCTGCTTCGACGCGCACCCCGACTGGCTCGCGGTCGGCGCGGATCTGGGGGTCTGCGCGGCGGTGGGCGTGGTCTCGCTGGCCGCCGCGACCTGGGCGTACCGCCGGGCGGCCGTCCGATGACGCGCCGGGAGACCCGTCCTGCTGCCGACGGTACGTCGCCGACCTGGCACGATGGCGGGGTGACCGCACCGTTGACGCCGCACGAGCAGCCACCCGAAGAGCCCCCGGCCCAGGGCGCGCACCCGGACCCGCAGCAGGAGCCGGGGGAGCCGGGCATGGCCCGCGAGCTGCGGCAGGCGGCGGTCATCGCCGTGGCCGTGGCGGTGTCCGGGGTGCTGCTGGGGCTGCTGTGGCTCTGGCTCGCGCCGCGCCTGCCGCTGATCTCCGACGACCGGGCCGTCTACCTCAAGAACCCCGAGGGCGAGGAGGCGATCGGCATGGACGGCACCTTCGTCCTGCTGGCGCTCGGCTTCGGCGTCCTCAGCTCGGCCGTCGTCTTCTGGCTCCGCCGCCGCGGCGGCATCGCCCTGGTCGTCGGGCTCGTCGTCGGCGGGCTGCTCGGCTCCGTGCTCGCCTGGCGGGTGGGCGTCTGGCTCGGCCCCGAGACCGATATCGTCGCCGCCGCCAGGTCGGCCGGGAAGGGCGTGGTCTTCGACGCGCCGCTCAAGATCAGCGCGAAGGGCGCGCTGCTGGCCTGGCCGTTCGCGGCGATGGTCGTGCATCTGGTGCTGACCGCGCTGTTCGGCCCCCGCGACCCCGAGCCCGAACCGCAGTGGCCCGACCCGGTCCCGCCGCTTCCGGACGGCCGCTGACACGCTGCGGCCCCGTACGAAACGCCGTCGGCACGCTGCGGCCCCGTACGAAACGGCCGTCGGCACGCGTCCACCAGGCCGGCCCGAGCGCCGGGCCGGCCCCGAGGCGGTGCCTCGCGCGCGGTGCCTACGCGGGGCGCTTCCCGTGGTTCGACTTGTTCTTCTTGATCCGCCAGCGGCGTTTGCGGGTGCGCTTGGACATGAGCGGCCCTCCCTGAGCGGGCGCCCGAGCGGCGGCCCGCCCCTCGGTCCTAGCCGAACGGACCGCAAGGGTCCAGAGGAACCGCAGGTTCAGGGCTAGGACGGAAGCCCTCGGCGCTCAGGCGCGCGCGATCGGCGCGACGACCGCGCCCGTGAGCTCCGCCAGATCGCCCGGCGCCAGCTCGACCTCCAGGCCCCGGCGCCCCGCCGAGACGCAGATCGTGGGATAGCCGCTCGCCGAGGCGTCCAGCGCCGTCGGCAGCTTCTTGCGCTGCCCCAGCGGCGAGATGCCGCCCCGCACATAGCCGGTGGTCCGCTCGGCCGCCGCCGGGTCGGCCATCGCCGCGCGCTTGCCGCCCACCGCCGAGGCCAGCGCCTTCAGGTCCAGAGAGCCGGAGACCGGCACCACGGCCACCGTCAGCGCCCCGTCCACCTCGGCCACCAGGGTCTTGAAGACCTGGCCCGGATCGACGCCGAGGGCCTGCGCGGCCTCCTCGCCGTAGGACGCGGCGGCCGGGTCGTGCTCGTACGCGTGCAGGGTGAAGGCGGTGCCGGCCGCGGTGAGCGCGACGGTGGCGGGCGTGCCGCCGGACTGCTGCTTCTTGGACTTCTTCACCGGGACTCTCCGGAACTCTCCGCGATACGCGATAGGGGTCGCTGCGGCGCCGCGCCGTCAGTTCGGGCTGGTCGGCCGACGGGTCAGCTCCACGGCGGGCACCGACGGGAGCTTACCGATCACCGCCGCCTCCGCGCGCAGCACCTTCAGCTCCTCCGCCAGCCGCGACGCGGTGTCCGGCGCCTGGAGCAGCCGCTGCTTGGTCGGGGTGTCCAGCACCGCCGCCGCCGCGACCAGATACGACAGCACCGCCGGCTCGTCCGGCAGGTCGCTCTCGCCCGACAGCGACCGCTCGCGCGCCCCGGCCAGCCGCTTCTGATATGTGCGGAAGGCCCGTACGACACCGGAGGCGAGGGCTCCGGCGCCGTCGCCCTCCTCCTCCTCGACCTCCTCGACCTCGCCCGTCAGATACGAGCCGCTCGCGTCGACCGACAGCAGCCGGAACCGGGTGGTGCCGGTGGCCAGCACCTCGTACGAGCCGTCCTCGCGCTCCCGGATCGTGGCGGCGTCCGCCGCGCAGCCCACCGCGTAGAAGGCGTTCATCGGGTCGGCCCCGAACCCCGCGCCGGGGCCGCGCTCCAGCCGCCCCGTCTCGTCCGGCAGCCCCGGAGCGCTGAACGCGACCTCGCGGCCGTCGCGGATGGCGACCACCCCGAAGCGGCGTGGCTCCTCCTCGGGGAGCTCGGAGAGGTCGCGCATCAGCGCGCGGTACCGCTGCTCGAAGACGTTCAGGGGCATCACGAGGCCCGGGAACAGCACCGAGTTCAGCGGGAAGAGCGGAAGGCGCGCGGTGGTCACAGCCCGCAAGCCTAATAGCCGCCGGAGCCGTCCCGTCCGCCGTTTCACTGGCGGCGCAGCAAGCGGGTCGCTCCGGCGGCCACCGTGGTGGCGAGTATCCAGCCCAGCAGGATCAGCGCGGTGGCCGCCCACTGCGCGACGCCCAGCGGCTTCCAGTACGTGTCCTGGCCCAGGTCGATGACGGGCAGCAGGAGGTCCAGGGCGTACAGCGGCGCGTTCCAGTGCGGGGCCTGGCCGCGCACCAGGGCGTCCGGCGGGTACAGCGAGAAATACAGCGCGCCCACCGCCCACAGCACCGCCATCCACACCAGGGCGCGCCCCGGCTTGTAGCCGTAGGCGACCGTCCAGTCCTGGAGATAGCCCCACGCCTTCCCGGCGAGCGGCAGCGTCTCCCGGCGGCGGCGCTGCTTGGCGAGCAGCGCCTCCCGCGCGTCCGCGTCCTCGCCGCTGTTGCGCAGCGCCCCGGCCAGCTGCTCGTACGGCTCCGGCGCGTACTCCGGGGTCGCGGCCGCCACCCACTCCAGCCGCCGCGACAGCGGGAAGTGGCCGTGCGGGATCAGCGTCTCGTAGGCGAACCCGGCCATCACCAGGCCGCCCGGCCCCGGCCAGCTCGACGCCCGGTCGATGAGGTTGCCGACCTTGGCGCCGGACAGGACGACCCGCCCGCGCTGCTGCGCCTCGCCGAGGAACCGCAGCTCGGGCGTCTGGATGCGGCGCAGCGACAGCTCCTGCTCGGTCTCCATCACGAACCGCGCCTGGCTGAAGTCGATGGCGTCCCCGAACCGCCCGTCGTCCAGCCGCACCCCGCCCTGGCACTCGAAGGGCTGCATGCGCGTACCGCGCTCGGGGGTGACGGGGATGCCGTACGGCGGCGTGGTGCCGCTGCTGAACGGCGACGCGCCCGTCAGCCCCGCCGCCGTCATATAGAGGGTCCGCTCGACGGTCAGCTGCGGGGCGTTGAGCGCGCGCCGCCCGAACGGGTTGTTGAGCCGGGAGCCGCGGAAGCTCAGCGAGACGCCGATCTGCGCGCCGCGCAGGCTCAGCTCGCCGTACGACTCCATCATCTCGGCCTGGAGGTCCTGTGCGACGGTCAGCCCGTCCGCGGCGATGGACCGGTCGTGCCGGTCCTTGTGCACGGTGAGCTGGTTGAGCAGCAGGTCCGTGCCGATATGGGCGTCGGTGAGGCGGATGCCGTTCTCCACCGTGCAGCGCGGCAGATGCAGATCGCCCTCCGTGGTCAGCCGCGCCGCCTCCAGCCGGGGTATCGAGCAGCCGATCAGCCGCAGCGTGGTGAACCGCGACTCGGGCAGCAGCACCTGCTCCTCGAACCGGCAGTTCTGCATCTCCACATACGGCACGACCGTGCCGCCGGAGATGTTCAGCACCCCGCTGATCTGCGCCCCGATCAGCTTCAGGGAGGAGACCCGGCCAGGCTGGGCGGGCGGGCCGTTCAGCATCAGGAGCGCGACGACCCGCGCCCGGACCGTGCGCTCGGGGCCCCAGGTGTGCGGGCCCGTCGGATCGTTCTGCTCGGGGTGGGGGGTGCGCAGATCGTGTGTGCTGCCGTTGCGGAACGCCTGCCACATGCCCCACTCGGCCGTGGTGAGTTCAAGACCGGCGGGCGGCTCGCTGGGCGGCTCGGACATGGCCACACCCCCTCCGAAATCGCCGTACGCCTGTACGGCACCCCATTCCCGCTGTGTGACTGCTTGAACGCGTGTGGTCAGAGAGAAGCGGCCCCCGGCCATATCGGTGAGAGAGGCGGGGCGGAGATATCAGGGAGTGATACAGGGCGTCGGCCGCCGGAGCGGGTCTGAGACAATTGACCGTGTGATCTCCCGAATCGATCTGCGCGGCGCCGCCGCGGCCGAGGGTTCCCCCGAGGCCGTCATCGACCGCGACCTGCTGCCCCGAGCCGAACTCGACGTCGAGGCCGCCCTGGAGAAGGTGCGGCCCATCTGCGAGGACGTGCATCATCGGGGCACCGCGGCGCTGATCGACTACGCGGAGCGCTTCGACGGCGTACGGATCGACCGGGTCCGGGTGCCCGCCGAGGCCATCGCCCGCGCCCTTGAGGACCTCGATCAGGACGTACGGGCCGCCCTGGAGGAATCGATCAGGCGCGCCCGCCTCGTCCACCGCGAGCAGCGCCGCACCGACGCGACCGTCAAGGTCGTGCCCGGCGGCACCGTCACCGAGCGCTGGGTCCCCGTCGAGCGCGTCGGCCTGTACGTACCGGGCGGCAACGCCGTCTACCCCTCCTCCGTCGTCATGAACGTCGTGCCCGCCCAGGAGGCGGGCGTCGGCTCGCTCGCCGTCTCCTCCCCGCCGCAGAAGGACTTCGGCGGCCTGCCGCACCCGACGATCCTCGCCGCGTGCGCGCTGCTCGGCGTCGACGAGGTGTACGCCGCGGGCGGCGCCCAGGCCATCGCGATGTTCGCGTACGGCACCGACGAGTGCCGCCCCGCCCAGCTCGTCACCGGCCCCGGCAACATCTGGGTCGCCGCCGCCAAACGCCTGCTCAAGGGCCGTATCGGCATCGACGCCGAGGCCGGGCCGACCGAGATCGCCGTCCTCGCCGACGACACCGCCGACGCCGCGCACGTCGCCGCCGACCTGATCAGCCAGGCCGAGCACGACACGCTGGCCGCCGCCGTCCTCGTCACGCCCTCCGAGGCGCTCGCCGAGGCCGTCGAAGCCGCGCTGGCCACCCAGGTCGCCGCGACCAAGCACCGCGAGCGGATCACCGAGGCGCTCGCCGGCCGCCAGTCCGGCATCGTCCTCGTCGACTCCCTCGACCACGGCCTCGCCGTCGTCGACGCCTACGCCGCCGAGCACCTGGAGATCCAGACCGAGAACGCGGCCCAGGTCGCCGCCCGGGTCCGCAACGCGGGCGCCGTCTTCGTCGGCCCGTACGCCCCCGTCTCCCTCGGCGACTACTGCGCCGGCTCCAACCACGTCCTGCCCACCGGCGGCTGCGCCTGCCACTCCTCCGGCCTGTCCGTCCAGTCCTTCCTGCGCGGCATCCATGTCGTGGACTACACCCGCGACGCGCTCGCCGAGGTCACCCGCCATGTGGTGACGCTCGCCGAAGCCGAGGATCTGCCCGCACACGGAGCCGCGCTCAAGGCGCGGTTCGACTGGAAGGTGCCCGAGTAAGTGACCGGGATTGACGATCTCCCCATCCGGGACGAGCTGCGCGGCAAGTCCCCGTACGGGGCGCCCCAGCTCGACGTGCCCGTACGCCTGAACACCAACGAGAGCCCGTACCCGCTGCCCGAGCCGCTGGTGCGGCGGATCGCCGAGCGCGTCGGCGAGGCCGCCCGCTCCCTCAACCGCTACCCCGACCGGGACGCCGTCGAGCTGCGCCGCGAACTCGCCGCGTACCTCACGCGCACCGCGGGGCACCGCGTCGCCACCGAGAACGTCTGGGCGGCCAACGGCTCCAACGAAATCATCCAGCAGCTGCTCCAGACCTTCGCCGGGCCCGGCCGCACGGCGATCGGCTTCGAGCCCTCGTACTCGATGCACGCGCTCATCTCGCGGGGCACCGGCACCGGCTGGATCTCCGGCCCCCGCAACGACGACTTCACCATCGACGTCGACGCCGCCGTACGGGCCATACACGAGCAGCGGCCCGACGTGGTCTTCGTCTGCTCGCCCAACAACCCCACCGGCACCGCCGTCGAGGCGGAGACCGTGCTGCGGCTGCACGACGCGGCCCAGGCGGCCCGCGGCGGGCGCGGCGCGCTCGTCGTCGTGGACGAGGCGTACGGCGAGTTCAGCCACCGCCCCTCGCTGCTCCCGCTCATCGAGGGCCGCCCCCGCCTCGTCGTCTCCCGCACCATGTCCAAGGCGTTCGGCGCGGCCGGGCTGCGCCTGGGCTACCTCGCCGCCGACCCGGCCGTCGTCGACGCCGTCCAGCTGGTCCGCCTGCCGTACCACCTGTCCTCCGTCACCCAGGCCACCGCGCTCGCCGCGCTGGAGCACACCGATACGCTGCTGGGGTACGTGCGGCAGCTCAAGGCCGAACGCGACCGCCTGGTCACCGAATTGCGGGCCATCGGCTGCCAGGTCACCGACTCGGACGCCAACTTCGTGCAATTCGGCCGTTTCGACGGTGTGGGCGGCGCGCACGCCGCCTGGCAGGCCATCCTCGACCAGGGGGTGCTGGTCCGCGACAACGGCGTACCGGGCTGGCTGCGGGTCACCGCCGGCACCCCGGCCGAGAACGACGCGTTCCTGGACGCGGTGCGCACGCTTTTCAAGGACCGCAGTACAAAGGCCGGCAATACGCAGGCCGGCAGTGCGCAGGACCACAGCTCGCAGGACCGCAGCACGAAGGAGACCAAGCGATGAGCCGCGTCGGGCGCGTGGAGCGCACCACCAAGGAGACCTCGGTCCTCGTCGAGATCGACCTCGACGGCACGGGACAGGTGGACGTCTCGACCGGGGTCGGCTTCTACGACCACATGCTCGACCAGCTCGGCCGCCACGGCCTCTTCGACCTCAAGGTCAAGACCGACGGCGACCTGCACATCGACACCCACCACACCATCGAGGACACCGCCCTCGCGCTCGGCGCCGCCTTCCGGCAGGCGCTCGGCGACAAGGTGGGCGTCTACCGCTTCGGCAACTGCACGGTGCCGCTGGACGAGTCCCTCGCCCAGGTCACCGTCGACCTCTCCGGCCGCCCCTACCTGGTGCACACGGAGCCCGAGAACATCGCGCCGATGATCGGCACGTACGACACGACGATGACCCGGCACATCCTGGAGTCCTTCGTCGCGCAGGCCCAGGTCGCGCTGCACGTCCACGTCCCGTACGGGCGCAACGCGCACCACATCGTGGAGTGCCAGTTCAAGGCGCTGGCGCGGGCCCTGCGCTACGCCGCGGAGCGCGACCCGCGTGCCGCGGGAATCCTTCCCTCGACGAAGGGCGCACTGTGAGCGGCGTGTTCGCGGGTGGAGAAGTGAACGGAGAGACAGAGAAGTGACCGGCCTTTCCAGCATTCTGATCGTCGTGGGGCTCTTCCTCGCCGGCGGCGTCTACTCCTTCTGGAAGCAGAAGATGCCGAAGGGCCTCATCGTGCTCGTCTCGATCGGCGCCGTGATGTGCCTGGTCGCGGGCGTCATGCGGCTGCAAGGAGTCTGGGACTGATGGGCGGCTCCGCGAAGAAGGCCGTGGTCTTCGACTACGGCTTCGGCAACGTACGCTCCGCCGAGCGGGCGCTCGCGCACGTCGGCGCGGACGTCGAGATCACCCGCGACTACGACCGGGCGATGAACGCCGACGGGCTGCTGGTGCCCGGCGTCGGCGCGTTCGCCGCCTGCATGGCGGGGCTCCGCGAGGCCCGCGGCGACTGGATCGTCGGCCGCCGCCTCGCCGGGGGCCGCCCGGTCATGGGCATCTGCGTCGGCATGCAGATCCTCTTCCAGCGCGGCATCGAGCACGGCGTCGAGACCGAGGGCCTCGACGAATGGCCCGGCTCCGTCGAGCCCCTCAAGGCCCCGGTCGTGCCCCACATGGGCTGGAACACCGTCGAACCCGCCGCCGGATCGCGGCTGTTCGAAGGACTCGACGCCGACGCGTACTACTACTTCGTGCACTCCTACGCGGTGCGCGAGTGGGGCTTCGAGATCTCCAACGACCACATCAACCCCCCGAAGGTCACCTGGGCGACGCACGGCGAGCCGTTCGTCGCCGCGGTCGAGAACGGCCCGCTGTGGGCCACCCAGTTCCACCCCGAGAAGTCCGGCGACGCCGGAGCCCAGCTCCTGACCAATTGGCTCAAGACCCTCTAGGACCCGCCTCCATGAGCTCCAACCGCCTCGAACTCCTCCCCGCCGTCGACGTCCGCGACGGCCAGGCCGTACGCCTCGTACACGGCGAGTCCGGCTCCGAGACGTCCTACGGCGACCCGCTCTCCGCGGCCCTCGCCTGGCAGCGGGCGGGCGCCGAATGGCTGCATCTGGTGGACCTCGACGCGGCCTTCGGCACCGGCGACAACCGGGCGCGGATCGCCGAGGTCGCCCAGGCCATGGACATCAAGGTCGAGCTCTCCGGCGGCATCCGCGACGACGCCTCGCTCGCCGCGGCCCTCGCCACCGGCTGCACCCGCGTCAACCTCGGCACCGCCGCCCTGGAGGCCCCGGAGTGGGTCGCCAGGATCATCGCCGACCACGGGGACCGCATCGCGGTCGGCCTCGACGTGCGCGGCACCACCCTGCGCGGGCGCGGCTGGACCCGCGACGGCGGCGACCTGTACGAGACCCTCGCCCGCCTCGACTCCGAGGGCTGCGCCCGCTACGTCGTCACCGACATCGCCAAGGACGGCACGCTCCAGGGACCCAACCTGGAGCTCCTGAAGAACGTGTGCGCCGCGACCGACAAGCCCGTCGTCGCCTCCGGAGGCGTCTCCTCCCTTGACGACCTGCGCGCGCTCGCCACGCTGGTACCGGAGGGCGTCGAAGGCGCCATCGTGGGCAAGGCCCTTTACGCCAAGGCGTTCACCTTGGAAGAAGCGTTGGAGGCTGTGTCCGTATGACCGCACCCGAGCCCGTGCAGCGCGTGAGTACCCATTCGCCTTATGAGGAAGCCTTCGGATACTCGCGGGCCGTACGGCTCGGAAACGGGCTGGTGCTGGTCTCCGGCTGCACCTCGGTCGTGGACGGCGCCATCGCGCACGAGGGCGATCCGTACGAGCAGGCCCGCACCGCGTTCGGGGTGGCCTTCGAGGCCCTGGAGAAGTTCGGCCTCGGCCCCGGGGACGTCGTACGCACCCGGATGTACCTCACACACGCCCGTGACGTGGACGCCGTGGGCCGCGCCCACAAGGAACTGTTCGACGCGGTCCGCCCGGCCGCCTCGATGATCGTCGTATCCGGCTTCGTCGACTCCCGCATGGTCGTCGAAATCGAAGTGGAAGCATTCCGAGGAGCCTGAACCATGACCCTCGCGGTCCGAGTGATCCCCTGCCTGGACGTGGACGGCGGCCGGGTCGTCAAGGGCGTCAACTTCCAGAACCTGCGCGACGCGGGCGACCCCGTGGAGATGGCCAAGATCTACGGGGAGGAGGGCGCCGACGAGCTGACGTTCCTCGACATCACCGCCTCCTCCGGCAACCGGGAGACCACCTACGACGTGGTCCGCCGCACCGCCGAGCAGGTCTTCATCCCGCTGACCGTCGGCGGCGGCGTCCGCACCGCCGACGACGTCGACAAACTGCTGCGCGCCGGAGCCGACAAGGTCGGCGTCGCCACCGCCGCCATTGAGCGGCCGGAGCTGATCCGGGAGATCGCCGAACGGTTCGGCAGCCAGGTCCTCGTGCTCTCCGTCGACGCCCGCCGCACTGACGCGGGCACCGCGTCCGGCTTCGAGGTCACCACCCACGGCGGTCGCCGCGGTACGGGCCTCGACGCCGTCGAATGGGCGCACCGCGCGGCCGAACTGGGCGCGGGGGAGATCCTCCTCAACGCCATGGACGCCGACGGCACCAAGGACGGCTACAACACCGACATGATCGCGGCCGTCCGCCGCCATGTGTCCGTCCCCGTCATCGCCAGCGGCGGCGCGGGCCGCCTCGAACACTTCGCCCCGGCCGTCGAGGCAGGCGCGGACGCGGTACTGGCCGCCTCCGTCTTCCACTTCGGCGACCTGCGCATCGGCGAGGTGAAGGACGCGCTGCGGGGGGCCGGCCAGCCGGTTCGCTGACGCGGCGCCTCCCGTGGCGGGCACGCCGGAGCCCCCTGCGATCAGAGGGGCTCCGGCGTACCCTGCGCAGAAGGGCTTGACTTCGCGCCAGGGAGCACCGAATGACGGACCGTTCCGACTTCCCCGACGAGATGCCGCCAGGCGAGCGCATCCAACGACTCCGCGAACGACGCGGCATGAGCCGCCCAGTGCTGGCCGGGCTGTGCGGGCGCGGCCCGGACTGGCTGAAAGGCATCGAGAAGGGCAAGCGACAACTCCGCGACCACGGCCTGCTCGTACGCGTCGCGACAGCGCTTCGGGTCTCGGACCTGTCGGTGATCACCGGCGAGTTGACGCCTCGTCCGGTCACCGCAGGGGCCCGGCTCATGCTGCCGGGCGCGCACGGCGTCCGTGACGCCATACGAGGGTCATTGTTCTCCGAGCCTTCCGACGGCGCGCCCGAGGGGCCGCCCAGCGTGGACGTGCTCCGGGGGAGGGTCGCGGAGGCGTGGCGCCTCTGGCACACCTCGCGCTTCCAGCGCTCCGAAGTGTCAGCGCTGCTGGCGGGGCTCATCCAGGACGCTCAGACGCTTCCCCGCCGGCTCGAAGGGCCGGAACGCCGGCGGGCGTACGCCGTGCTCGCCGACGTGTACCACCTGGCCCAGCAGGTCACGGCGTACGCCGTCGAACCAGAGCTGTACTGGGTCATCGCCGACCGTGGCAGGCGCGCCGCTCAGGACGCCGACGACCCGCTGAGCCTCTCCGGCGCGGCATGGGCGTTCGGCAACGGGCTCCGGGAGACCGGGTACGCCGAAGAGGCGATCCAGGTCGTGGAGCAGGCCGCCGAGGCCATCCGACCCCAACTCGACGGCGCGGCAGATGACCTGAGGGGCATGTTCGGAGCGCTGCACCTTCATGCCGCGATCACGTGCGCCCGAGAAGGGCGCGACGGCGACGCGTGGCGGCATTGGGACGAGGCCGACCGGACGGCGGCCCGCCTGCCGGACGGCTACGTCCACTCGTGGACCGTCTTCGGCCGGGCGAACACCGATTTCCACGCGGTGAGCATCGGTGTGGACCTCCGTACGCCGGGATCGGCGATGAACCGCGCCGAAGCCATCGACCTCGACGCGATGCCGAGCGTCGAACGCCGCTCGCGCGTGCTGGTCGAACTGGCTCGCGCGCAGCGCCAACGTCGGGACCAGGCAGGCGCGTTGCATTGGATGCGGCGAGCGGTCGCCGCATCCCCGGAAACCGTGCGGTACACCCCTTCGGCGCGGACCCTCATCAGCGACCTCGCAAAGGACGCCCGGGGCCCGCTCAAATCCGATGCGGCGCAGCTTGCCGACGAGGTAGGGGTGCTCACCGCGTAGGGGGGGCAAACTGCCCCCCTGGCTGGTCTTCCGCCGCTCTATGGTCTCAGGCCTCAACAGAGAGGCGGGGATTCCCCATGGGCGACGCGGCCCTTCCTGCTGGCGCACGCACCTCCGAGCCTGCCGCGGCTGTAGCCGAGGCCGTCCTCCGCGCGGGCGGTGCGTGGGCCATAGCGCCGGCGGATTGGCCGGCGGCGAGTGAGTGCCGTGTTGACCGGCCCGTACTGGCGCGCGTGCGGACCGAGTTGGGCCGTATGAAGTGGCTGTTCTCGTGAAGAGCCAGGCGCGGGCGGCACTGGCCCGGCTCATGGCTGAGCGCGGCATCAATGGGGTGCTCGTATTCCCCAAGTCGGCTGCCCCGAAGGCCTGGTGGAGCGAGTCGGGGAGTGGGGCGGATCGTCTGCCCGGTTCGATCGCTTTCCCGCCGTGTCAATGTCCCGAGCACCGTAAAGGGCGGGGCAGGGCCGATACGGACGTCAAGCTGACCGCGCGAGACGTCGGCGAGCCGCGTAACGGGGGCGGACGATGAGGCGGCCTTCTGTGCGGGGTCGCTTCCGCCGGGCGCGGCGATGGTGGTCGCTGTACGGGCAGTTCTCGCGGCCGATGCGCGCCGTATGGCCCAGTCGGCGGCGGGTGTGTGGGGCCGTGGCGGTGCGGTGCACCGAATTCGACTGCTGTGACCCGGAGTTGCGGCGCGTCGTGCTGCGGATCAAGGACAACGAAATCGCGGCGGGGAAGCCGGATGAGAGCCGACTGCTCCGGCGGCTCCTCGGTGCCGAAGCCGAACGGATCATGAGGAGGGACCGATGAGCCGCAGCTACCGGTACGTGACGTGGCAGATCACGCAGGATGCGTCGACGTACCCCGACTACCGCGCCGACTGCGTGACGGGGGAGGAGAAGGACTGCGGTGAGATGATCCGCTCCGGCGGCCTGGAATGGGTCGAGGAATGGATGCGCCGCCACACCCAGGAGACGGGCCACACCCGTTACTGCCGGACGGTCGCCGACTACGTGACGATGGAGCCGCCGGAGGGGTACGCGGGCCGCCCCGTGATCGGCGAGGCGGAGGCGGAGGCGGAGGCGGAAGCGGCGCGGCCCCGGCTCGTACTCCCGTCCCGGCCCACGAGCGGCGGCGAGCGGTGACCCTGGCCCGGGTCTCCGCGCTCGCCGTGACCACGGCTTCGTTCGTGAGCGTGCTCGCGGTCGCGGTCACGCTGATCGTCGCCGTCCGTCCCTGACGCTCTGGTCGTGCCGCCAGCGCGCTCTCGGCCTCGGGACTGGTGGGCTCGCATGTTGAGGCGTCGCGTATTCCGGACCGATGCGGGCCGCGGTCGCTCTGTGTCAACCGCGGATGGGTGCTCACCAGTCCTGACGCCGTAGGGAGAAGGGCGCCGAGGTCGAAGCCGAGTATCGCCGAGGTGAGCCCTAAGGGTGTCATTTCGGTCAGGTCGTGTCGGCCGGCCGTGGACGGGGCGGCTTCGGGAGTCGTGGGCCGGCTCAGCGGGCCGTCGGAGTCGGCAGCGTGACCGCCTCGCGCAACTCGTCGGAGGCCTGGGTGATGAGCTGGGAGAGGGAGGCGTCAGGGGAGGCCAGCCAGCGGGACGTGGCGCGCCGGTGGATCGCCAGCACCACGTCGATGAGGAAGCGTGCCTTGCCGGGCTCGACGCCGCGGCGCTCAAGCGCCAGCGCCAGCGCGTCGGCGATGTCGGCGAGTTTGATCAGATCGCGCTCGGCCAGCGCCGGGTTGGCGGCGATCACTTTGGCGCGGCGCAGCAGGAACTCGCGCGGGCGGAAGATCTCCTCGGCGGTTCTCAGCGCGGTCAGCAGCGCCTCGATCGGCGTGAGGTCCGGGTCGGTCGCCTCGACCTGGGCGACGAGGTGGGCCTCAAGTTCGTTGCCGGCGAAGAGGACTTCCCGCTTGTCGGGGAAGTAGCGGTAGAAGGAGCGCTCCTTCAGGCCGGCGGCGCCCGCGATCTGCGCGACCGAGGTGCGCTCGAACCCCTGTGTCTCGAAGAGGTCGAGCGCCGCGCGCTCAAGCCGGCCTTGTGCGTCGGATTCCCATCTCGGCATACCCACCAGGGTACGACAACAGCATCTGTCGTCACGGTGGTACTGTCGATGACAACAGATGCTGTCATCAGTCGGGAGATCGTCATGAAGGCTCTTCAGTTCGGCCGGTTCGGGTCCCCGGACGTGATCGTGCTCCGCGACGTCCCACAGCCGGAGCCGGGGCCCGGTCACATCCGGATCGCCGTGCGGGCGTGCGGCCTGACACCGGCCGACTGGCACGTCGTCGAAGGTCTCCTCGCCGATCATCTGCCGCCGTTGCCGCGCGGGCTCGGCTTGGAGGTCGCGGGCACGGTCGACGCGCTCGGTGAGGGCGTCACCGGCGTCCGGATCGGCGATCGCGTGTTCGGCCCGGCCGCCTTCGACGGTCCGACGGCCGGTGCTGCCGAGTACGCGCTGATGCCGGCCTGGGCACGTATCCCCGAAGGCGTCACCTTCGAGCAGGCCGCCGCGTTGCCGATGGCGGCCGAGACGGCGTGGCGCGCGCTCGACGGCCTTGGCGTCCAGCCGGGTGAGCTGCTGCTCGTCCACGGCGCGGGCACCACCGTGGGCGAGGCGGCGGTGCGCTTCGCGCTGCACCGGGGTATTCGGGTGATCGCCACCGCCGGGCAGACCCGGGCCGCCGCTCTGGATGAGATCGGCGCCCAGGTGGCCGCCTACGGCGAGGGCATGGCCGAACGTGTCAGGGCACTGTCCGGAGGGCACATCGACCGTGCCCTCGACGCGGCGCCGACCGGGGGCCGGATCGACCGCGCCGACCAGCCCAGCCCGGCCGGCGGCTCGCTGCCGACCCTGATCGGGCTGACCGGGGATTCCGACCGTGTCCTCACCGTCTCGGACTTCGCCGCCGCGGCCGAACTGGGCGTCCGGACCACCACCGAGCTCCGCTATGAGCAGATGGACGAGTTCGCCCGGCTCGCCGGCGAAGGCGTCTTGGTCATACCGGTCGCCCGCACCTACACGCTCGACCAGATCAAGGAAGCGGCCGAGCTCAGCCAGTCCCGCCGACCCGGCGGCAAGCTCATGCTCGTCCTGTGATCGCCCTGCCGGCCTGACAGAGCGAGACCACCTCGACGCGGAGCGGGGGCGGGCATCTTTTCCAGGCCGGCCTCGAAGCCGCTCCCGCGTGTTCGCCGCGAACCCACGGGTCAATCCCCGGTGCGTAGATCCATCGTGGCTATTCCCTCACCGTAAGCCCGTCCCGCGATTCAACCCGTCCCGCAATTCAAGGGGTACCCGATGCGGTCGTCGCGATTCCGCCGTCCACCGGGATGATGGCGCCCGTGAGGTAGGACCCGGCCCGGCTGGCGAGAAATACGGCGACACCCGCCATGTCGTCGTCGCGGCCGAGCCGGCGCGCAGGGGTCGCCGCCGCGATCGTGTCGCCGATGGCATCGAGCGTGGACGCCATCATCCGCGACGGGAACACTCCCGGTGCTACCGCGTTCACCGTGACGTGCTGCGGGCCCAGCTCGCCGGCAAGCACTCTGGTGAGTTGATGGAGCGCTGCTTTGCTGCTGGCGTACGAGTAGTTGGGCGACCGGGCGACGTGGATGGCGGCGATACTGCCGATGTTGATGATCCGCGCGGGATCATCGGCGGTGCCCGCCCTGCGAAGCGCGGGGAGCAGCGCCTGCACCAGCCAGAACGGCGACTTGAGGTTGAGGTCGATCACTGTGTCCCAGGCCTCGTCCGGGAACGTCGCCAGCGGCTCGCGCCACATCGCTCCCGCGTTGTTGACAAGGATGTCCAGGCGTTCCGAGTCGGCCGCGACGAGATCAGCGAGGCGCTGGCACTCATCGTGCCTGGAAAGGTCGGCGGGGATTGCTCGAACGTCGCCGAATTCGGACAGCAGACGCTGTGCCTCCGCGCACGTGTCTGCATTGCGTGAGCTGATGACGACGCGGGCGCCCGCCTGGAGAAGGCCACGCGCTATCATCATCCCCAATTCCCTTGGTGCCGCCAGTGACAAGGGCGTACTTCCCGCTCAGATCGAAAAGTTCTGCGTGAGTGGTGAATCGGGTGTCAGTCATTGGTCTTCGTCCCTTCTGTCGTGAAAAAAGAATGCGCCGACACGGTCACACATTCGGGGCAGCTGAATTGAACTGATGGGGGAAAGCCGCAGTGCGTGTCCATGGAGTGTTGTCGGCGCTTTCGACTCGACCAGGTTGACAGGCATTGGGGATGTCTGGAAGACCCTGGTGATACAGGTACTGCGAGAACCCCCTTGCCTGGTGCGCTGACGCCGCCGTCGGCGAACTCCAGCGCGACCTCCAGTACGAGCGACCTGCGACGGGCTGCGGGCCGCTGAGGCAAAGGGCGACAAGGACGGGCGCCGCCCGGTCGTCATCATGGAGAACCGGGTCAACGGACGCTGTAGCGGCGTAGCTAGACTGGCCGACCGGAGTCCCTTGGGGCGAGGGAGCTTGCGGTGGCGGCCATCTCACAGGTGACGATGGTCGCACCCGACGGGGCCATGAGGCAGGTCGGGTGCGACAGGTCCAGGAGGCCGATGCGGTTCACGTGCTGGTGGGTTGAGTCTTCAAGCGCCCGCCTCCTTGACGTTCCGAGGGCCTCGTCCCTTGCGGACATCTCATTCGGCATGGGAATCCCGCACCGTACAAGCAGGGAGTAGGTCTCATGAAAGCGCACCAGGAACCGGTCCGTGACCAGACGCCTGCCCCGGCCAGGCGGTCGACGCGGAACCGCAAAGCGGCTGAGCCTGTTGCCGGTGGCCCGGTGGGGCCGGAGCAAATGGCCGTGCTCCAGCGGGCCGTGGGCAACGGCGCCGCCGCCGAGTTGGTCGCGCAGGGCAGGCACGAACACCATGCGAGAGGCGGCCACCCATGGAACGCCGACACCGCGTCCCCGCCCGTGCAGAGGTTGTTCAAGAGCAGTAAGGGTCAGAAGTCCGACAGCGAGCCCGCACCGCAGTCCGGTTCGCAGGCCCTGACCGAACCGGCCCCGTCGGTGGCGGTGCATCCCGAAGACGATCCCCAGCGGGGCCACAACATGGCATTCGCGGATCCGCTTGCGAAGGGCGCCGACCATTTCTTGGAAACGGTCAAGAGCGCGCGGAAGGCGGGCGGCCACGAAGAGCAGGAGGTCCGCGCCGGGTACGAGCAGTCGTTCAAGCGGTTCCTGATGAACTCCGAAGGCAAGCCGTTGGAAAATGCCATCGCCCTCCGCAATGCCTTCATCAGCAAAAAGAGTCTCTCCATGCGCTCAGGCACGGGCGACCTGAAGAACGAGTTGCGTGGCGAGGTAGTCCGTCTGCGTGGGGAACTCGACAAGCGCAAGGCCGCCGACGCATCCCAGAAGATGGTTCCAGGACAGCGGGAGCAGCGTGTGCTCCATGCTCTGCGTTCCGGAGGCGCGTCCGCGCTGGCCCCTGAGGACCTGCCGGTCTACAACGCGCTGAAGGACCGCGCGGTCGACTGGGCGAAACTGCACGACATTCAGGCCATGTCGCTGATCCTGGTGGAGAAGCGTGGTGCGGCGGTCGTGGAACGGGAGCGTGCGGCGGCAGTCGGGCGATTCGACAGGCTCTCGTGGTTCGCGCCCTACAAGAACGCCGGCCTCACGGTCGAGGCAATGCTCGCTGACACCCACCGCCATCTTCTGAGCGCCAGTGTTCTGATGAGCAACATGGGGTTCGGCAATCCCGCTGAGGCGACGTCGACGATCAGCCGGCTGACCGGCGGCCCCGACGTTACGTTCAAGAACTACTGGGAAACGCGGTCTTCGGGTGGGCAGGCCACGTCCGCCTTGCGGGGTTCCCGCGAAGAACACTTGGGATACAAGGACGCTCTCAACCGTACCCAAGGGCGGTTCCAGAATCCGGCCCCTGACGACAACCACGACAGGTTCAGTCCTCCGGACCCGTCGCTGCTGCCGAAGTATGCGGCACTGATGTCCCGCAATCGGCCGGCCGGGCTTTCGGCCTATGGTGAGGCGGCGGTTCACTGGAAGCCCGGGCTCCGGGACCGAGTCACGCTCACTCCGATCGACAGCTGGCAGAACGGCGTCGGCGGAGCTCGCGGCGTCACCGGTTCACGGAACCTGTATCCGCTTCTGGCCCACGGCCCCGAACAGGTGGTGAGACTGGCTGTCGCCGAGGCCACGAGTTTCCGGTTCGACCCGGAGATGAAGAGCCAGGTCGACAGCGGCAGCGTCAACTCGTTGCAGGAGTACTTCGAGGCCCAGATCCATGGTCCGTTGAACTGGGCCGACGTCGAGCGCATCGTGTTGAACCCCTCGCCGTGGGTCAAGGCGCAGAAGGCCCACCTTGAACTGTTCGCCCAGCAGCAAGGTCTCTCCATCCGGGTGGAGACACGCTGATCGGCGAATTCTCTCGCGTGGCCGCGTGGCCCCATCCATGACCGCGTGGCCGCGCGGCCGCTGATCGGTGAGGCGCTGACGCATGGGCCCGGCGGGGCGGTGAGGCCGGCCGGCCCGGTCGTAGGGGCCCTCCCCGGGCAGAAGCGCAATTTTTATTGCGCAATATTTCTTTCCTATCTATCGTTGCCGGCATGACCGACCCCGAGATGCAGCGGATCGCCGACCTGGGCACCCTCAAGGCGTTCAGCCACCCGCTCCGCATGAAGCTCTACCGTGCGCTGACCGTGGCCCGCACCGCCACCGCCTCCCAACTGGCCGAGACGGTCGACGAGGCGGTCTCGCTCGTCAGCTACCACCTGCGCAAACTCGCCGCGCACGGGCTGATCGAGGAGGCGGAGCCGCAGAGCGCCGACGGGCGTGAACGCTGGTGGCGGATGGCGGCGGCCAGCGGGGTGAGCGTCAGGGACCAGGACTTCCGGGACGCGCCCGAGAGCGTGGCCGCGCACGCGGCGTTCTCCCGGATGCTCTTCCGGCAGAGCTCCGAGATGTACGAGCGGCATCTGGACGAGCAGTCCGCCTGGCCGCAGGAGTGGCGCTCCGCCGCCTTCAGTTCGGAGTTCCTGCCCCGGCTGACCGCCGGGGAACTGGCACAGCTCAACGATGAGATGCACGCCCTGGCGAAGCGGTGGACCGAGCGCGGTCGCGCCGCCGAGGAAGCGGGCGACACCGAAGGGCGCGAGAACGTGGCGCTGCACTTCTACGGCTTCCCCTTCCGCCAGTGAGCGCGCCCGAGGCCGCTGTGCTCACCCGGCGGCCCACCGCGGAGCGGCCCGCGCACCGGGACCCCAACGTCCTGCGCTGGCTCGCCGCCTACGTCGCCTCGCTGTTAGGTGACACCGTCTACTTCGTCGCCCTGTCGTGGGCCGCGACCCGCAGCGGCGGGCCCTCGCAGGTCGGGCTCGTGCTGGCGATCGGCGCCGTGCCGCGCGCCGTGCTGATGCTCGGCGGGGGAGTGGTCGCCGACCGGCTCGGCCCCCGCCGGGTGGTGATCGGCAGCGACCTCGTGCGCTGCGTCGTGATCCTCGCCGCGGCCGGGCTGCTGGCGTTCGCCGCCCCCGGCCTCTGGGCGCTGGCGGCGATAGCGCTGGTCTTCGGCGCGGTCGACGCGCTGTTCATGCCCGCCGTCGGCGCGCTGCCGCCGCGCATCACCGCCCCCGGGCAACTCGCGCGCGTCCAAGGGATGCGCGGCATGGCGTCCCGTACGGCGCTGATCGCGGGCGCGCCGCTCGGCGGCATGGCCGTCGCGCTCGGGGGATCGGCGGCGGCCTTCGCGGCGGCCGGGGTGTTCTTCGCCGGATCGCTCGGGCTGCTCATGGCCGTACGCGTCGCGCCGACCCCGGTGGACGCCGCTGGGAAGGCACCCACCACTCCCTGGCGCGACCTCGCCGACGGCCTGCGCTACATCAGACGCCACCGGCTGCTCGCCCCGCTGGTAGTGGCCACGGCCGTCGGCGAACTGGGCTTCAGCGGGCCGATGAACGTCGGCCTGGCGCTGCTCGTCCAGGAAAGGGGCTGGGGCGCGTCCGGCCTGGGCTGGATCATCGCCGGCTTCGGGCTGGGCGCGGGCGGGGCCGCGCTGCTGGTCGCCGTGCGCGGCCGACTGGGCCGGGCCGGGCTGCTGTTCTCCTGCTTCATGGCCGTCGGAGCCCTGGCCGTCGCCGCGCTCGGGTACGTACCGACGCTCGCCGCCGCCGTCGCGGCCGGCGTGGTCGTGGGGCTGACGGCGGGGCTCAGCGGCACCCTGAACAACGCCCTGATGCAGACCGAGGCCGACCCCGCGCACCTGGGCCGGGTCACCTCCGTCGCCATGCTCTTCACCGTGGGCACCGCCCCGCTCGCCTATCCGCTGACGGGCGCGGCGGTCGGGGCCTGGGGCCCCGCACCGGTCTTCGTGGCCTCCGCCGCGGTCATCGTGAGCGGCGCGGCCATCGGCCTCCTCACGCCATCGCTGCGCCGGGCCGAACTGCCGCGCTGAACTGGGCGGTCGGCCCGGCGTACCGGCCGGGATTCTCCGGGCCGGACGTACGGACCGCCGGCTATACGGGGCGTACGGGCCGTGTCGGACGCACGGGGCGTACGGGCCGTGTCGGACGCACGGGGCGTACGGACCGGAGACGCCGCCCGCGACTCCTGAGCTGTACGCGGCGTACGGCTCATACCAGCCCGCGCGGGGCCCATGAGGCGCACGGCACGTGCGTGTTCTCCGGGTCAGGAGGGCTGCCGGGCTGCGGGGTCGGGGTGGTGAAGGGCCGGGCAGGGGAGTCGGGAGCGCCCAGTGCGCTCCCGACATGGCATCAGAGGCCGAGCTTGGCGTCGTAGAGGCGCGCCACGGCCTCCTTGTCGCCGTCGATCTCGACGCGCGCGGCCTCTTGGCGGCCGAAGGCGAAGAGCGTCAGCTCGCCCGGCTCGCCGGTGACCGTGACGACCGGCGTGGAGCGGTTCGCCACGGCCGTACGGCCGTCCGGCCGCCGCAGCACCAGGCCGACCGGGGACTTGCGGCCCAGCACCCGCGCCATCCGCTCCAGCCGGGACCACAGCGCGTCCTCGAAGACCGGGTCCAGCTCGCGCGGCGTCCACTCCGGCGCCGCGCGGCGCACGTCCTCCGCGTGTACGTAGAACTCGACCGTGTTGGACGCCTCGTCGATCTGCTTCAGCGAGAAGGGCGACATGCGCGGCGGTCCCGTGCGGATCATCTGGACCAGCTCCGTGTACGGCTTCGACGCGAACTCGCCCTGCACCCGCTCCAGCCGCGCGGCCAGCGGCTTGATCAGGATGCCGCCCGCCGCGTCCGCGCGCCGCTCGCGCACCACCACGTGCGCGGCGAGGTCGCGGGCGGTCCACCCCGCGCACAGGGTCGGGGACTCCGGCCCCGCCGTCTCCAACAGATCAGCCAGCAGTAGGCGTTCGCGCTTCGCGTGGGTCGACATGGCGCCAGCCTACGACCGGCACGGGTCCGCTGCCACGCCGCCGCGCCCGGTCCGTAATCCCTCCCGCCACGCGCCGCCCCGCCTATCCCGGCAGCGACTCGGACAGCTTCTTGCCGCCCGGTTTGTCGCTGAGCGTCAGGGAGCACGAGACCTGGTTCCGGCCCTGCTGGGCGTAGGTCGTCTGGGACGGGAAGAGCGCGTAGTAGTAATACGTGCGCCCGTCGGTGCCTATGGAGCGCATGCGCTGGGCGGCGTCCGCCTTGCACATCGACAGGGCCTTGCTCTGAAGCTCCTTGTCCGTCGAGAACGTGCCGGTCAGCGTCTCGTTCGCGATGACCTCGCCGTCGTGCGGGCTGTCGCACGAGCGGACCTCTATCTGCTTCACGGCGCTGTCCAGACCGGGATGGTCGAAGCACTCGCCGGGCTTCAACTTCACATACCGCACCTGCCCGTCGGCCGGGCTCCCCGCCGGGTCCGAGTCCGGGCCCGAGTCCGAGGGCTGGGAGCCGTCCTCCCCGCGGCCCGGCGCGCCCTCCAGCGGCGCGCCCACGCCGGGGGCCTCCGCGCCGTCCGAACCCGACGACCCCGAGGGAGCGGCCGTGGGGGAGGAGGAAGAGGAGGCGGACGGCCCGCTGCCCGCCGCCTTGTTGCTCCTGCCGCCGTCCCCGCTGGTCAGCACAACCCCCGCCACGGTCAGCCCCGCGACCAGCACCGCCGCCACGACGATCGCCGCGATCTTCCCGCCATTGCCCCGCGACGGGGGAGGCGGCGGAGGCGGTGGCGGGGACGCCGGGAACCCCTGCCCGTACCCCTGCCCGTACGGCTGCTCCTGCCCGTACCCTGGCGGCTGTCCGTACCCCTGAGCCGGCGCCGGTCCGTACCCCTGGACCGGGCCGGGGCCGCCCGGCACATCCGGCGGCGGTCCGAACCCCTGCGGCGGCGGTCCGAAACCGCCGCCGGCGCCCGGCGGTTGAGGCGGTTGCGAGGAGTTCGGCGGAGGCGGAAACGTCATGGGCGAAGCATGCCGCACGCCACTGACAAACCGGTCGGCGGGCCGTCTCGCCCGAGGCCGGCGGCGGGGTGGCGCCGGAGAGCGGAAGCGATCACGGCACACCCCGGCGACGCGGCAGAATGGGGTCATGACCGGTACCACCCGCCCCGGCGGACCCTCAGCGCTCGACCCCGCCGTCGCCGCCCGCCTCAAGCGCGACGTCGACGGCCTGGTCCCCGCCATCGCCCAGCAGTACGACACCGGCGAGGTGCTCATGCTCGGCTGGATGGACGACGAGGCGCTGCACCGCACCCTGACCACCGGCCGCTGCACGTACTGGAGCCGCAGCCGCCGGGAGTACTGGGTCAAGGGCGACACCTCCGGCCACGTCCAGCACGTCAAGTCCGTGGCCCTCGACTGCGACGCCGACACGATCCTCGTCAAGGTCGACCAGGTCGGCGCGGCCTGCCACACCGGCGAACGGACCTGCTTCGATGCCGATGTCCTGCCCCTGGGCCAGTAGGCTCCGCTGCCATGGCTGCCACGACCACGGGTGATGTCACACCTGACCTCGACACCTTCCGGACGCTCGCGAAGGACCGCCGGGCCATCCCCGTCACCCGACGCTTCCTCGCCGACGGCGACACCCCTGTCGGCCTCTACCGCAAGCTCGCCGGCGAGCGCCCCGGCACCTTCCTCCTGGAGTCGGCCGAGAACGGCCGCACCTGGTCCCGCTACTCCTTCATCGGCGTCCGCAGCGCCGCCACCCTCACCGCGCGCGACGGACAGGCGCACTGGCTCGGCACGCCGCCCGTCGGCGTCCCCGCCGACGGCGATCCGCTGCGGGCCCTGCGCGCCACCATCGAGGCCCTGCACACCCCGCGCGACCTGATCGAGGACGCCGGACTGCCGCCCTTCACCGGCGGCATGGTCGGCTACCTCGGCTACGACATCGTCCGGCGGCTGGAGAAGATCGGCGACAGCACCCGCGACGACCTGCGGCTGCCCGAGCTGACCATGCTGCTCACCTCGGACCTCGCCGTGCTCGACCACTGGAACGGCACCGTCCTGCTGATCGCCAACGCGATCAACCACAACGACCTCGACACCGGCGTCGACGAGGCGTACGCGGACGCCGTCGCCCGCCTCGACGCGATGGCCGCCGACCTCGTACGCCCCGTGCACACCCGTCCCGCCGTGCTGCCGCCCTCCGAACTCCCCGAGTACACCGCCCTGTGGGGCGGCGAGGCGTACATGAAGGCCGTCGAGGACATCAAGGAGGGCATCCGCGCGGGCGAGGCGTTCCAGGTCGTCCCCTCGCAGCGGTTCGAGACCCCCTGCGAGGCGTCCGCCCTCGACGTCTACCGGGTGCTGCGCGCCACCAACCCCAGCCCGTACATGTACCTGCTGCGCCTCGACGGCTTCGACGTCGTCGGCTCCAGCCCCGAGGCGCTGGTCAAGGTCGAGGGCGGGCGCGCCATGGTGCACCCCATCGCCGGCACCCGGCCGCGCGGCGCGACCCCGCAGGAAGACGCCGCCCTCGGCGACGAGCTGCTGGCCGACCCCAAGGAGCGCGCCGAGCACCTGATGCTCGTGGACCTCGGCCGCAACGACCTGGGGCGGGTCTGCGAGCCGGGCAGCGTCGAGGTCGTCGACTTCATGTCGATCGAGCGCTACAGCCACGTCATGCACATCGTCTCCACCGTGACCGGCCGGCTCGCGCCCGGCCGCACCGCCTTCGACGTGCTCACCGCCTGCTTCCCGGCGGGCACCCTCTCCGGCGCGCCCAAGCCCCGCGCGCTCCAGATCATCGAGGAGCTGGAGCCGAGCAGGCGCGGCCTGTACGGCGGCTGCGTGGGCTACCTCGACTTCGCGGGGGACTCCGACACCGCCATCGCGATCCGCACCGCCCTGCTGCGCGACGGCACGGCGTACGTCCAGGCCGGCGCGGGCGTCGTCGCGGACTCCGACCCGGCCGCCGAGGACGCCGAGTGCCGCAACAAGGCGGCCGCCGTGCTGCGGGCCGTGTCCTCCGCCAACCGCCTCGCGCGGCAGCGCGACTGACCCGGCCGCCGCCCGACCGATCCGGGCCCGGCCGACCCGGCGCGCGGCCCCGCGCGCACCGGCCGGGCCCGCGCGCCGCGTGACCCGGCCGCCCCCGCGTGCGTACCGCGCGCCGTCCCGAGGGATAGTGGTAGGCGTGAGTGCAGCCGTTCCCCAGCCCCGAGTCCACGCCGAGCCCTCCGCCGCCTCCGTGCGCAGAGGGCGGAGCAGCGTCGCCGCAGCCCTGTTCCTCGGCGCGCTCGGCGCCGCGCTCGCCCTGGTCGCCTCCGGCCGCACCTGGGCCGACGGCACCGCCGCCGTCGCCCGCGGCACCGTCGACCAGCACGCGAGCGGCCAGGACATCACCGGGCTGCCCGGCGCCCTCGCGATCGTCGGGCTCGCCGCCCTCGTCGCCGTCTTCGCCGTCCGCCGCGTCGGCCGGATCGTCGTCGCCGCGCTGCTCGCCCTGTGCGGCGCCGGCGTCGTGGCCGCCTCGGCGGCCGGCGCGTTCGACACCGCCGCCCTCCAGGCCAAGGCCGCCAAGGCGAGCGGCCTGACCAACGCGACCATCCAGGACGTCAGCTCCACCGGCTGGCCGTGGGTCGCCCTCGCGGGCGGCGTGCTGCTGCTCCTCGCCGGGCTCCTCGCGCTGCGCTACGGCCGCCACTGGCCCGCGATGTCCGGCCGGTACGAGCGCGACGGCGCCCCCCGCCCGCGCCGCGCCCGCACCGCGCCCGACCCGGACCGCCCCGAGGAGCTGTGGAAGGCCATCGACCGCGGCGAGGACCCCACCGAGGACACGCGGAACTGACAGAGCGACCCCCGGTCGTCCGGGAGCGGGCGCGTCGGGAGACAATGGGACCGAGCGTTCGTCGCGCCCGGAACCAGGCGCAACACAGCAATGAGGAGTACTCATGGCGGGAACCAGCCACGGACACACCCCGGCCGCCTGGACCGGTGTCATCATCGCCTTCATCGGCTTCTGCGTCTCCGGCGCGTTCACGGTGATGGCGATGCCGCTCGGCTTCTGGGCCGGAATCGTGGTCATCGCCATCGGCGGCATCGTGGGCCTGGGCATGCGCGCGGCCGGTCTCGGCCAGCCCAAGCAGAAGGCTCCGCGGACCCAGACCCAGAGCTGAGGACCGAGGCGCCCGCCGCACTTCACGCGGCGCCCCCGCACCACCCGCAGGCGCGGCCCAGGGCCCGTACGGACGCTCGTACGCGGCCCCGGGCCGCGCCTTCGTGGTGAGAGTCCGCGGCGAGGGGAGGAGACTCGGCGGTGTGACCGAGGAACCCGCGCACCGCGCAGCCGCCCCCGAGCCCCTCGCGCGCCGGCTCTCCGCGCCGCTCGGCGTCGCCGCCGGGCTCGCCGCCGCCTTCGTCTACGTCGGCGCGGTCGACCCCAACGAGAGCGGCCACTACCCCGCCTGCCCGCTGCTGCGCTACACCGGTGTGTACTGCCCCGGCTGCGGCGGCCTGCGCAGCGTCCACGCCGTCGCGCACGGCGACCTCGCCGCCGCGCTGGGCGCCAACGCCCTCGCCACGGTGGGCTACGCCGCCTTCGCGGTCTTCTGGGCCGTATGGCTGCTGCGCTCGGTCCAGGGCCGCGCCGTCGCCCTCCCCCTGCGGGCGGGGCACTGGTGGGCGCTCGGCGGGCTCGTCCTGGTCTTCACGATCGTGCGGAACCTGCCCTTCGGGAGCTTCCTCGCGCCCTGACCGGCTCGGGCGAACACGGCCGTCCGGCTATGGGCACCTGTGTTCCGACACTCATGATCGACGCGGCAAAGGTCCAGGTCGAAGGCGTGGCGTCAACCGGATGCGAGACCTCGGCCCCTCGGCAGATACCATCGACCGTGCATCGACAGTGACCGGCGGACCGGCTCGACCGAGCCGACCCCGCCGGCGCGACTACTCGCTCCAGTCCGGAAGGGGGCCGCTCGCGTGAGTGTGCTCGACGAGATCATCGACGGGGTCCGTGCCGACCTCGCGGAGCGGCAGGCACGCGTCACTCTCGACGAGCTCAAGGAGCGGGCGGCGAAGGCGCGCCAGGCCAGGGACGGCGTCGCGGCCCTCAAGGGCGACAGCGTCACCGTGATCTGCGAGGTCAAGCGGTCCAGCCCCTCCAAGGGAGCGCTCGCCGCCATCGCGGACCCCGCCGGGCTCGCCGCCGACTACGAGGCGGGCGGCGCGGCCGTCATCAGCGTGCTGACCGAGCAGCGCCGCTTCGGCGGCTCCCTCGCCGACCTGGAGGCCGTCCGCGCCAAGGTCGACATCCCGGTCCTGCGCAAGGACTTCATCGTCACCGCCTACCAGCTCTGGGAGGCCCGCGCGTACGGCGCCGACCTGGCGCTCCTGATCGTCTCCGCCCTGGAGCAGGAGGCCCTGGTCTCCCTCGTCGAGCGGGCCGAGACGATCGGGCTCACCCCCATCGTCGAGGTGCACGACGAGGACGAGGTCGAGCGCGCCGTCGACGCCGGGGCGCGGATCATCGGCGTCAACGCCCGCAACCTCAAGACGCTGGAGGTCGACCGGGACAACTTCGCCCGCGTCGCCCCCGAGATCCCGGACCACATCGTCAAGATCGCCGAGTCCGGCGTGCGCGGCCCGCACGACCTCATCGCCTACGCCAACGACGGCGCGGACGCCGTCCTGGTCGGCGAGTCCCTGGTCACCGGCCGCGACCCCAGGACCGCCGTCGCCGACCTCGTCGCCGCGGGCTCGCACCCGGCGATCCGGCACGGACGGGGCTGAGAACCCATGGGCGCGTACGCACGGCTGGCCCGCGGCTGCAGGCCGCGCGGCTGCCGCGCGCCCGCGCGCAGGGTGCACGGGCGCCGGGTGCGCTACCACATCGGCTGTGAGCCCGGCCAGATCAACGGCATGCGATGGCGTCGCGCGACGGAGCGCTAGCCGCTCCGCCGCGCGCCTGACCGGCGCGCGGCGGGGGCTTCCCCACCCCGTACGCCCGCGCGAGCGCCGGGCCCGTACGCCCGCTCGACGAGCGGCGCGCCGGGTCGCGCGCAGCGCGCGATGCCCACAGACCGATACTTTGCGGGGCCACGGCCCCGATCTGAGGAGTACGTCGGATGTCATCTGACTTCTTCATCCCGGACCCGGAAGGTCACATCCCGAGCACCGAGGGCTACTTCGGCGCGTTCGGCGGCAGGTTCATCCCCGAGGCGCTGGTGGCCGCGGTGGAGGAGGTTGCCGCCGAGTACGAGAAGGCCAAGGCGGACCCGTCCTTCGCGGTCGAGCTGAACGACCTGATGGCCAACTACACCGGGCGCCCCAGCGCCCTGACCGAGGTGCCGCGCTTCGCCGAACACGCGGGCGGGGCCCGCGTCTTCCTCAAGCGCGAGGACCTCAACCACACCGGCTCACACAAGATCAACAACGTGCTGGGCCAGGCGCTGCTCACCAAACGGATGGGCAAGACCCGCGTCATCGCCGAGACCGGCGCCGGCCAGCACGGCGTCGCCACCGCCACCGCCTGCGCCCTCTTCGGCCTCGACTGCACCGTCTACATGGGCGAGATCGACACCGAGCGGCAGGCGCTCAACGTCGCCCGGATGCGGATGCTCGGCGCCGAGGTCGTCAGCGTCACCTCCGGCAGTCGCACCCTCAAGGACGCCATCAACGAGGCGTTCCGCGACTGGGTCGCCAACGTCGACCACACGCACTACCTCTTCGGCACCGTCGCGGGCCCGCACCCCTTCCCCGCGCTCGTCCGCGACTTCCACCGCGTCATCGGCGTCGAGGCGCGCCGCCAGCTCCTCGACCGTACGGGCCGGCTGCCCGACGCCGCCATCGCCTGCGTCGGCGGCGGCTCCAACGCCATCGGCCTCTTCCACGCCTTCCTGCCCGACACGGACGTCCGGCTGATCGGCTGCGAACCGGGCGGCCACGGCGTCGCCACCGGCGAGCACGCCGCGACCCTCACCGCCGGCACGCCGGGCATACTGCACGGCTCGCGCAGCTACGTCCTCCAGGACGCGGACGGCCAGATCACCGAGCCGTACTCGATCTCGGCCGGCCTGGACTACCCCGGCATCGGCCCCGAGCACGCCTACCTCAAGGACGCCGGCCGCGCCGAGTACCGGGCGGTCACCGACGACGAGGCGATGCGGGCGCTGCGGCTGCTGTCCCGCACCGAGGGCATCATCCCGGCGATAGAGAGCGCCCACGCCCTCGCGGGCGCTCTCAAAGTCGGCGAGGAACTGGGCGAGGACGGCCTGCTGCTCGTCAACCTGTCGGGGCGCGGCGACAAGGACATGGACACGGCGGCGCGCTATTTCGGTCTGTACGATCCCGAGCAGACGGGGCGGACCGAGCAGGCGGAGCGCGCCGGACAGCAGGCTGAGACGAACCCGGAGCGAGTCAAGTGAGCGGCAACATCGAGCTGTTGAGCCAGGCCCTGGCCGCGGCCAAGACCGAGGGACGCGCCGCGCTGGTGGGCTACCTCCCGGCCGGCTTCCCCACCGTGGACGGCGGTGTACGGGCCGTCCGCGCGATGGTCGAGGGCGGCTGCGACATCATCGAGGTCGGGCTCCCGCACAGCGACCCGGTCCTCGACGGCCCCGTCATCCAGACCGCCGTCGACATCGCCCTGCGCGGCGGCGTCAAGATCAGCGACGTCATGGACACCATCCGCGAGGTGCACACCTCGACGGGCGCGCCCGTGCTGTGCATGACGTACTGGAACCCCGTCGACCAGTACGGCGTCGAGCGGTTCGCCGCCGACCTCGCGGCGGCCGGGGGAGCGGGCTGCATCCTGCCCGACCTGCCGGTCGAGGAGTCCGAGACCTGGCGCAAGGCCGCCCAACTGCACGGCCTGGCAACGGTGTTCGTCGTCGCGCCGAGCAGCCGGGACGAGCGGCTCGCCCGGATCACCGCGGCGGGCAGCGGCTTCGTGTACGCGGCCTCGCTGATGGGCGTCACCGGCACCCGCGAGTCCGTGGGCCGGCAGGCGCAGGACCTCGTCGAACGCACCCGCGCGACCACCGAGCTGCCGGTCTGCGTCGGCCTCGGCGTCTCCAACCCCGAACAGGCCGCCGAGGTGGCCGGGTTCGCGGACGGAGTGATCGTCGGCTCCGCGTTCGTCAAGCGGCTGCTGGACGCCCCTGACCTGGACTCGGGGCTCACGGCGGTCTCCGCACTCGCGGGCGAACTCGCCGCGGGAGTGCGCAAGCGCGGCTGAGCCGCGGCGCGGGCAACCCCTGCGGGTGACTCCGCGCGTAACTCTTTGGAAGGAAACAGCGGCCGGGGAGGCGCATGAGCGCGTCCCCGGCTCGTTGTACGGGGGCGTGAACCAGAAGAACCCAGGCAGGCCAGGCAAGGACGACGGAACGCGCAGCGCCCGCGAGCGGCTGCGGGAACAGCGAGAAGCGGACCGGGCACGCGAGAAGCGGAAGCGGACGCTGATCGCGGCCGTCGCCGTGGTGGCGGTGCTGGGGATCGCGGCCGGAGTGAGCGCGCTCGTCAAGAACTCGGGCAACGACAAGGGCAAGGATCAGCAGGCGTCCGGACCGGCCGTCGCGCCCAAGGGCGCCACCGGCGACGGCAACGTGGTGATCCCCGAGGGCAAGCCCGCCGCCAAGGCCACCCTCACCGTCTACGAGGACTTCCGCTGCCCCGGCTGCGGCGGGTTCGAGGCCCAATTCCACGACACCATCCGCGAACTCCAGGACAAGGGACAGCTCAAGACCGAGTACCACCTGGTCACGATCATCGACGGCAACATGGGCGGCACGGGCTCCCTCAACGCTGCCAACGCGGCCGGCTGCGCCCAGGACGCGGGCAAGTTCCCCGACTACCACGACCTGCTCTACAAGAACCAGCCCGACGAGCGCGAGGACGCCTTCGCGGACAAGGCCCACCTGATCGAACTCGCCGGCCAGGTGAAGGGCCTGGACACCCCGTCCTTCCGGAAGTGCGTGAACGACGGCACCCACGACAGCTGGGTGAAGAAGTCCAACGAAGCCTTCGGGAAGTCCTCCTACCACGCGACGCCGACCGTCCTCCTCGACGGCAAGAACATCTACGCGGACCAGAACAACCCGCTGACCCCCGACAAGCTCAAGAAGATGGTCGCCGACGCCGACAAGAAGTGACCCCGGCGAGAGGCGACCTCCCGCACGGACGAATGCCGCCAGTCCCTGGAGGGCCCGGCGGCATTCCGCGCGCTCGGCCCCGCCCGAGGGGCCCCGTTACGCAGCTGTTGCGCCGGGCGGGTTGCCGTGCTTCTGGTTCGGCACGGTAGCGTCGTCCCTGTCATGGACCTCGCTTACATTCCCAGCCCGTCGACCGGCGTGATTCACCTCGGCCCGGTTCCGCTGCGCGGCTACGCGTTCTGCATCATCATCGGCGTCTTCGTCGCCGTCTGGATCGGCAACCGGCGCTGGGTCGCCCGGGGCGGCACGTCGGGGACCGTCGCCGACATCGCCGTCTGGGCGGTGCCCTTCGGGCTGGTCGGCGGGCGGCTCTACCACGTGATCACCGACTACGAGCTGTACTTCGGCGCGGGTCGGAACTGGGTGGACGCCTTCAAGATCTGGGAGGGCGGGCTCGGCATCTGGGGCGCGGTGGCGCTCGGCGCGCTCGGCGCGTGGATCGGCTGCCGCCGGCGCGGCGTCCCGTTCCCGGCCTGGGCCGACACCCTCGCGCCCGGCCTCGCCATCGCGCAGGCCATCGGCCGCTGGGGCAACTGGTTCAACCAGGAGCTGTACGGACGCAAGACCGATCTGCCCTGGGCGCTGAAGATCGACGCCGACCCGTCGATCGGCCGGGTCGCCGGTACGTACCACCCGACGTTCCTGTACGAGTCGCTGTGGTGCATCGGCGTCGCGCTGCTGGTCATCTGGGCCGACCGGCGCTTCAAGCTCGGGCACGGGCGGTCCTTCGCGCTGTACGTCGCCGCGTACACGGTGGGCCGGTTCTGGATCGAGTACCTGCGCGTCGACGACGCCCACCACATCCTCGGGCTGCGGCTGAACGACTGGACGTCGATCATCGTCTTCGTCGCCGCCGTGGTGTTCATGGTCGTCTCCGCCAAGCGCAGGCCCGGCCGGGAGTCCGTCATCGAGACGGCGACGGCGGGAGCGGAGGGCGGCGACGACGCCGCCGTCTCTATGGTGAAGCCCGCCGAGGCCGAGAAGGCGGATAAAGCCGAGAAGGCCGAGAAGAGCGCCGCCGGCGCCGAGGAACCCTCCGAGAAGCCCTGACGGATTCCGTTCCGTCGCCCCGAGGCCGTCGCACCCCACCGGGTCCGGCGGCCTCGTCGCGCAGCGGGGGCGCAACGCGGGGCGCAGCGCGGGAATTTCCCGAACCCTCTCGCGTTTGTGCAGGTCAGAGAGGTAAGTTCGGCCTTCCTTGCTAGCGGATCACCGTAAATCGTGCGTACTTTTGAATCGTTCGGGGCGGGGCATCGGGCTCCCGCCCCCGAAGTGAGGAGTACGCGCAGCAATGTCTGTCCTGGATACGGCCGAGGCCCCGCACGTCGCGCACCGCGACAACCACACCCACCGCGATGTGAACGGCGGCTGGCTGCGTCCGGCGGTCTTCGGGGCCATGGACGGGCTGGTCTCCAACCTCGCGCTGATGACCGGTGTCGCGGGCGGCTCCGCCTCCTCGCAGACCATCGTGATCACCGGGCTCGCGGGGCTCGCGGCCGGCGCGTTCTCGATGGCCGCCGGCGAGTACACCTCCGTGGCCTCGCAGCGCGAGCTCGTCCAGGCCGAGCTGGACATCGAGCGGCGCGAGCTGCGCAAGCACCCCGAGGACGAGATCGACGAGCTGGCCGCGCTGTACGAGTCGCGGGGCGTCGACGCGCCCCTGGCCCGGCAGGTCGCCGAGCAGCTGTCGAAGGACCCGGAGCAGGCGCTGGAGATCCACGCCCGCGAGGAACTGGGCGTCGACCCCTCCGACCTGCCCTCGCCGATGGTCGCCGCGGTCTCCTCCTTCGGCTCCTTCGCGCTGGGCGCGCTGCTGCCCGTACTGCCCTATCTGCTGGGCGCGACGTCGCTGTGGCCCGCCGTGCTGCTCGCGCTGATCGGGCTCTTCGGCTGCGGCGCCGTGGTGGCGCGGGTGACGGCGCGGTCCTGGTGGTTCAGCGGGCTGCGCCAGCTGGGCCTGGGCGGGGCCGCGGCGGGCGTGACGTACCTGCTCGGCATCCTTTTCGGCACCGCCGTGGGTTGACGCTTTATGCGGCCGGCCGCATAGTGAGCGAGTTACCGTGCGGTTTCAGGGTTCGGGCGGCCGGGCATAAGGCCGGAGCGTCGCGGGCAACGTCGCCCGCTGCACGTTGCCCCACCGACGGGCGATCAATCCGCATTCGCCCCGATTCGCGCATTGCGTCTGAAGTCCACATCCTGGAATCAGGCATCCGCTGTTCGAGAAGCAGGCCATCATGTAACCTGCGTGAAATTCTTCGCAGAGGGCCAGAGTCGTCCCTCGGCACCCTCAGATGCCATGACGACGACGGGAGAGCCGATGCGATCCGCATCCCACCCCGCCCAGCAGGGTTTGTACGACCCGCGCAATGAACACGACGCCTGCGGCGTGGGCTTTGTCGCCACCCTCACCGGCGAGGCGAGCCACGCGCTCGTCGAGCAGGCCCTCACCGTCCTGCGGAACCTCGAACACCGCGGCGCCACCGGCTCCGAGCCCGACTCCGGCGACGGCGCGGGCATCCTGCTCCAGGTCCCCGACGCGTTCCTGCGCGACACCGTCGCCTTCCCCCTCCCCGAGGCCGGCTCGTACGCCGTCGGCATCGCCTTCCTCCCGGCCGACGCCGAGGAAGCCGCCGCCGCCGTCTCCCGCATCGAGACCATCGCCGCCGAAGAAGGCCTCGACGTCCTCGGCTGGCGCGTCGTCCCCGTCGCCCCCCAGCTCCTCGGCAGCGGCGCCCGCGCCACCATGCCCGCCTTCTCCCAGCTCTTCGTCGCCGCCCGCGACGGCGGCCGGGAGCTCAGCGGCCTCGCCCTCGACCGCAAGGCGTTCGCGCTGCGCAAGCGCGCCGAACGCGAAGCGGGCGTCTACTTCCCCTCGCTCTCCGCCCGCACCCTCGTCTACAAGGGCATGCTCACCACCGGGCAGCTGGAGCCGTTCTTCCCGGACCTCTCCGACCGCCGCCTCGCCACCGCCATCGCGCTGGTCCACTCGCGGTTCTCCACCAACACCTTCCCGTCCTGGCCGCTCGCCCACCCGTACCGCTTCGTCGCGCACAACGGCGAGATCAACACCGTCCAGGGCAACCGCAACTGGATGCGCGCCCGCGAATCCCAGCTCGCCGGCGACCTGCTCGGCGCGGACGACCGCGAGCGCCTGTTCCCGGTCTGCACCCCCGACGCCTCCGACTCCGCCACCTTCGACGAGGTGCTCGAACTCCTCCACCTCGGCGGCCGCTCCCTCCCGCACAGCGTGCTGATGATGATCCCCGAGGCCTGGGAGAACCACGCCTCCATGGACCCGGCCCGCCGCGCCTTCTACCAGTACCACTCCACGATGATGGAGCCCTGGGACGGCCCCGCCTGCGTCACCTTCACCGACGGCGCCCTCGTCGGCGCCGTCCTCGACCGCAACGGCCTGCGCCCCGGCCGCTACTGGGTCACCGACGACGGCCTCGTCGTCCTCTCCTCCGAGGTCGGCGTCCTCGACATCGACCCCGCCAAGGTCGTCCGCAAGGGCCGCCTCCAGCCCGGCCGGATGTTCCTCGTCGACACCGAGCAGCACCGCATCATCGAGGACGACGAGATCAAGGCCGGCCTCGCCGCCGAACACCCCTACGGGGAATGGCTGGACGCCGGCCTCATCGACCTCGCCGACCTGCCCGAGCGCGAGCACATCGTGCACACCCACGCCTCGGTCACCCGCCGCCAGCAGACCTTCGGCTACACCGAGGAAGAGCTGCGGGTCATCCTCGCGCCCATGGCCAAGACCGCCGCCGAACCCATCGGCTCCATGGGCACCGACTCGCCCATCGCCGCCCTCTCCGACCGGCCGCGGCTCCTCTTCGACTACTTCACCCAGCTCTTCGCGCAGGTCACCAACCCGCCGCTGGACGCCATCCGCGAGGAGCTCGTCACCTCGCTGATCTCCTCCCTCGGCCCCCAGGGCAACCTCCTCGCCCCCACCGCCGCCTCCTGTCGCAGCGTCACCCTGCCCTTCCCGGTGATCGACAACGACGAGCTCGCCAAGCTCATCCACATCAACGCCGACGGCGACATGCCCGGCCTCAAGGCCGCCACCCTCGCCGGCCTCTACCGCGTCAGCGGCGGCGGCGACGCCCTCGCCGCCCGGATCGCCGAGGTCTGCGCCGAGGCCGACGCCGCCATCGAGGACGGCGCGCGCCTGATCGTCCTCTCCGACCGGCACTCCGACGCCGAGCACGCCCCGATCCCGTCGCTGCTGCTCACCGCCGCCGTCCACCACCACCTCATCGGCACCAAGCAGCGCACCCAGGTCGGCCTGCTCGTCGAGGCCGGCGACGTCCGCGAGGTGCACCACGTCGCGCTGCTCATCGGCTACGGCGCGGCCGCCGTCAACCCCTACCTCGCGATGGAGTCGGTCGAGGACCTCGTGCGCGCCGGCACCTTCCTGCCCGGCGTCGAGGCCGAGGACGCCATCCGCAACCTCATCAAGGCGCTCGGCAAGGGCGTCCTGAAGGTCATGTCCAAGATGGGCATCTCCACCGTCGCCTCCTACCGCGGCGCGCAGGTCTTCGAGGCCGTCGGCCTCGACGGCGCCTTCGTCGACGCCTACTTCCACGGCACCGCCACCAAGATCGGCGGCGCCGGACTCGACGTCATCGCCCGGGAAGTCGCCGCCCGGCACGCCAAGGCGTACCCCGCCACCGGCATCGCCGCCACCCACCGCCGCCTCGACATCGGCGGCGAATACCAGTGGCGCCGCGAGGGCGAGCCGCACCTCTTCGACCCCGACACCGTCTTCCGCCTCCAGCACTCCACCCGCTCCCGCCGCTACGACATCTTCAAGCAGTACACGGAGCGCGTGAACGAGCAGTCCGAGCGGCTCATGACGCTCCGCGGCCTGTTCACCCTCAAGAGCGCCGGCCGCACCCCCGTACCGCTGGAGGAGGTCGAGCCCGTCAGCGACATCGTCAAGCGCTTCTCCACCGGCGCCATGTCCTACGGCTCCATCTCCCGCGAGGCCCACGAGACCCTCGCCATCGCCATGAACCAGCTCGGCGGCAAGTCCAACACCGGCGAGGGCGGCGAGGACGCGGAGCGCCTCTACGACCCCGCGCGCCGCTCCTCCATCAAGCAGGTCGCCTCCGGCCGCTTCGGCGTCACCTCCGAATACCTCGTCAACTCCGACGACATCCAGATCAAGATGGCCCAGGGCGCCAAGCCCGGCGAGGGCGGCCAACTGCCCGGCCACAAGGTCTACCCCTGGGTCGCCAAGACCCGGTACTCCACGCCCGGCGTCGGCCTCATCTCCCCGCCCCCGCACCACGACATCTACTCCATCGAGGACCTCGCCCAGCTCATCCACGACCTGAAGAACGCCAACCCAGCGGCCCGCATCCACGTGAAGCTGGTCTCCGAGGTCGGCGTCGGAACGGTCGCCGCGGGCGTCTCCAAGGCCCACGCCGACGTCGTCCTCATCTCCGGCCACGACGGCGGTACGGGCGCGTCCCCGCTGACCTCCCTCAAGCACGCCGGCGGCCCCTGGGAGCTCGGCCTCGCCGAAACCCAGCAGACCCTGCTCCTCAACGGCCTGCGGGACCGCATCGTCGTGCAGACCGACGGCCAGCTCAAGACCGGCCGCGACGTCCTGATCGCCGCCCTCCTCGGCGCCGAGGAGTTCGGCTTCGCGACCGCGCCGCTCGTCGTCTCCGGCTGCGTCATGATGCGCGTCTGCCACCTCGACACCTGCCCCGTCGGCATCGCCACCCAGAACCCGGTGCTCCGCGAGCGTTTCGCCGGCAAGGCCGAATACGTCGTCAACTTCTTCGAGTTCATCGCCGAAGAGGTCCGCGAGCTCCTCGCCGAACTCGGCTTCCGCACCATCGAGGAGGCCGTCGGCCACGCCGAACTCCTCGACACCGCGCGGGCCGTCGACCACTGGAAGGCCCAAGGCCTGGACCTCGCCCCGCTGCTGCACGTCCCCGACCTGCCCAGCGGCGCTGTCCGCCACCACATCGCCGCCCAGGACCACGGCCTGGCCAAGGCCCTCGACAACGAGCTGATCAAGCTCGCCGCCGACGCGCTCGCCGCGAACTCTCCGGCCGACGCCCAGCCCGTACGCGCCCAGGTAGCCATCCGCAACATCAACCGCACCGTCGGCACCATGCTCGGCCACGAGGTGACCAAGAAGTTCGGCGGCGCGGGCCTGCCGGACGACACCATAGACATCACCTTCACCGGCTCCGCCGGCCAGTCCTTCGGCGCGTTCCTGCCGCGCGGCGTCACGCTGCGCCTGGAGGGCGACGCCAACGACTACGTCGGCAAGGGCCTCTCCGGCGGCCGCGTCGTCGTACGGCCCGACCGCGGCGCCGACCACCTCGCCGAGTACTCGACCATCGCCGGCAACACCATCGCGTACGGGGCGACCGGCGGCGAACTCTTCCTGCGCGGCCGGACCGGCGAGCGGTTCTGCGTCCGCAACTCCGGCGCCACCGTCGTCTCCGAAGGCGTCGGCGACCACGGCTGCGAGTACATGACCGGCGGCGCCGCCGTCATCCTCGGCGAGACCGGACGCAACTTCGCGGCCGGCATGTCCGGCGGCACCGCGTACGTCATCGACCTCGACCCCCGCAACGTCAACAAGGAACTGGGCTCCGCCGTCACCACGCTGACCGCCGACGACCGGCAGTGGCTGCACGATGTCGTGCGCCGCCACCAGGAGGAGACCGGCTCCACCGTCGCCGCGACCCTGCTCGCCGACTGGCCGGCCGCCGCCGCCCGGTTCAGCAAGGTCGTACCGGCCACCTACCAGGCAGTGCTCGCCGCCAAGGACGCCGCCGAGCGAGCGGGACTCTCCGAGTCCGAGATCCACGAGAAGATGATGGAGGCGGCGACCAATGGCTGACCCCAAGGGCTTCCTGACCACCGGCCGCGAGGTCGCGCGGACCCGCCCCGTCGGCGAGCGCGTCAAGGACTGGAACGAGGTGTACGTCCCCGGCTCGCTGCTGCCGATCATCAGCAAGCAGGCCGGGCGCTGCATGGACTGCGGCATCCCCTTCTGCCACCAGGGCTGCCCGCTCGGGAACCTCATCCCCGAGTGGAACGACTACGCCTACCGCGAGGACTGGTCCGCCGCCAGCGAGCGGCTGCACGCCACCAACAACTTCCCCGAGTTCACCGGCCGGCTCTGCCCCGCCCCCTGCGAATCCGCGTGCGTCCTGGCCATCAACCAGCCCGCCGTCACCATCAAGAACGTCGAAGTCACCATCATCGACAAGGCGTGGGACAGCGGCGACGTCACCCCGCAGCCCCCCGAGCGGCTCTCCGGCAAGACCGTCGCCGTCATCGGCTCCGGCCCGGCCGGGCTCGCCGCCGCCCAGCAGCTCACCCGCGCCGGGCACACCGTCGCCGTGTACGAGCGCGCCGACCGCATCGGCGGGCTCCTGCGCTACGGCATCCCCGAGTTCAAGATGGAGAAGCGCCACATCAACCGCCGCATCGAGCAGATGCGCGCGGAGGGCACCAAGTTCCGTACGGAGGTGGAGATCGGCCGGGACGTCGACGCCGCCAAGCTGCGCAAGCGCTACGACGCCGTGGTGATCGCCGCCGGCGCCACCACCGCCCGCGACCTGCCCGTACCGGGCCGCGAACTCGGCGGCATCCACCAGGCGATGGAGTACCTGCCGCTCGCCAACAAGGTGCAGGAGGGCGACCTGACGGTCTCCCCGATCACCGCCGAGGGCAAGCACGTCATCGTCATCGGCGGCGGCGACACCGGCGCGGACTGCGTCGGCACCGCCCACCGCCAGGGCGCCGTCTCCGTCACCCAGCTGGAGATCATGGCCCGGCCGGGCGAGGAGCGGCCCGCCAACCAGCCGTGGCCGACCTTCCCCATGCTCTACAAGGTCACCTCGGCCCACGAGGAGGGCGGCGAGCGGATCTATTCCGTCTCCACCACCCACTTCGAAGGCGACGAGGACGGGAATGTGCAGTTCCTGCACCTCGTCGAGGTCGAGTTCAAGGACGGCAAGCTCGAACAGAAGCCGGGCACCGAGCGGAAGATCCCCGCCCAGCTGGTGACGCTGGCCATGGGCTTCACCGGCACCGACCAGGAGAACGGCCTGGTCCGCCAGTTCGGTCTCGAACTGGACGCCCGCGGCAACATCGCGCGCGACGGCGACTACGCCACCAACGTGCCGGGCGTGTACGTGGCGGGCGACGCGGGCCGCGGCCAGTCGCTGATCGTCTGGGCCATCGCCGAGGGCCGCTCGGCCGCCCGCGGCGTGGACCGCTACCTCGCGGGGGACAGCGCGCTGCCGGCCCCCATCAAGCCGACGGACCGCTCGCTGATGGTCTGAGCGACGGACCTCAAGGTCCTTCACGGCCACTCACGGCCCCTCAGTCGTCCGTACAGCGCCGTACGGGCCTCAGCGGCGCCTGCTTCTCCCCGACCGGAGGCAGGCGCCGCACTTCTGCGTTCCGATCGGTTCAGCGGGGAAGCCGAGGGCGGGGAAGGTGGGGGCGGGGGAGCGGGGGAGCGCCCGGGGTCCGCGAGGGCTACGTGTCGCAGTCCAGGACCGTACGGCACAGTCCGCAGCGCGCCCGCAGTCTGCCCTGCACCGGCACTCTGATCCGCTGATGGCAGGTCGGGCACGGGAAGACGACGCGCAGCGGCGCGCGGCCCTCGAAGGCGTAGCCGCCGTTGGGGAGGGCGGACGCGGCGGCCGCCGGGTCCGACTCCACATGGCGGCGGTCCCTGGCGTACCGGTGGCGGGCGAGCCGCCCGGCGGCGGCCAGCGGCGGCCGCTGTTCGTCGCGCCGGGCGCGGGCCAGCCCCTTCACATACGCCTCGTACGCCTGCGGGCTGGTGAACCATGGCGCGGGGTCCTCGTCGAAGGCGAGCGCCCGCTTGGCGAGGACGTAGCCGTACTCCTCGGGGGTGAGGTAGCCAAGCTTCTGGCTGGAGAGGGAGTCCTCCCGATACGCGTCCAGCAGTAGCCAGCCCGCCCCGAGGTAGGCCGCCGCGGTGTCGGTGAGGATCTCGTTGTCCCGCGTGCCGGGGAAGGAGAGGTCGAGGCGGTGCAGATAGACGTGCATCACCTCGTGCGCGAGGGCGGCGCCGATGTCGCGGCGGTGGTTCTTGAAGCGGTCGTTCAGCTCGATGAAGTACTCCGGCCCCGCCGCCAGTTCGACGTTGGCCGCGTGCTGCATCTCGCGGAAGCCGACGATCATCCGGGCGTCGGGGAGGCGCAGATGCTGCACCATCGCGCGGGCGACGCGCTGCACGCCGAGGTGGAGGTCCTCGTCGTCGTCGAAGGCGACGTCGACGGGGAGCATGCTCAGCCCGAAGGTGTGCACCGTGTCGTAGGAGAGCCGTTTGTAGAGCGCCGTGATCGCGGCGCGGACCGTCTCCAGATGCGGAAAGCCGTGTTCGACATCGCTCCCCGGCACCGCCATGCGATCACCCCCGTACTGCTCGGTCGGCCCGCCCCGAGACGTCGGCGACGTCGGCTCCGAGACGTTGCCCCAACTCTACGGGCGGGCACTGACAGTCCGAATGCCGCATGTGGACGGCCTGGCGTGGCCGGAAAGCCACCCTTGTCACACCGTTCACCCCGTCCACATAATCACAGGGCGCTTCACGGGCTCACCCCCATGGGACCGGACGCCGTGCGGCACACTGCCGCACGCCGCCACCGCCGCATCCCGGCACAGCCCTTCCGGCGGCGACTTCCGGACCGTGGATTGACATGAGCCTGACAGGAGTACCGCCCCCCCACGGAAGGACACGCCTTGTCCCGCCACCTGAAGCCCCTCAAGAGAGCCCTCGCCGTCGCCGCCGTCGCCCTCGCCGCCTTCAGCCTCCAGCCCGGCAGCGCCCAGGCCACGGCCGAACCGGCCGACCCCACCCCCGGCGTCGTCGGCGGCACCCGCGCCCAGCAGGGCGAATTCCCGTGGATGGTACGGCTGTCCATGGGCTGCGGCGGCGCCGTCTACAGCAAGCAGCTCGTCCTGACCGCCGCCCACTGCGTGGACGGCAGCGGCCGTGACACCTCCATCACCGCGACCGTCGGCGACGTCGACCTCAAGGGCTCCAAGGCCGTATCGGTGAAGTCCACCCAGGTCGTCCAGGCCCCCGGCTACAACGGCAAGGGCAAGGACTGGGCGCTCGTCAAACTCGCCAAGCCCCTCAGCCAGCCCACCCTGAAGATCGCCGAGACCGACGCCGTCAACAACGGCGAGTTCACCATCGCCGGCTGGGGCGCCGACCGCGAGGGCGGGCAGCAGCAGCGCTACCTCCTCAAGGCGAAGGTCCCCTTCGTCGACGACGCCACCTGCAAGAAGGCGTACGGCAACCAGCTCACACCGGGCGACGAGATCTGCGCCGGATACATCGACAAGGGCGGCGTCGACACCTGCCAGGGCGACTCCGGCGGCCCGATGTTCCGCAAGGACGCGGCCGGCGGCTGGATACAGGTCGGCATCGTCAGCTGGGGCCAGGGCTGCGCCGAGCCCGGCTACCCCGGCGTCTACACCGAGGTGAGCGCCTTCGCCGCCGACATCAAGAAGGCGGCCCAGAGCCTCGGCGGCTGACAGCGGCACGGTGCGCGGAACGGGCCCGTCCGATCGGCTCCGGTCCTGCTCCCGATCCCGCTCCGGTTCGTCTCCGGGGCGGCTCCCGAGCGGCTCCTGATCGACTTTCGTATGACCCGGACGGGCCCGCGGTCATCCTTGCGACGGAGGCAACAGTGACCGTATGGCCGTGGTGCGGGCAGCCCCCGACTCCGTAACGTGCGTCTCATGGTCCGGACAACCACTTCCTGACCTGCGGCCCCCGGCCACCGGTTCGCCGAACCGGGGCCCGGAGCCGCGGCGCCGCCGCCCGGCGGCCGCACCCGAGACGCGCACAGAAAAGGACCGCCCGTGCCCACCAAGGCCCGCATCCTCCTCGCCACCGCCTTCGCCACGGCCACCGTCGCCGTCGGAGTGGTGGCCGTCCCGGCAGCCGACGCCCACGCCGCCGAACGCGAGGGGAAGAGCCAGGCCATGGCCTTCACCAACCCCCTCAAGCAGGCCGTCGACGTCGGCCAGGACGTCCGCGACCACCACGACATCCCCCGCCCGGTCCTCGCCGGCGCCGCCGTGCTCGTCGCGGGCACCGGCGCGTACGGAGCGCTGCGCCTCGCCCGCCGCCGCTCCACGCGCTGACGGACCTCGGCACCGCCCCGCCTCATGCGCCGAGAGGCCCTACGCGCTGACGGGTCCCACGCGCCGGCGGATCTGATTTCGCGCGCCGAGCGGCACGCCACCGGCCCCCGCACCGCGCCCTGTCAGTACCGCCACATAGGGTCAGGGCCCATGACGAAAAGCGACAGCGACACCGCTACGGGCACCACCACAGGCACCGCCGTGGACACCACCGTCGACGTCGACGAGACCGTACGCGCGGAGCTCGGCCGGCTCCGCGACAGCATCGACAACATCGACGCGGCCGTGATCCACATGCTGGCCGAGCGCTTCAAATGCACCCAGCAGGTCGGTCACCTCAAGGCCGAGCACAAGCTCCCGCCCGCCGACCCCGCCCGCGAATCCCGCCAGATCGCCCGCCTGCGCGAACTCGCCGAGAACGCCAAGCTCGACCCCGCCTTCGCGGAGAAGTTCCTCAACTTCATCATCGCCGAGGTGATCCGCCACCACGAGACGATCGCCCGCTCCTGACGGCCCCAGCCGAGCCCGAACGGCCCGGCCCCACGCTCGTACGGACACCGGCCCCGGAAGGACGCAGTCCTCGTACGGACCACCCGCCCGTACGCACGGGTCCCGCTCCGGTACGGACCACCCGCCCGTACGCACGGACCCCGCCCCGGTACGGACCACCCGCCCGTACCGCCGTCCCGCCCGTCCCCGCACGTACGGCCGCCACCCCTCGCGCCGGCGTCGCCCCCCCGTACCGTCATCACCCCCGTACGGACAGATAGTGCGCGCGGCGCTCCGCGTCGGCCGCCACCGCCACCCCGGTCCAGGCCATCGCCCGCGCCGCCGCCAGCACCGCGTCGTCCGCCGCCGCGCCCACCGTCGACCGCGCGAACTCCCGCGTGTGCGGCGAGCCCTCGGCGCCCAGGATGCCGATGCTCGGATGGATCGCCGGCAGCGCGTGCGTCACATTGCCCATGTCCGTCGACGCGCCCAGCCGCACCGGCGCGGATGGCGGCAGCGTGCGGCCTGCCGCCCGCAGCCCTTCCGCGTACGCGTCCATCAGCCACGGATCGTTCCGCAGATCCAGATAGTCCGGCTGCGTCGGACGGAACGACACGGAGCACCCCGTCGCGATCGCCGCGCCCTCGAAACACGCCCGCACCCGCTCCTTCAGCGGCGCCAGCTCCTCCGCGGTCGGCGTCCGCACCTCCCACTCCAGGACCGTGCGCTCGGGGATGATGTTCGACCGCTCGCCGCCGTCCCGCACCACCCCCGCCACCCGATAGCCGTCCCGCAACTGCTGCCGCAACTGCCCCACGGCCACCTGCGCCACCACCGCCGCGTCCCCCGCGTTGACCCCCGCCTCCGGAGCCAGCGCCGCGTGCGCCGACCGGCCCGTGAACGTCACCTCGAACCGGGACACCGACGTCGTGGAGGACCGCGGATCCACATCGTCCTCGCGCGCCGGATGCGCCATCATCGCGACCGTCACCCCGTCGAACGCCCCGCGCTCCAGCATCAGCACCTTCCCGCCGCCCGCCTCCTCCGCGGGCGTCCCCAGCAGCACCACCCGGATCCCGAGCACCTCGGCGGCGGCCGCCAGCCCGATCGCCGCGCCCGCCCCCGCCGCACAGATCACGTTGTGCCCGCAGGCGTGCCCGATGCCCGGCAGCGCGTCGTACTCCGCGCACACCCCCACCGTCAGATCGCCGCTCCCGTACGAGCCGACCACCGCGGTCTCCAGTCCGTACGCGCCCCGCTCCACCGCGAACCCGGCCCCCTCCAGCAGCTCCGCGAGCCGCGCCGCCGCGGCGTGCTCCTCGAACGACAGCTCCGGCTCCGCGTGCAGAGCCCGCCCGAGCTCCAGCAGCCGCTCCGAGAACTCCCCGATCCGGGCCTCCACGAGGCCGCGAGCACGATCACGATCACGCACAGTATCGACAGACACAGCCAACTCCAGACGGTAAAGACAGCCGACACGATCAGGACGGTCGCGACGGCCAAGGGGACACGACCACGCCCACAGCTTGCCCCAAACCCCCATGCCCCCTCGCCGCCGGCTGCGGCACCATGAGCCCATGCCCGTACTCACACGCGAAGAAGCGCAGACCCGCGCCCGCCTCCTCGACGTCCACCGCTACACCGTCCACCTCGACCTCACCCGCGGCGAGGAACGCTTCGGCTCCACCAGCGTCATCCGCTTCGACGCGCGCGAGGACGGCGCGGACACCTTCGTCGAACTGGCCGCCAGCGGCCTGCGCCGCATCACCCTCGACGGCGCCGACCTCGACCCGGCCGCCGCCTCCGGCGGCAGATACCCCCTCACCGGCCTCACCCGAGGCGAACACGAACTGCGCGTCGAGGCCGAACCGCCCTACTCCCACACCGGCGAGGGCATGCACCGCTTCACCGACCCCCTCGACCAGGCCGTCTACCTCTACACCCAGTGCTGCCTCGCCGACGCCCCCGGCATCTTCGCCGCCTTCGACCAGCCCGACCTCAAAGCCGTCTTCCACACCACCGTCACCGCGCCTCCGGAGTGGACCGTCCTCGGCAACGGCGTCGCCACCCGCACCGGAGACCCCGCCGACGGACACTGGGAGATCGCCCCCACCCCGCCCATCAGCACCTACCTCATGGCCGTCGCCGCCGGCCCCTGGCACTCCGTGCGCACCGAACACCGCGGCATCCCCTTCGGCATCCACGTACGCCAGTCCCTCGCGCCCCACCTCGACGCCGACGCCGAGGAAATCCTCGACGTCACCACCCGCTGCTTCGACCGCTACCACCAGAAATTCGACGAGCCCTACCCCTTCGACTCCTACGACCAGGCGTTCGTCCCCGAATTCAACTCCGGCGCCATGGAAAACCCCGGACTCGTCACCTTCCGCGACGAATTCATCTACCGATCGGCCGTCACCGACGCCGAACGCCAGACCCGCGCCATGGTCATCGCCCACGAAATGGCCCACATGTGGTTCGGCGACCTCGTCACCCTCCAATGGTGGGACGACATCTGGCTCAACGAGTCCTTCGCCGAATACATGGGCTACCAGACCCTCACCGAAGCCACCCAGTACACCGACACCTGGGCCGACTTCGCCGTCGCCCGCAAAGCCTGGGGCTACGACGCCGACCAGCGCCCCTCCACCCACCCCGTCGCCCCCGCGCCCGAGGACGTCCTCGACACCGCCGCCGCCGAACTCAACTTCGACGGCATCTCCTACGCGAAAGGCGCCAGCGTCCTGCGCCAACTCGTCGCCTGGCTCGGCGAGAAGAACTTCCTCGCCGGCATCAACGAACACTTCGCCCGCCACCGCTTCGCCAACGCCACCCTCGCCGACTTCATCGACTCCCTCGCCCACGCCTGCGACCGCGACGTCCACGGCTGGGCCGAGAAATGGCTCCGCACCACCGGAGTCGACACCCTCATCCCGGAAATCACCCCCGAAACCCCCGACGACGGCCCTTCCGCAGACGACGGCCCTTCGGCAAACGACGGCTGGCAATTGACCGTCCACCACCGCGGAACCCGCCCCCACCACCTCGCCATCGGCCTCTACGACCAGTCACCCGCCGACCCCCGCCGCCTCACCCTCCGCGAACGCACCGAAACCGAACTCCCCGCCACCGGCTCCACTCACAGCCACACCCACCCCGGCCGACGCCCCGCCCTCGTCCTCCTCAACGACAACGACCTCACCTACACCAAAATCCGCCTCGACCCCCACTCCTGGGACACCGCCCTCCACAACCTCTCCGGCCTCCCCGACCCCCTCACCCGCGCCACCGTCTGGAACGCCGCCCGCGACATGGTCCGCGACGGCGCCCTCGCCCCCGCCGCCCACCTCGACGCCGCCCGCGCCCACCTGCCCCACGAGACCACCACCCCCATCACCCACGCCGTCCTCACCTTCGCCCGCACCCACATCGCCGACCACTACGTCACCGCCGACGCCCGCCCCGTCGCCCTCGCCACCCTCACCGACCTCTGCCACGACCTCCTCGCCCGCACCGAGAACGGCGGCCAGGGAATCCGCCTCACCGCCGTACGCACCTTCATCGACAGCGCCACCACCCCCGGAACCCTCCACGACTGGCTCCAGGCCGGCACCGTCCCCGGCGGCCCCGAACTCGACCCCGAACTCCGCTGGCGCGCCCTCACCCGGCTCGCCGTCCTCGGCGCCACCACCCCCGCCGACATCGACGCCGAACTCGCCCGCGACCCCAGCGCCACCGGCCGCGAAGGCGCCGCCCGCTGCCGCGCCGCCCTCCCCGACGCCACTGCCAAAGCCACCGCCTGGCACGCCCTGTTCGAAGCCGACGACCTCTCCAACTACCTCTTCAACGCCACTGCCCAAGGCTTCTGGCAGCCCGAACAACTCGACCTCGTACAGCCCTACCTCACCCGCTACTACCCGGCCGCCGTCGCCCTCGCCACCCGCCGCGGCACCACCCTCGCCGTCTCCGCCGCCACCCATGCCTTCCCCCACCCGCTCGTCACCGACGAGAACCTCCGCCTCGGCGAGGAATGCCTCCGCACCACCGGCCCCACCCCCACCCTCCGCCGCAGGCTCAACGACCAACTCGACGACCTCAAGCGCGCCCTGACCATCCGCAACACCGCCGACTGACCCGACAAGAAACCGGCCTACCAGCCGCCGCATACGAAAAGGGCCCCCGTCACCCCGAAGGGTGCGGGAGCCCGCCCTATCAGCGCCGCCCTCGGCGCCGTCCTCAGCGGCGGCCGCCTCGGCTCAGCCGCGCGACTCGCCGGAGGCGGCGTCCGACGGCTGAGCCGTACGCAGCTCCGCCATGAACCGCTCCACCACGCCGCTCTCCCGCGCGAAAGCGTCCACCGGCTCGCCCACGATCCGGCCCGCCAGTTCCGTGGCCAACGACCCGACCTGCTCCCGCAGCTCCGCCTCGGCCACCGCACGCTCCGCGTCGATCACCGCATGCCCCGCCGCGACGATCTCCTCGCGCTGCCGCTGCCCCTCGGCACGCAACTCCGCGATCAGCGCCGTCCCCTGCTCGGCGGACTCCTGCCGCAGCCGAGCCGCCTCATGACGCGCCTCCGCCAACAGCGCCTCGTACTCCGCATGGACCCGCGCGGCCTCCGCGCGCGTCGCCTCCGCCACCTCGATCCGGCCCTCGGTGGCCTTCTCCCGCTCCGCGAGCACCCGCGCGATCCGCGGCAGCAGCACCTTCGCCATCACCGCGAACAACAGGAAGAAGAGAACCAGCCCCAAGACGAACGGCACGGGCTCCGGCTTGAGCGGACCAATGTCCAAAGCAATGTCCATGACGCGAAGATTAGTCGAAACACGCCCACCCACGCGCGGCCCCCCATTAGCAGACCCAACCGCCCCACACCGCACGGCAGTACCACCATTGGGCGAACCATGACCGGATCACAACCGAAAATCGCACGAAACCAGTAACTTGATGCGGCTGTCACCCGCCCCCACCTCACACGGGCAGCCCCCCCACACAACCGCCGCACCCCGAAGAGGCACCCCCATGCCCGCCCCCGACCCCACCAGCGCCCTCGCCGGCGGCGCCCAAGGGCCCGACGCCTTACGGCCCCTCCTCGCCACCGTCCTCGACGCACTCACCCACGGCGCCACCACCCGGGACGGCCCCCTGCCCGCCGGCGGCCCCGACACCGTCGACCAGCGCGTACGAGCCGCCGCCGACCCCGTCATCCCCGAAACCGGCACCGGCGCCCACGAAGCCCTCCACACCCTCGTACACACCCTCACCGCAGGCACCGCCGACCCCGCACACCCCCACTGCGCCGCCCACCTCCACTGCCCCCCACTCGCCGTCGCGGCCGCCGCCGACCTCGCCGCCAGCGCCCTCAACCCCTCCATGGACTCCTGGGACCAGGCCCCCGCCGCCTCCCAAATCGAAGCCCGCACCACCCGGGCCCTCGCCGCCCTCGCCTACCCCGACCGCCCCGCACCCGACGCCCTCGTCACCACCGGCGGCACCGAATCCAACCAACTAGCCCTCCTGCTCGCCCGCGAAACCCCCCACCCCCAACCCCTCCAAGTCATCTGCGGCGCCAACGCCCACCACAGCATCCACCGCGCCGCCTGGCTCCTCGGCCTCCCCGCCCCCATCACCATCCCCACACCCACCGGCACCATCGACCCCGCCCAACTCGACGAAACCCTCACCACCACCCGCACCCACCACACCGGCCCCCTCCTCGTCACCGCCACCGCCGGCACCACCGACACCGGCCAAATCGACCCCCTCCCACGCATCGCCGCCCTCTGCCACACCCACCGCGCCACCCTCCACGTAGACGCCGCCTACGGCGGACCACTCCTCTTCAGCCACACCCTCCGCCCCCTCCTCAACGGACTCGACCACGCCCACACCATCACCCTCGACCTCCACAAACTCGGCTGGCAGCCCATCGCCGCAGGACTCCTCCTCGTCCCCGACACCACCGCCCTCCACCCCCTCGACCACCGCGCCGACTACCTCAACGCCGACGACGACACCGAAGCCGGCCTCCCCGACCTCCTCGGCCGCTCCCTCCGCACCACCCGCCGCCCCGACACCCTCAAAATCGCCGTCACCCTCCGCGCCCTCGGCCGCCACGGCCTCGCCCACCTCATCGAAGGCGTCTGCGCCACCGCCCACCACCTCGCCGACCTCATCGACGCCCACCCCGCCCTCGAACTCCACTCCCGCCCCACCCTCAGCACCGTCCTCTTCCGCCCCGCCAACGCCACCGCCCGCACCATCGCCGACACCCGCCGCCGCCTCCTTCACCAAGGCCGCGCCGTCCTCGGCCGCGCCACCACCCCCACCGGCCTCTGGCTCAAGGCCACCCTCCTCAACCCCCACACCCACCCTGCCGACCTGCGCGCACTCCTCCACCTCATCGCACCACCCCCGGAAGGCACCCCCGCCGATGACCACCGCACCACCCCCTGACCACCCCACGACCGCACCCTCAACCCCCAACCGCCCCCTCGACCTCGCAGGCATCGGCATCGGCCCCTTCAACCTCTCCCTCGCAGCCCTCGCCCACCCCCTCACCCACCTCCACACCGCGTTCTACGACCAACGCCCCAACTTCACCTGGCACCCCGGCCTCCTCATCGACCACACCACCCTCCAAGTCCCCTTCCTCGCCGACCTCGTCACCCTCACCGACCCCACCAGCCCCTGGACCTTCCTCAACTACCTGAAAACCCAGCAACGCCTCTACCCCTTCTACTTCTCCGAGAAATTCCACATCCACCGCACCGAATACAACGCCTACTGCCGCTGGGTCAGCGAAAACCTCACCGGACTCCACTTCAACCACCACATCGACACCATCCGCTGGAACCCCGAACGCACCCTCTTCGAAATCGACTACACCCAACTCGACCCCCACGGCGAAGCCGAAGCCCTCGGCCGCGCCTACACCCGCAACCTCGCCCTCGGCATCGGCACCGCCCCCCACATCCCCACCCCACTACGCCCCCTCGCCGAAACCCCCGCCACCCCCGTCATCCACTCCGCCCACTACCTCGACCACCGACAGAAAATCCTCGCCGCCGAACACATCACCGTCATCGGCTCCGGCCAATCAGGAGCCGAAATCTTCCTCGACCTCCTCCAGCACCGCCCACCCGGAAAAGAAAAAATCCACTGGCTCGCCCGCACCCCCGCCTTCGCCCCCATGGAATACAGCAAACTCGGCCTCGAACAATTCACCCCCGACTACACCCACTACTTCCACGCACTCCCCGAAGCCGTACGCGACCAACTCCTGCCACAGCAATGGCAGCTCTACAAAGGAATCGACGCCCAGACCCTCGCCGCCATCCACGACGAGCTCTACCGCCGCACCCTCGACGGCGGCTGGCCCGACACCGTCCTCACCCCCGGCGTCAACGTCCGCACCGCAGGCCGCGTCGGCACCACCCGCATCGAACTCCACCTCGACCACATCCAACAAGGCACCCGCACCCGCCTCACCACCGACGCCGTCATCCTCGCCACCGGCTACCGCGAACGCCCCACCGACGCCCTCCTCGCCCCCCTCGACCCCTACCTCCGCCGCGACAGCACAGGCCGGCCCCGCGTCGACGAACACCAACGCCTCACCCTCGACCCCAGCGTCACAGGCTCCATCTACGTACAGAACGCCGAACGCCACACCCACGGACCCGGCACACCCGACCTCGGCCTCGCCGCCTGGCGCAGCGCCACCATCCTCAACAACCTCACCGACACCACCCCCTACCCCCAACCACACCGCACCGCCTTCACCACCTTCGGCCTCCCACAACACCCCCGCACCCCCACCACCCGAAAACCACTCCCACTCTCCCAACCCGCCAACCACCTCAAGGTCTGACATCGACCACAGCTCTCGGCACACAGCCCCACACCTGAGAAGCTGCGGCCATGACCCAACACCTCCCCTACGGCACCCCCGAAACCCCCCGCCTCGCCGTCCGCGGCGAAGCCCACCTCGAAGTCGACCCCGAAACCGCCCACCTCGACATCACCGTCAACGCCCGCGGCACCGAACACCGCACCACCCTCGAAGACCTCACCCGCCGCAACACCCACGTACTCGACCTGCTCAAGAACTACGACCACGCCATCGAAAAACTCGAAACCGGCAGCTTCACCATCACCCCCCAACTCACCGAAAAAGGCCGCCACGAACGCATCCACGCGTACCACGGCCACATCCACACCACCGCCACCATCAGCGACTTCACCGCCCTCGGCGAACTCACCACCCGCCTCACGGCCCTCGACCTCACCCGCGTCGACGGCCCCTGGTGGAGCCTGCGCCCCGACTCACCCGCCCACCGCGAAGCCCGCCGCCAAGCCGTCCACGAAGCCGTACAACGCGCCCGCGAATACGCCGACGCACTCGGCGCACGACTCGACGCCATCGTCGAACTCGCCGACATCGGAGCCGACGACCCCGCACCCCACGGCCCCATGCCCTACGGACCCCCCGGCGCAGCAGCCCGCTCCGTCGCCGGATACGGCGGAGCAGCACACCCCGAACCCACCCTCGACCTCGAACCCCAACGCCAGCACGTCCACGCCCAGATCAACGCCCGCTTCACGATGACCCGCCCCACCCTCTGAAACCACACCCGAACCGCTCATCAGAGCGCCCCCGCGCACGTTTCACTACTTGTCAACAAGCCTTAACCCAACGGCCGTTGGCCTGTCCCGACCGACAGATTCCCTACCCATCAGTACGTCATAGAGTCGAGACATGCGCCGAGCAAAAATCGTCTGCACCCTAGGACCCGCCACCGACTCGTACGAGCAGATCAAGGCACTCGTCGAGGCAGGAATGGACATCGCCCGCTTCAACCTCAGCCACGGCACCTACGCCGAACACGAAGCGCGGTACCACCGGGTGCGCAAAGCCTCAGAAGAGACCGGCCGCAACGTCGGCATCCTCGCCGACCTTCAAGGCCCGAAGATTCGACTCGGCCGCTTCCGCGAAGGACCCGTACTCCTTGAACGCGGCGACGAGTTCACCATCACCGTCGAACCCACCGAAGGCGACCGCCACCGCTGCGGCACCACCTACGAAGGACTCGCCGCCGACGTCACCCGAGGCGAACGCATCCTCGTCGACGACGGCCGCGTCACCCTCGAAGTCATCGAAGTCGACGGCCCCCGCGTCAAGACCATCGTCATAGAAGGGGGCATGGTCTCCGACCACAAGGGACTGAACCTCCCCGGCGTCGCCGTCTCCGTCCCCGCCCTCTCCGAAAAAGACGTCGAAGACCTCCGCTGGGCACTCCACGCCGGCGCCGACATGATCGCCCTCTCCTTCGTCCGCAGCGCCGACGACATCCTCGACGTCCACCGCATCATGGACGAAGAAGGCCGCCGCCTCCCCGTCATGGCCAAAATCGAAAAACCCCAGGCCGTCGACAACCTCGAAGGCATCGTCGCCGCCTTCGACAGCATCATGGTCGCCCGCGGCGACCTCGGCGTCGAAATGCCGCTCGAAACCGTGCCCATCGTCCAAAAACGCGCCATCAAACTCACCAAACGCAACGCCAAGCCGGTCATCGTCGCCACCCAGATGCTCGACTCAATGATCGACTCATCCCGCCCCACCCGCGCCGAAGCCTCCGACGTCGCCAACGCCGTCATCGACGGCACCGACGCCGTCATGCTCTCCGGCGAAACCAGCGTCGGCAAATACCCCGTCGAAACCGTCAAAACCATGAGCCGCATCGTCGAAGCGGCCGAGGAAGACGTCCTCCTCAAAGGACTCCCACCCCTCACCGAAAGCAGCAAACCCCGCACCCAAGGCGGCGCCGTAGCCCGCGCCGCAGCCGAAATCGGCGACTTCCTCGGAGCCAAATACCTCGTAGCCTGCACCCAGAGCGGCGACACCGTCCGCCGCCTCTCCCGCTACCGCTCCCCAATCCCCCTCCTCGCCTTCACCCCGGAACCCGCCACCCGCTCCCAGCTCAACCTCACCTGGGGAGTCGAAACCTTCCTCGGCCCCCGAGCCGAGAACACCGACCAAATGGTCCAACAGGTCGACGAACATCTCCTGCGCATCGGCCGCTGCCAGAAGGGAGACGTGGTCATCATCACCGCGGGCTCCCCGCCAGGGGTCCCGGGCTCGACCAATCTGGTGCGCGTACACCACATCGGCGAGGACGATTCACCGAAGAAGTAGCCCGGCACGCCAGGTCAGTATTTCGGCCCGATGTACCGATCCATGAGAGCTACGGAGGCGCGGCGGGCGACGGAGATGTTGTACGGATCGCTCCCGCGCCAGGTGACCTTCCACTCGACGCCGACCTTGTCGAGGGTGTCCGAGCAGAGCTTGAGGATGTCCTCGGACTTGTTGGTGAAGAAGTAACGCGGATACTCGTAGCGCTTGTGCTCGCCGCCTACGAGTCGGGTGGTCCAGTTGGTGATGCGGCATCCATCGGAGTGGATGAGGCCGCGCAAGAACCCCCAGGGGCGGGCGTCCACGATCTGCTGCTGCCATGGCTCGAGGGCTATGCGGCGGTCGTGCTTCTTGCCGGGACCGTGTTGCGGGAACAGGCACCATAGGTGTTTGGAGTACACCTTTACGTTGTGGCAGCCAGTCCTCTGGAGCCGGCAGACGGAGTTGTCGGGCAGCACCGCGCGCATCGCCCATTCGCACTCGTCCATCAGCCCTGGCCAGGCATCGCAACAGGTGATCATGAGGCTCGGCGCTCGGTGTTGGGAGTACTGACTGACGTGGCCGTCACCGAGGTAGAGGCCGAGGAGATAGGAATACGCGACTGTGTCGAGCTCCCGGTCGTCGCATCGCGGGCATTTTGGGTTATGGGCTCCGGGGCATTCGCCGCGTTTGGACCGGTCCTCGTGGAGCCAGTAGCTGACAGTGCCGGGTGGGACCGCCAGGGCGCGGGCGACGTCCGCGTTCGTGGTTCCCGAACGAATGAGCGCGAGCGCTTGTTGGCGCACTTCTGCGCCGTGCATCTGCATGGCTCGATCCTGCGCTACAGAGGCGAGGCGCAAGGTGAGATATGCCCGAATTCACGAGAACGTGAAATTCCGCATTTGGGTAAAAGTGCCCGGTGTGGGATTCGAACCCACATGCCCAATGGGCACGACTGTTTGAGAGTCGCGTGTCTAACCAGTTCCACCAACCGGGCCGGTTGCGCGCCCCATCGTACCGTGTGCGCGCGAGTGGCTGCCTCTAGGTAGGCTCGTGTGGCACAGCCCTGTCTGGAACGAGGAGTCCCGTGACCGCCGCCGAGCCCCAGCCGCATGCCGACGACGAGCAGTCGCACGTCCCTCCGCTGACGACCCGCGTCGTCATCGCGGAGGACGAGGCCCTGATCCGGCTCGATCTCAAAGAGATGCTGGAGGAAGAGGGCTATAGCGTCGTCGGCGAAGCCGGTGACGGGGAGACCGCCGTCGCCCTGGCCCAGGAGCACAAGCCCGACCTCGTCATCCTCGACGTGAAGATGCCCGTACTCGACGGGATCTCCGCCGCGGAGCGGATCGCCGCGGAGTCCATCGCGCCCGTGCTGATGCTCACGGCCTTCTCGCAGCGCGAGCTGGTGGAGCGGGCGCGGGACGCCGGGGCCATGGCGTATCTGGTGAAGCCGTTCAGCAAGAGCGACGTGGTGCCGGCCATCGAGATGGCGGTTTCGCGGTTCACGGAGCTGCGGGCGCTGGAGCGCGAGGTCGCGGACCTGTCGCAGCGGCTGGAGACGCGCAAGCTGGTGGACCGGGCGAAGAGCGTGCTGCAGACGCAGTACGGGCTGACGGAGCCCGCGGCCTTCCGGTGGATTCAGAAGACGTCGATGGACCGCAGGCTGTCGATGCAGCAGGTGGCCGAGGCCGTGATCGAGGACGCCGAGGAGAAGAAGGCGTCCAAGGGGGAGTAGGGGGCCCGCCGGCGGTCTGGGTCGAGGGCCGGGCCCGCCGGCCGGGGAAATTCCTTTGCCGTCCATGATTTCCGCGAACTAGCCTGCCGGAACGTTCAGTTACGCGTTCGGGGTGGGGTCAATGGTGCGGGATCGGGTGTCGGTGCTGGTCGTGGGCGCTGGGCTGGCCGGTCTGGCCAGTGCGATGTTTCTGGCGCGGCGGGGTGTGGACGTGCTGCTGGTGGAGCGGCGGTCCGGGACGTCGCCGTTTCCGCGGGCGGTGGGGCAGAACCAGCGGACGATGGAGCTGCTGGGGTTCGGCGGGGTCGCCGACGAGGTGCGGGCCGACGGGCCCGGTGTCGGGCGGTTCACGATCAGGATCGCGGCCAGTATGCGGGGGCCGGCGTTCCACGAGATCGTCCATGATGACGAGGTCGACGATGCGGGTGCGCTGTCCCCGGCGGGGCGTGGTGCGGCGGGTCAGGACGAGTTGGAGCCGGTGCTGCGGCGGCGCGCCGAGGAGTTGGGCGCCGAGGTGTGTTTCGGTACCGAGCTGGTGTCGTTCGTCCAGGACGGCGCCGGGGTGACCGCGGAGCTGCGTGGGTGCGGCGGTGAGGCGTCGTCGTGGGTGCGCGCGGATTATCTGGTGGCGGCGGACGGTGGCCGTGGCGCGGTGCGGGAGGCGCTCGGCGTCGGCCGGCAGGGGCCGGGGAGTCTGTCGCACAACATCAACATGATCTTCGACGCCGATCTGGGTGATCTGGTCGATCCTGAGCGGCCCACGATGTACCTGCTCGATTCGGGGGAGGTGGCGGGTGTGTTCGGTACCGTCGATCCCGTTGCTGGGCGGCATTTGTTCAGTACGTCGTACGATCCGGGCGCCGGCGAGTCGCCCGGGGACTTCACTGATGACCGGTGTACCGAGCTGATTCGGCTGGTCACGGAGTTGCCTGAGCTCGAACCGCGGATCAGGGCCGTGCATCCGTGGGAGATGGCGGCGGCGGTGGCGGAGCGGTTTCGGGTGGGGCGGGTGCTGCTGGCCGGTGACGCGGCCAAGGTCACTCCGCCGGTCGGCGGGTTCGGCGGCAACACGGCGATCGGTGACGCCTACGACCTGGCGTGGAAGCTGGCGGCGGTGCTCGATTCCTCGGCGGGGCCGGGGCTGCTCGACAGCTATGACGCCGAGCGTCGTCCGATCGCGGAGCGGGTGGTCGCCGAGTCGATGCGGTTGCAGGCGAGCCGGGGGTTCGGGCCGGCGGCGGAGGACGGGGTTTCCGAGCAGCGGAAGGCGGTCGAGCTGACGCTGGGGTTCCGTTGCCGTTCGGGCGCGGTGCTCGCGGAGACCGACGATGGGGCCGATGCGGAGGATCCGTACCGTCCGTCCGGGCGGCCGGGGTTCCGTGCTCCGCATGTGTGGCTGCGGCGGGGTGGTGAGGCGGTGTCGACGGTGGGGTTGTTCGGGCGTGGTTTCGTGCTGTTGGCCGGGTCGGGGGGCGGGTTCTGGTCCGGTGCGGCGGAGGGCGTCGCTGCGCGGCTGGGCGTCTCCGTGGAGACGCATGTCGTCGGCGGGGAGTTGGGTGATCCTTCGGGTGGTTTCCTCGCCCGGTACGGGATCGGGCCGGCGGGGGCGAGTCTGGTCCGTCCGGACGGCGTGGTGGCCTGGCGCTCCGTTGCCGCGCCGGCTGATCCGGAGGCTGTTCTGCTGGGTGTGCTGACGTCGGTGTTGTCGAGGTAGTGCCGCGCTTCAGTCTTCGCCGAGGTATGCCTTGCGTACGGATTCGTCGTGGAGCAGGTGGTCGCCGGTGCCGGAGAGGGCGATGGTGCCGACTTCCATGACGTGGCCGTAGTCGGCGAGGGTGAGGGCGGCTTGGGCGTTCTGTTCGACGAGCAGGATGGTGGTGCCGGTGGCTTTGAGTTCCGCGATGGTCTCCATGATTTTCTGCATCATGATGGGCGAGAGCCCCATGGAGGGTTCGTCGAGCATGAGGAGTTTGGGGCGTGACATGAGGGCGCGGCCCATGGCGAGCATTTGTTGTTCGCCGCCGGAGAGGGTGCCGGCTGCTTGTTTGCGGCGTTCGCCGAGTATGGGGAAGAGTTCGTAGGCGCGGTCGGCGTCCTTGGTGATTTCGGTGGGGTTTTTCCGGAGGAATGCGCCGAGTTGCAGGTTTTCGGCGACGGTGAGTCGGGGGAAGATGCGGCGGCCTTCGGGGGAGTGGGCGAGGCCGCGGGCGACGATTTGGTGGGCGGGTGTGCCGGTGAGTGGCCGGCCGTCGAAGGTGATGGTGCCGCTCTGGGGGGTGAGGAGTCCGGAGATGGTGCGCAGGGTGGTGGTTTTTCCGGCTCCGTTGGTGCCGATGAGGGTGACGACTTGGCCGGTGTCGACGGTGAAGGATATGCCTTTGACGGCTTGGATTTTGCCGTAGGCGACTTTGAGGTCGTCCACTTCGAGGAGCGCGGTCACTGGTTGTCCTCCGGGTGGGCGACGGTGTCCGGTGGTGTTGCTGTTTCGGCGGCTTCGACTTCTGCTAGTTCTTCGGCTCCGGGTGCGCCTTCGAAGGGGGTGCCGAGGTAGGCGGCGATGACGCGTTCGTCGGCTTGTACGGCGTCGGTTGTGCCTTCGGTGAGTTTTTCGCCTTGTACGAGGACGGCGACGCGGTCGCAGAGGTTGAAGATGAAGCGCATGTCGTGCTCGATGACGAGGACGGCGGTGCCTTGGTCGCGGATGGCGAAGACGAGTTGCTGGGTGGTGCGGGTTTCCTGGGGGTTCATTCCGGCGGTGGGTTCGTCGAGGAGGAGGAGGCCGGGGTCGCTGGCGAGTGCGCGGGCGATTTCGAGTTTTCGTTGTTCGCCGTAGGGGAGGTTGCGGGCGAGGTGGTCGGCTTTGGGGGTGAGGCCGGTGAATTCGAGGAGTTCTTGGGCGCGTTGGGTGGAGGCGTTTTCGGCGCGGTGGAAGGCGGGGCCGCGTAGGAGTGCGGAGAAGAGTCCTTCTTTGGTTCGGGTGTGGTGGCCGACGAGGACGTTTTCGAGGACGGTCATGTTGGCGAAGAGGCGGATGTTCTGGAAGGTGCGGGCGATGCCTGCTTTGGCGACGAGGTGGGGTTTCGGGGGGAGGGTGGTGTTTTTGTAGGTGACTTTTCCGCTGGTGGGTACGTAGAGGCCGGTCAGGCAGTTGAAGAAGGTGGTTTTTCCGGCGCCGTTGGGGCCGATGAGGCCGACGATTTCGCGGGGGTGGACGGTGAGGTCGACGGCGCGTACGGCGGTGAGTCCGCCGAAGCGCATGGTGACGCCGGTGGCGGTGAGGACGGGGGTGTCGGTGGTGGTCGTCATGGCTCTCACGCCCCTGCCTTGGTGACGCCGACGGTGCCGGGTGGTAGGTCGCGGTCGGGGGTGTCGAGTTGGCCGGTGTCGTGGTATTCGAGCTGCTGGCGGCGGTTGGGGATGATTCCTTCGGGGCGTAGTCGCATGAGGAGGATGAGGGCGATGCCGAAGGCGAGGAGTTGGTAGTCCTGGAGGAATTGGAGTTTGGCGGGGATGAGGTAGAGGAGGGCGGCGCCGAGGAGCGGTCCGCTGATGGTTCCCATTCCGCCGAGGATGACGGCGGCGAGGAGGAATGCGGAGTTGGGGGGTACGGGGCCGGCGAAGACGTATTGCTCGGGTACGACGGTGGAGGTGACGTGGGCTTGGACGGTGCCGGCGAGTCCGGCGAGGGTGGCGCCGAGTGCGAAGGCGAGGAGTTTGAGGCGGAAGCTGTTGATGCCGCTGGCGGTTGCGGCGGTTTCGTCTTCGCGGATGGCTATCCAGGCGCGTCCTATGCGGGAGTTTCCGGCGCGGCTGAAGACGAGGACGACGAGGATGGTGATGAGGAGCATGAGGAGGTAGTAGTTGGCGAAGGGGGTGAGGGTGATTCCGGCGATGTCGTGGGTTTTGTCGAAGGAGTAGCCGAAGACGACGAGGTCGGGGATGTTGGGGATTCCGTTGGGTCCGTTGGTGACGGATGGTCCGGAGTTTCCGTCGAGGTTTCCGACGGTGATGCGGAATATTTCTCCGAAGCCGAGGGTGACGATGGCGAGGTAGTCGCCGCGCAGGCGGAGGGTGGGGGCGCCGATGATGACGCCGAAGAGGAGTGAGGCGGCGGTGCCGGTGAGGGCGGCGGCCCAGAAGGGGAAGTGGATGTCGAAGGTGGAGGCGGTGGAGCCGGAGACGAGGGCGGCGGTGTAGGCGCCGACGCCGAGGAATGCGACGTATCCGAGGTCGAGAAGGCCGGCGAGTCCGACGACGACGTTGAGGCCGAGGGCGACGGTCGCGAAGATGAGGATGTTGACGGCGATGAGGGTGTATTGGTCGGTGTTCTGGGTGAGGGGGAAGGCTGCTGCCGCGGCGAATGCGGCGGCGATGGTGATGTTGCGGTGTTTGTTGGTGAGGGTGGAGAGGCGGGCGATGAGGCCCGCTTTGAAGAGTGCGACGGCGGCGAAGACGACGAGGATGAGGAATCCGGTGAAGAGTTCGCCGTATTCGGTGTCGATGCCGTAGGTGGTGGCGTAGAGGGCGAGACCGAATGCGGCGGCGATGATGAGGATTTCGGCCCAGGCGGGGAGAGGACGGGTGGGGCGTAGGGGGCCGGGGGTGTGGCCGGGTCGTACGGTCCGGTAGATGCCGTGGAGGGTGGCGCCGAGGGCGCCGGTGTGGAGTCGGCCGCGCTGGGGGAATGAGGCGGCGGTGCGTCGGTCGAGGGGTTGGGCGAGGGCGCCGAGGAGGGCGACCAGGGTGGTGGCGGCCGCGATGTAGCCGCCGGGTTCGAGGTTGGCCAGGCCGCCGAGTTGGTCGGCGATGGCGATGAGGGTGTACCAGGTGGTGGCGAGGGTGCCGGCGGCGAGGTAGGCGGTGGCGTTGTTGCCGCCGGCGGGGGTGAGCCAGGTGAGGCCGGGGGTGTTCCAGGCGGAGAGGGCGAAGGCGAGGGTGAGGATGCCGCCGATGAGGGTGAGGACTTGGAGGCCGCCGGGGTAGCCGGTGACGGTGAGGTCGCCGGGGAAGTCGGTGGTCCAGGTCCAGGCGAGGAATGTGGAGAGGATGGTGAGGGCGGCTCCGGCGGCGGTGATGGTGCGGGCGGTGGTGAGGGGGAGGGGGATGACGGGGGTGGTTTCGGTGTGTGCTGGTGTGGTCATCGCTGTCACGCCCGATCCGCTACGCGTTCGCCGAGGAGTCCTTGTGGCCGCAGGAGGAGCACGGCGATGAGGAGGACGAAGGCCCAGACGTTGGCCCAGCTGCCGCCGCCGAGCTGTTGCATGCCGGGGATGTCCTGTACGTAGGTGATGGTGAGGGCTTCGGCGAGGCCGAGGACGACGCCGCCGAGCATGGCTCCGTAGATGTTGCCGATGCCACCGAGTACGGCCGCGGTGAAGGCTTTGAGGCCGAGGATGAAGCCCATGAGGACTTCGACCTGTCCGATGCGCAGTCCGTAGGCGACGCCCGCGACGCCGGCGAAGCCGCCGCCGATGGCGAAGGCGAGGACGATGATGCGGTCGGTGTTGATGCCCATGAGTTTCGCGGTGTCGGGGTCCTGGGCGGTGGCCTGCATGGCGCGGCCGGTGCGGCTGTTGGCGATGAACAGGCCGAGGGCGGCCATGCAGACGGGCGCGGCGATGAGGACGAAGACGTCGTTGCGCTGGAGGTGGAGGTTGCCGGTGAGTTGGAAGGAGTCGCCGCTGATCTGGGGGAAGCTGCGGGCTTTCTTGGCGTCGGGGTAGAAGCTCCAGACGATTTGCTGGAGGGCGAGGGAGAGCCCGATGGCGGTGATGAGCGGGGCGAGGCGGGGTGCGCCGCGCAGGGGGCGGTAGGCGAAGCGTTCGGCGGCGGTGGCGACGGCGACGGAGGCGATGACGGCGCCGACGAGCATGAGGGGGATGGCGATGGTGAGGGAGGTGCTGCTGGGGAGCCAGAGCCAGATGGTGAGGGCGCCGAAGCCGCCGATCATGACGATCTCGCCGTGGGCGAAGTTGATGAGCTGGATGATGCCGTAGACCATGGTGTAGCCGATGGCGATCAGCCCGTAGGTGGCGCCCAGGGCCAGGCCGGTGATGAGTGTCTGGGGCAGTTCGTGCACCGCGGTGCCTCCGATGCGGGTGTCGGATGTGACGCCGCGCGGGGGCGCTGGTGGCGCCCTCGCGCGGGGGTGCTGTGGCGGGGCGGTGCGGTGGTCATTCCTTGAAGGTGGCGCTCTTCACGGTCGTCCATTTGCCGTTTTTGACGGTGTAGACGGTGAGTTGTTTGTTGGTGGTGTCTCCGTACTGGTCGAAGGAGACTTTGCCGGTGACGCCTTGGAAGGAGACCGTGGACATGGCCTCGACGACTTTGCCGCGGGCGTTGCTCGGGAGTTTGCCGTTGTTGTCGCCGACGACCTTCTTGACGGACTGGATGATGGCCCAGGCGGCGTCGTAGGAGTAGCCGCCGTATGCGGCGTAGGGGTCTTTGTAGCTCTGGGCGGCGTAGTCCTTGATGAAGTTCTTGGCGGAGTCGAGCTGCTGGACGGGGTAGCCGACGGAGGTGGCGAGGTCTCCGTTGTTGCCGCCGCCTGCCGCCTTGATGAAGGCGGGGTCGTAGATGCCGTCGCCGCCCATGACGGGCACGTTGGCGCCGGCGCGTTTGGTCTGGCCGGAGAGGAGGCCGCCTTCGGGGTACTGGCCGCCGAAGTAGACGGAGTCGGCGCCTGAGTTCTTGATTTTGTTGGCGGTGCTGGAGAAGTCGGTTTCCTTGGTGGTGAGGTGGTCGGTGCCGACTACCTGCCCGCCGAGGCGTTTGAATTCCTGGCTGAAGATGGTGGCGAGGCCGGCGCCGTAGGTCTGCTTGTCGTCGACGACGAATGCCTTGCGTTTCTTGGCGTCGTTGTAGAGGTATTGGGCGGCGAAGCGGCCTTGGATGATGTCGGTGGTGGCGGTGCGGAAGTAGGTCTTGAAGGGGCGGGTCTTCTTTCCTTTGCCCCATTCGTCGCCCTGGCTGAGGGCGGGGTTGGTGTTGGCGGGGGACACCTGGGTGAGGTTGGCGTTGGCGAAGACGCGCTGCATCGACTGGGCGACGCCGGAGTTGAGGGGGCCGACGGCGCCGAGGACGCTGGTGTCGGCGGCGAGTTTGGTGGCGTTCTGCTGGCCGGAGGCGGGCACGGCCTGGTCGTCGAGCGGTTCGATCTTGAAGGTTACGCCTTTGACCTCGTTGTTCTTGTTGGCGGTTTTGACGGCGAGGTCGACGGAGTTCTTGATTCCTTGGCCGATCGCGGAGAGGGAGCCGGTCAGCGGGGCGTCGACGCCTATGGTCACGGTGGTCTTCTTGCCGCCGTCGTCGCTGCCCTTGTTGTCGTCGCGGGATCCGCAGGCGCTCAGGGTGAGGGCTCCCGTGGTGAGCGCGGTGGTGAGGATGAGCAAGGAACGGTGTCGCACGTCGATTCCTTTCCCTGGCGCGGCCTCCTCTGCTGAGGTGCCGTATCGCTCGCCGGGTGGGTGTGGAATGTGCGGTGCTTGAGGTGCGAGCCGCCCGGCGGGGTGGTGACTGGCCGTGACTCTAAGGGTGTGCGGCGGGCTGGGGCAGTGGTGCCGTCCATGCTGTGACTGTCTTGTTATGACGCGAATCACTGTTTGGGGTTTGTGTAGAAGATCTAATCGGATGGTTGGGACGGATCATGATTTCTTCGCTGATCTGGATCGTCTAATTCCGCAGTTCTGTTAACGAGTTGGCCGGTTCACGGCCCGCTGCGGGGCGCGGGCGCCGCGCAGCGATGACGAGAGATCGCGGGCGTAGCTCTCGCCGGGGAGGAAACTCTGGTTCTGAATGGCGCGAATGCTACGGAGTGTTACGTCGAGGATGGGCGGTTCGACGCCGCGGGGCCGATGCCGCTCACCGGGTACCCGCCGGTCGCCTCGGTCGGGCGCGGGCCGCGGTCATTCGGGCGGGCGCCAGTTCTCGGAGCTCCGCGTCGCGCCGTTCTCCGCGGTGCAGCGCTGTTCGGCTCGGCGCTCGATCAGCCGGCGCGCGGCGTCGGTGCCGTGGGCATCGCGCTCGGCGTGTGCGGCGCGCACGATGTCGTCGTAGATCTCGCGCTGGTCGTTGGAAAGGCCCTTCTGCTCCCAGTCGAGGCCGGCCCACCGGCTGCCGGCGAGTTCCTGCCGCGCCCAGTAGGCGATGAGGTCGGTGCAGGCCCGGATGAGGGAAGAGCTGGGCGCGGCGCTGGCCGTGGCGCGGGGGCGGTGGGGTGTGGAGTCGCCGCAGCCGCCGAGTGCGAGGGCGAACGCGGCGGTGAGCGCCAGTGCGCGGCCGGCGGTGTGCCGTGCGGGGGTGCGGGGCGGGGCCCTCATGGGGGCACGGTAGGGCCGCCCCGCGGGGCTGGGAAGCGGGGGCGGAGGCTTCGGGCGGCGGTGTGTGCCGGGCCTGTGTCGTGGAGTTTCGGGAGGGGCCCGTGGGAGGAGCCGGGGCGCGAGGGGTCGCGTCCGGGCTCCTCCGTCGTCAGCTGCCGGCCGCCGTGCCGGGGGCGCTGTCCGGGGCGGTCGGCGCGTCGCGGAGCAGGCAGGTGAGGCGGGCGGTGCAGACGCGCTGGTCGTTCTCGTCGGTGATGACGATGTCGTACGTGGCGGTGGAGCGGCCGCGGTGTACGGGGGTGGCGACGCCGGTGACGAGGCCGGAGCGGGCGCTGCGGTGGTGGGTGCAGTTGAGGTCGACGCCCACGGCGATCTTGGTGGGGCCGCCGTGCAGCATCGAGCCGACGGAGCCGATGGTTTCGGCGAGTACGGCGGAGGCGCCGCCGTGCAGCAGGCCGTAGGGCTGGGTGTTGCCTTCGACGGGCATGGTGGCGACCACGCGCTCGGGGGAGGCGTGGACGATCTGGACGCTCATGCGGTCGCCGAGGTGTCCGGCGGTCATCATCAGGGACAGGTCGAGGCCGCTGTCGGCCCACTGGTCCAGGACTTCTTGTGGGAACGTGGTCCGGCTCTGTTCGCCCATGGGGTCGCGGCTCCGATCGTCCTTTGGTCGTTGACGTGGCAACGGCTTTCCTGCCGGAAGTCTTACCAGGCGGCCTGGTGAGCGGTCAGGCCGGGTCCTGGAGGCCGGGGCCGGGCATGGCCGTGGGTTCCAGCCGCACCACCACGGATTTCGAGGCGGGGGTGTTGCTGGTGTCGGCGGTGTGGTCCAGGGGGACCAGGACGTTGGTCTCGGGGTAGTAGGCGGCCGCGCAGCCGCGTGCGGTGGGGTAGTACACGATCCGGAAGCCGGGCGCGCGCCGTTCGGCGCCGTCCGTCCATTCGCTGACGAGGTCGGCGTACGAGCCGTCGGCGAGGCCGCGGGCGCGGGCGTCGTCGGGGTGGACGAGGACGACGCGGCGGCCGTTCTTGATGCCGCGGTAGCGGTCGTCGAGGCCGTAGACGGTGGTGTTGTACTGGTCGTGGGAGCGGATGGTCTGCAGGAGCAGCCGGCCTTCGGGCGCCTTGGGGTATTCGACGGGGGCGGCGGTGAAGTTGGCCTTGCCGGTGGCGGTGGGGAAGCGGCGGGCGTCGCGCGCGGCGTGCGGCAGGGTGAAGCCGCCGGGCCTGGCGACCTTGGCGTTGAAGTCCTCGAAGCCGGGGACGACGGCGGCGATGCGGTCGCGGATCGTGCCGTAGTCCTTCTCGAACGCGTCCCAGGGGACGCGGCTTTCGGGGCCGAGGACGCTTCGCGCGAGGCGGCACACGATGGCGGGCTCGGAGAGCAGGTGGGGGCCCGCGGGCTCCAGGCGGCCGCGGGAGGCGTGGACCATGCCCATGGAGTCCTCGACGGTGACGAACTGGTCGCCGCCGGCCTGGGTGTCGCGCTCGGTGCGGCCGAGGGTGGGCAGGATGAGGGCGCGGGCGCCGGTCACCGCGTGGGAGCGGTTGAGTTTCGTCGAGACGTGCACGGTGAGGCGGGCGCGGCGCACCGCGGCCTCGGTGACGTCGGTGTCGGGGGTGGCGGAGACGAAGTTGCCGCCCATGGCGAAGAAGACCTTCGCGTCGCCGTCGCGGAGCGCGCGGATGGCCCGTACGACGTCGAGGCCGTGGGCGCGGGGCGGCGCGAAGCCGAATTCCTTCTCCAGGGCGTCGAGGAAGGCGGGGGCGGGGCGTTCGAAGATGCCCATGGTGCGGTCGCCCTGGACGTTGCTGTGGCCGCGTACGGGACAGACGCCGGCGCCGGGGCGGCCGATGTTTCCGCGCAGCAGGAGGAAGTTGACGACTTCCTGGATGGTGGGAACGGAGTGCTTGTGCTGGGTGAGGCCCATGGCCCAGCAGACGATGGTGCGCTCGGAGTCGAGGACCATGCGCAGCATGCGGTCGATCTCGGCGCGTTGGAGGCCGGTGGCCCGCAGGGTCTCGTCCCAGTCGGCGGCGCGGGCGGCGCGGGCGAATTCCTCGAAGCCGTGGGTGTGTTCGTCGATGAAGTCCTGGTCGACGGCGCCTTGGGTGTCGAGGATGAGTTTGTTGAGGGCGCGGAAGAGAGCCTGGTCACCGCCGAGGCGGATCTGGAGGAAGAGGTCGGTGAGCGAGGTGCCGCTGCCGGCGAGGCCGCGTGCCTTCTGGGGGTTCTTGAAGCGCTCCAGGCCCGCTTCGGGCAGCGGATTGACCGAGATGATCTTCGCGCCGCCCTGCTTGGCCTTCTCCAGGGCGGAGAGCATGCGGGGGTGGTTGGTGCCGGGGTTCTGTCCGGCGACGATGATCAGGTCGGCCTTGTAGAGGTCTTCGAGGAGCACGCTGCCCTTGCCGACGCCGATGGTCTCCGTGAGCGCGGAGCCGGAGGATTCGTGGCACATGTTGGAGCAGTCGGGCAGGTTGTTGGTGCCGAATTCGCGGGCGAAGAGCTGGTAGAGGAAGGCGGCCTCGTTGCTGGTGCGCCCGGAGGTGTAGAAGACGGCCTCGTCGGGGGAGTCGAGGGCGGTGAGCTCCTCGGCGATGATGTCGAAGGCCCGCTCCCAGGGCACCGCCTCGTAGCGCTCCGCGCCTTCGGCGAGGTACATGGGCTGGGTGAGGCGGCCCTGCTGGCCGAGCCAGTAGCCGCTGCGGGCGGCGAGGTCGGCCACGGGGTGGGCGGCGAAGAAGTCGGGGGTGACGCGGCGCAGCGTCGCCTCCTCGGCGACGGCCTTCGCGCCGTTCTCGCAGAATTCGGCCTTGTGCCGGTGGTCGGGCTCGGGCCAGGCGCAGCCGGGGCAGTCGAACCCGTCCTTCTGATTGACCTTGAGGAGGGTGAGGGCGGTGCGGCGCACGCCCATCTGCTGCCGGGCCATGAGCAGTGAGTGGGCGACGGCCGGCAGCCCGGCGGCGGAGTGCTGTGGCGCGGTGACGTCGGGCGCGTCCTGTACCGGATCTCCTGCGGGCGGTTTGCCTGCCATGTCGGCTCCCCTTCGGCGGTGTGCCTGCGACCTTGCTGCTCTTAGATCCTGACACGAGGGGCTGACAGCGGCGGTGCCGAGGTCGTGTGCGCGGGGATTGTCAGTGGGTCGTGGCAGGATCGGGGTCGTGGCAGCAAAGGCATCGAAGACGAGCGCAACGACCGGCACCGAGGCAGCGGGGGGAGGCCGCCCCCGTCTGCTCCTGATGGACGGGCACTCCATGGCGTACCGGGCGTTCTTCGCGCTGCCCGTGGAGAATTTCACGACCTCGACGGGCCAGCCGACGAACGCGGTGTACGGTTTCGCGTCGATGCTGGCGAACACGCTGCGCGACGAGGCGCCTACGCATTTCGCGGTGGCGTTCGACGTGTCGCGCAAGACGTGGCGGTCGGAGGAGTTCCCCGAGTACAAGGCGAACCGCTCGAAGACCCCGGACGAGTTCAAGGGGCAGGTCGAGCTGATCGGCGAGATGCTCGACGCGATGAGCGCGAAGCGGTTCGCGGTGGAGGGCTTCGAGGCCGACGACGTCATCGCGACGCTCGCGAAGCAGGCCACGGCGGAAGGGTTCGAGGTGTCGATCGTCACGGGCGACCGTGACTCCTTCCAGCTGGTCACCGACGATGTCACGGTGCTGTATCCGACGAAGGGCGTCTCGGAGCTGACGCGCTACACGCCGGAGAAGGTGGTGGAGAAGTACGGGCTCACGCCGGAGCAGTACCCGGACTTCGCGGCGCTGCGCGGCGACCCGTCGGACAACCTGCCGGGCATTCCGGGAGTGGGCGAGAAGACCGCCGCGAAGTGGATCAACCAGTTCGGTTCGTTCGCCGAGCTGGTGGAGCGCGTGGACGAGGTCAAGGGCAAGGCCGGGCAGAATCTCCGCGACCACCTGGAGTCCGTGAAGCTCAACCGGCGGCTGACGGAGATGGTCCTCGACGTCGAGCTGCCGTGCGGGCCGCTGGAGCTGGCCCGTGAGCCGTACGACCGGCAGGCGCTGACGGTCTTCCTGGAGGGCCTGGAAATCCGCAACGCGGGCCTGCGGGACCGGCTGCTGGCGGTGGACCCGGGCGCCGCCGAGGCCGCGGAGGCGGCGCCGGAGGCCGGTGTCGAGCTGGACGGCGCGGTGCTGTCCGCGAGCGGGCTCGCGCCGTGGCTGGCGGAGCACGGTTCCGATCCGCTGGGGCTGGCGACGGTGCACGCCTGGGCGCTGGGCAGCGGCAGCGTCAGCGAGATCGCGCTGGCCACGGCGCAGGGGCCGGCCGCCTGGTTCGACCCCTCGCAGCTCGACGAGGCGGACGAGACGGCGTTCGCGGCGTGGGTGTCGGACGAGTCCAAGCCGAAGGTGATGCACGACGCGAAGGCCGTGATGCGGGTCTTCGCCGAGCACGGCTGGTCGGTGGCGGGCGTGCGGATGGACACGGCGCTCGCCGCGTACCTCGTCAAGCCGGGCCGGCGGTCCTTCGAGCTGGACGCGCTGTCCGTGGAGTACCTGGGCCGTGAGCTGCCGACGGCGGCGCCCGACAGCGGGCAGCTGGCGTTCGGCGCCGACGAGCAGGCCGAGGCGGACGCGCTGATGGGCCACGCCCGTACGATCCTCGACCTCGGCGAGGCGTTCACCGGCAGGCTGCGGGAGGTGGGCGCCGCCGAGCTGCTGACGGACATGGAGCTGCCGACGAGCGCGATGCTGGCCCGGATGGAGCGTGCCGGCATCGCCGCGGACCGCGCCTGGCTGGAGCGGATGGAGCAGCAGTTCGCCGGGGCCGTGCAGCAGGCGGTCCAGGAGGCGCACGCCGCTGCGGGGCACGAGTTCAACCTGGGGTCGCCCAAGCAGCTGCAAGAAGTTCTCTTCGGGGAGCTGGCGCTGCCCAAGACGAAGAAGACCAAGACCGGATACACCACGGACGCGGACGCCCTGGCGTGGCTCGCGGCGCAGACCGAGAACGAACTCCCGGTGATCATGCTGCGCCACCGCGAGCAGTCCAAGCTGCGCTCCACGGTCGAGGGGCTGATCAAGACCATCTCGCCCGGCGGCGGCCGCATCCACACGACGTTCAACCAGACGGTGGCGGCCACGGGCCGGCTCTCGTCCACCGATCCGAACCTGCAGAACATCCCGGTGCGTACGGACGAGGGGCGGGCCATCCGCCGCGGCTTCGTCGTCGGCGAGGGCTATGAGTCGCTGCTGACCGCCGACTACAGCCAGATCGAGCTGCGCGTGATGGCGCACCTCTCCGAGGACGAGGGGCTGCTGGAGGCGTTCACCTCCGGGGAGGACCTGCACACCACGGTCGCCTCGCAGGTCTTCGGCGTCGACAAGTCCGAGGTCGACCCCGAGATGCGCCGCAAGATCAAGGCCATGTCGTACGGGCTCGCGTACGGACTGTCGGCGTTCGGCCTGTCCCAGCAGCTGGGGATCGCCCCGGACGAGGCGCGCCGGCTGATGGACACGTTCTTCGAGCGGTTCGGAGGGGTGCGCGACTACCTCCAGCGCGTCGTAGAGGAAGCGCGGGCCACGGGATACACCCAGACGATCCTCGGCCGCCGCCGCTATCTGCCCGATCTGAACAGCGACAACCGCCAGCGCCGGGAGATGGCGGAGCGCATGGCGCTCAACGCGCCGATCCAGGGCACCGCCGCGGACATCGTCAAGATCGCGATGCTGCGGGTGGACGCGGCCATCGCCGCCGAGGGGCTGTCCTCCCGGATGCTGCTCCAGGTGCACGACGAAATCGTGCTGGAGATCGCCCCCGGCGAGCGGGAGGCCGTCGAGGCGCTGGTCCGCCGCGAGATGGCCGGAGCGGTCGAGCTGCGCGCCCCGCTGGACGTCTCCGTGGGCGTCGGAGCGGACTGGGAATCCGCCGCGCACTGACCGGTCGCGGGTACGGAATGTGCCACCCGTATCCCGTTCCGTGAGCGGGGTGCGGGCGGCCGTCGCGGCCGCCCGTCCGGGGCGCGCCGAGTCTGTGGCTGAGGGCAGGAAGTTGCCGTAGTGTCACCTGCGTTGACACGCGGGGGAGCGCCGCATCGCCCACGGAGGGGACAGACGGATGGCAGCGAAGTTCGGTCGGCGACTGCGCAGGGGAGCCGCGACGACCGCGGTGGCCGCGGCGGCGATGGCCGCGATGACGGCCTCCCAGGCCCCCGGGTTCGCCGTGTCGCGTGCGGACCCGGCCGCGGAGGCGACGCCTCCGCCCGGCCCGCCGATCGACGGCGGGTCGCCGTACCACACGGACCTGCCGCCTCTGAACTCCCCGAATCCGCCGGGCACTTCGCCCAGCCAGTCGCCCGGCACGGGTACGGGCACGGCGGAGTCAGGCATCCCCGCGACCGTTCTCGACGCCTATAAGAAGGCCGAGTCGGCCCTGGGGACCGCCAAGCCCGGCTGCAACCTGCCCTGGGAGCTGCTGGCCGCGATCGGCAAGGTCGAGTCGGGGCACGCGCGCGGCGGCGCGGTCGACGAGGCCGGCACGACCCTTCAGCCGATCCTCGGTCCGGTCCTCGACGGCAAGGGCTTCGCCCTGATCAAGGACACCGACGGCGGCAAGTACGACGGCGACCCGGAGCACGACCGCGCGGTCGGCCCCATGCAGTTCATCCCCTCGACGTGGGAGATATGGGGCAGGGACGGCAACGGCGACGGGGTCAAGGACCCCAACAACATCTACGACGCGGCACTGAGCGCGGGGTACTACCTGTGCGGGGTGGGCGGCGATCTGTCGGACGACGCCAAGATGGATCTCGCGATCCTCGGCTACAACCACTCGACGGACTACTTGAACACGGTCCGCACGTGGTACGAGTACTACCGCAAGGGCACGCACGAGGTACCCGACGGCGCCGGCGTGCTGCCCAAGCTCCCCAAGTCCACCCCGCCGGGCCCCGGTACGGGCGGCGGCACGACGAACGGCGTCGGCAAGGGGTCCTCCGGTCACTCCGGTAAGGGCTCCTCCGGCAAGGGCGCGGGCAGCGGCAAGGGCGGCGCCGGGGGCCACGGCAAGAGCCCCTCGCCCTCGCCGCTCCCGCCGAAGACCGGCCACGGCGGCATCGAGGTGCCGTCCAAGCCCTCGCCCGAGCCCAAGCCGCCGACGACGCCGCCCACCAAGCCCCCGACGACGCCGCCGACCACGCCCGCACAGCCCGCCGCCCTCGACTCCGTCGGCGCGCGCGAACTGACGGCCACGGCGGGCGACGAGTTCGCCGCGCAGCCGCGGGTCAAGGCCAAGGACAAGGCGGGCAAGCCGGTCGCCGGAGTGCGCGTCCAGTACGAGATCGTCGGCAAGACCAAGGCGCGGTTCCCCGGCGACGCCACGCGCGCCTCCGTCGTCACCGGCCGCGACGGCACCGCGACCGCTCCGAAGCTCAGCGCGGGCGAGCAGGCCGGCGCGTTCACCGTACGGGCCACGGTCCCCGGGCAGAAGCTCGCCGCCGTCGACTTCGCGGCGACCGTCACCGCCCGCCCCGCGCCCACCCCCAAGGCCGACGCGCTGACGCGTACGGGCACGGGCCCCCTCACGGCCGAGGCCGGCAGCTCCTTCGCCGGGCACATCGGCGTCAAGGCCACGTACCGGGGCAAGCTCGCGGCGGGCGTGCCCGTGACCGCGACGATGGTCGCCCCCGGTGCGGGGAAGCCGACGGAGAACGACAAGGGCCCGTACTTCAAGGCGCCCGGCAGCAGCGGCGCGGGCGGTGACGCCGCCGGCAAGGCCGCCGACGGCAAGGGCAAGGCCGCCGACAAGCCGATCCGCTCCCTCTCCGGCCTCAAGACGGACGCGAACGGCGTCCTCACGCTCCCGGAGATCTTCACCGACGGCCACACCGGCACCTTCCAGCTCCGCCTCACCACCGCCGACGGCGCGGTCCTGACCATCGACCTGACCGTCACCGCACCCGCGGCCCGCTGACCCACCGGGGCGCTCGCCGCGCCCCGCGCACGTACCCGCCCTGTGCCGCCCGGAGCCGATCCGGGCGGCACAGGGCGGTGCAACGTGTTCTCATCTTCGCCCCCCGTTGCTACGGTGCCCCCGCCCTGACGCCGCATCAGCAACCGGGAGGCCGAGCATGCGCGCACTCATCGCCGCGGCCATCGGACTGGCCGCCGCCCTCGCGCTCGTCCTCACCATCACCGCCATCGGACCGCCCAGCGGCGAAACCTCCCCCAAACCCCTGCAGACCACCGTCCCCGCACACCCCTGAGGGAGGGACGTACCGCCATGCGCCGCGCTGTGCCGCCCGGAGACGACCCGGAAGCCCCACCACCCGGCCCCCCGGCCGGACGACGCGCCCGCGGCGGCGGGATGCGCCGCAGAGCGAGCCTCGTACTGCTCGCCGCGGCCGTCTTCTGCGCCGCCCTCTCGCCGCTGCTGCGCTGGTACGCCTTCCCGCGGCTCGCGAAGGTGCCGCCCAGCCAGTACCAGTCGGTCGTCATGGAGGCCAAGGACGCCGACCTGATCGACTACAACAAGATGGAGGCCAGGAAGGTCCCCAGGGTCGACATCGTGCAGACCCTCAAGGGCAACGTCGAACAGGCCAGGAAGGTCAAGGACGCCACCGGCCGCGACGTCGTCGTCTGGGACACCCTCAGCTACATCGTCGGCCCCGACGGCAAGATGGTCTCCCGGATCCCCGAGCGCTACGTCTTCGACGCCCACAGCCAGGAACCCGTGCACGCCGGCGGCGAGAGCGTGGACGGCACCCCGGTGCGCCGCGACGGCATCGAGTACAAGTGGCCCTTCCTCACCGAGAAGCGCGACTACCAGTACTTCGACATGCAGACCCGCACCTCCGCGCCCATCCACTACCGGGGCACCCAGAACTTCCACGGCCTCAAGGTCTACTACTTCGAGCAGACCATCCCCTGGACCAAGGTCCCGCTGCCCAAGAAGATGCCGCTGGGCGTCACCCCGGAGGTCGTCAAGCAGACCGGACTGGAGCGCTGGTACAGCACCAAGCGGATGTTCTGGGTCGACCCCGTCACCGGGGCGCCGGTCAACGGCGAGGAGCAGCACAAGGAGGAGATGCGCTGGACCGGGCACCCCGAGAAGAAGCCGATCACCGCCTTCGCCGGGCATGTGAAGATGCGGCCGGACTACGTGGAGTCCACTCTCAAGCTCGTCAAGTCGCAGCGGGTCCTCGTCCTGCTCCTCACCAGCTACCTCCCGTGGGGCTTCCTCGGACTGGGCTTCGTGCTCCTCGCGCTCTCCCTCGTCCTCGAAGCCCGCTCCCGCCGGCCGGGTGCCGGCGCCGCCCCGGCCGAGGACCCGGCCGCCCCCGACCCCGAACCCGTGCCCGTCTGATCAGCGCCGCGCGTTCGTGCGCCGCGTCGGGACCGCGGCCGTCGGGTCCTCGGGCCAGGGATGCTTGGGGTAGCGGCCGCGCAACTCGGCCCGTACAGAGCGGTATCCGTCCCTCCAGAAGGACGCCAGATCGGCGGTGACGGCCGCCGGGCGGCCGGCCGGGGACAGCAGATGTACGAGCAGGGGCACCCGGCCGCCCGCGATCCGCGGCGCCTCCTGCCAGCCGAAGAGCTCCTGCACCTTCACCGCCAGGACCGGCTGACCGCCGCCGTAGTCCACGCGGATCCGCGAACCGCTCGGCACCTCGATCCGCTCGGGGGCCAACTCGTCGAGGCGGACGGCGTCCCCCGACGCCCACGGCAGCAGCCGGGCCAGCGCCTTCCCGGCGTCCACCCGCTCCAAACCGGACCGCTTCTGTGCGCGATCGAGTTCAAACCCCAGCCAGTCGTCGATGTGCTCCACCAGCGCCGCATCGCTCACGTCCGGCCACGGCTCACCCAACTCCCGGTGCAGAAAGGCCAGTCGCTCGCGCAGCGCGGTCCCGTCGGCCGTCCAGCGCAACAGCCCCAGCCCCTCCCGCCGCAACCCGTCCAGCAGCGCCGCCCGTACGCGCGCGGGCTCCGGGGACGGCAACCGCCGCGCGCCCAGCTCGATCGCCCCCAGCCGCTCCACCCGGCGCGCCACGACATCCCGCCGCTCCTCGCTCCAGCCGACCTCCTCGCCCTCCTCGCGCAGCGCGGCAGCCGCGGTACGGGCCGTGGGCTCGTCGATCACGGCGGCGAGCCGCACCCGCGCGGACGCCGCCGTCACCGGCCGGTCGGCGACGGCGACCGCGAGCCATGCCGCGCTGCGCATCCGCGACCCCTCGCCCAGCTCCGCACCCGTCCCGGACGCCATGAGATACGTGCCCCCGCCCCGCGCCCGAGCCACCCGTTCCGGGAACGCCAGGGCCGCCACGAGGCCCGCTGCCACATCGTCGGTACCGAGGGCGACGGCCCCGCCGCCGGCAGCGCCCGTGTCCGTACGAGCAGCGGCGGCCACGCCCGCGCTCGCATCCCCTCCCGCGCCCGGCCCGGAGCCGCCCTGTCTGTCGCGGAGCGCGCCTTCCAGGCGGCGGGCCTCCGTGCGCCAGCGCGCGCCGTAGCCGTCGCCGCCCCGGCGGGCGGCACGCCACGCGCCCGCCAGATCGTCGCCGTACTCGCGGGGCGGCTCCTCGCTCAGCAGCGCCACGACCTCCGCGGCCCGGCGCGGGCCGACCTCCGGTGCGCCGTCCAGGAGGGCCCGCGCGAGGCGGGGGTGCAGCCCGAGCCGCGCCATCCGGCCGCCCCTGCGCGTGGCGCGGCCGTCCGCCCCCACCGCGCCGATGGCGCTCAGCACCTCCCGGGCGGCGGCCAGCGCACCGGCCGGGGGCGGATCGAGCAGGGCGAGACCCGACGCGTCCGGGTCGCCCCAGCAGGCGGCCTGCAGCGCGAACGCCGTCAGGTCGGCGACCGTGATCTCCGGGGCCGGGAACCGCGGCAGCCGCGCGTCGTCGGCCTCCGCCCAGCAGCGGTAGACGACCCCCGGAGCCTCCCGCCCCGCCCGTCCGGCCCGCTGCCGCGCGGCGGCACGGGAGGCCCGTACGGTCGTGAGCGCGCTCAGCCCCCGCGCGTGGTCCGTGCGGGCCTCCCGTGCCAGCCCCGAGTCCACCACGACCCGCACCCCCGGCACCGTGAGGCTCGACTCGGCGACCGACGTCGCCAGGACCACCCGCCGCCCGGCTCCGCCCGCGAGGACCGCGTCCTGCACCGCGGCCGGGGCGCGGCCGTGCACCTGCAACACCTCGGCCCCGAGCGCTTCCGCGCCGCCCAGCAGCCCGGCGACCCGGCCGATCTCGCCGACGCCCGGCAGGAAGCACAGCACGTCGCCGTCCCGCTCGCGCAGCGCCCGGCGCACCACCGCGGCCACGTGCTCCAGCAGGGCCGGGTCCACCCGCATGCCGTGCGGCGGCCGCACCGGGCGCCGCGGCGGGGCCCACACGGTCTCCACGGGGTGCGCGACGCCCTCCGCCGTCACCACGGGCGCGTCGCCGAGCAGCCGGGCCCAGCCCTCCGCGTCCGTCGTCGCGGAGGCCGCCACCAGCCGCAGCTCGGGCCGGAGCGCCGCCCGCACGTCCAGCAGGAAGGCGGCGGTGGTGTCGGCGTCGAGGTGCCGTTCATGGCACTCGTCGAGCACCACGGCGTCGACGCCCGCCAACTCCTGGTCGCGTTGCAGTCGTTGCAGGAGCACACCCGTCGTCACCACCTCGACGACGGTCCGCCGCCCCGCCTTGCGCTCGCCGCGCACGGTGAACCCGACCCGCTCGCCGACGTCCTCGCCCAGCAGCCACGCCATCCGGCGGGCGGCGGCGCGGGCCGCGATCCGGCGCGGCTCGGCGACGATCACCCGGCGCGCGGGCCCGCCGCCGGCCAGCCCGGCGAGCACCAGCGGCACCAGGGTCGTCTTGCCCGTGCCGGGCGGCGCGCAGAGCACCGCCGCGCCGTGCCCGTCCAGGGCCTCGGTCAGGGCGGGCACGGCGGTGCGTACGGGCAGTCGGTCGAGCGCGTCAGTGCGGATGGTCACCGCTTCATCTTCGCAGCGGTCCCGCGCGGCCCCGGAGCCCTGTGGAAAACCTCCGTCACCGCCAGGACTGCGAGGAGGGGCGTCCGCGCTACGGGGTCAGTCGCGCTCGCAGATGAAAATGGCCGTGCCGGGGATGAGGTTGCCGCGCAGCGGGGACCAGCCGCCCCACTCCTGGCTGTTCCACGCCGGCCACTCCGGCTCGACCAGGTCGACCAGGCGGAAGCCGCCGGCCACCACGTCCCGCACCCGGTCGCCCAGGGTCCGGTGGTGTTCCACGTAGACGGCGCGGCCGTTCTCGTCCTGTTCCACGTAGGGCGTGCGGTCGAAGTAGGAGGCGGCGACGGAGAGCCCTTCGGGGCCCGGCTCGTCGGGGAACGCCCACCGGACGGGGTGGGTGACGGAGAAGACCCAGCGGCCGCCGGGCCGCAGCACCCGCCGCACCTCGCGCATCACGCGTACCGGGTCGGAGACGAACGGGACGGCTCCGTAGGCCGAGCACGCGAGGTCGAACGTCCCGTCGGGGAAGGGCAGGGCCCCGGCGTCGGCCTCCACGACGGGGAACGCGCAGCCGATGCGCAGCGCGTGCTGCAACTGCCGGTGCGAGAGGTCGAGCGCGACCGGGCGGGCGCCCTGGGCGGCCAGCCAGCGGGAGCACTGGGCTGCGCCCGCGCCGATCTCCAGGACGTCGCGCCCCTTCAGCTCGGCGGCGGGGCCGAGCAGCGCCGCCTCGGCCTCGTCGAGACCCTCCGGGCCCCACACGAACCGGTCGTCGCCGAGGAACCCGCCGTGCTCCTGCTGGTACTCGTCGGCGTTCCGGTCCCACCAGCCGCGGTTGGCGCGGCTGCTCTCGGCCGCTCCGGAGGCGCGTCGGGTGGCCTCCGGCTCATGCTCTTGGATCATCGTGACGCCCGTCGTACCCTTCGTTCGGGCCGGTGGCCGCGGTGCGCGGCACGACCCTTGTGGCCTCGCCGAACATGAGTTGTGCCAGGTATGGGATGTTCTGTCCTGGGTGTGCGCCTTCGCGCATTGACCGTGCCCGGCTGCCCCCGTATGCTACAAGTTGCGCTGCGGGCCTGCGCACCTCAGACGGAGCAGGTCGCGCTCGCACTTGTTGTATGTCCCCTCGGTTGTCGAGGCGCTTCCGGTTCTGCCGGGAGGTGCGCTTCTAAGGCTGTCCGGCTTCGGCAGTGCGATACCGGCTCACGGCGTAGCAGTACCTACGACTCACTGTCCGTACCGGAGCCCTTTCCCACATGACGAGCAGCACCGAGACCACCGCCACCACCCCGCAGGTTGCGGTCAACGACATCGGTAACGAGGAAGCCTTCCTCGCCGCGATCGACGAGACGATCAAGTACTTCAACGACGGCGACATCGTCGACGGCGTCATCGTGAAGGTCGACCGGGACGAGGTCCTGCTCGACATCGGTTACAAGACCGAAGGCGTCATCCCTTCCCGCGAGCTCTCGATCAAGCACGACGTCGACCCGAACGAGGTCGTCAAGGTCGGCGATGAGATCGAGGCCCTGGTTCTCCAGAAGGAGGACAAGGAAGGTCGTCTCATCCTGTCCAAGAAGCGCGCTCAGTACGAGCGTGCCTGGGGCACGATCGAGAAGATCAAGGAAGAGGACGGGATCGTCACCGGTACCGTCATCGAGGTCGTCAAGGGTGGTCTCATCCTCGACATCGGCCTCCGTGGCTTCCTGCCGGCGTCTCTCGTCGAGATGCGCCGCGTCCGCGACCTCCAGCCCTACGTGGGCAAGGAGCTCGAGGCCAAGATCATCGAGCTGGACAAGAACCGCAACAACGTGGTCCTGTCCCGCCGTGCCTGGCTCGAGCAGACCCAGAGCGAGGTCCGTCAGACCTTCCTCACGACCCTGCAGAAGGGCCAGGTCCGCTCCGGCGTCGTCTCCTCGATCGTCAACTTCGGCGCGTTCGTGGACCTCGGCGGCGTCGACGGTCTGGTGCACGTCTCCGAGCTCTCCTGGAAGCACATCGACCACCCCTCCGAGGTCGTCGAGGTCGGTCAGGAAGTCACCGTCGAGGTCCTCGACGTGGACATGGACCGCGAGCGCGTGTCCCTGTCGCTCAAGGCGACGCAGGAAGACCCGTGGCAGCAGTTCGCCCGGACCCACCAGATCGGTCAGGTCGTCCCGGGTAAGGTCACCAAGCTCGTTCCGTTCGGTGCGTTCGTGCGCGTCGACGAGGGCATCGAGGGCCTGGTCCACATCTCCGAGCTGGCCGAGCGCCACGTGGAGATCCCGGAGCAGGTCGTCCAGGTCAACGACGAGATCTTCGTCAAGGTCATCGACATCGACCTGGAGCGCCGTCGCATCAGCCTCTCGCTGAAGCAGGCCAACGAGTCCTTCGGCGCCGACCCGTCCGTGGTCGAGTTCGACCCGACCCTGTACGGCATGGCCGCGTCCTACGACGACCAGGGCAACTACATCTACCCCGAGGGCTTCGACCCCGAGGCGAACGACTGGCTCGAGGGCTACGAGCAGCAGCGTGAGGCCTGGGAGACCCAGTACGCCGAGGCGCAGCAGCGCTTCGAGCAGCACCAGGCCCAGGTCATCAAGTCCCGTGAGGCCGACGAGCAGGCCGCGGCCGAGGGTGCTGCGGCTCCCGCCGCCGGTGCCGGCACCGGTGGCGGCAACGCCTCCGGTGGCTCGTACTCCTCGGAGTCGGCGGACAACTCCGGCGCCCTGGCGTCGGACGAGGCCCTGGCCGCGCTCCGCGAGAAGCTGGCCGGCGGCCAGAGCTGACGCTCTGCTCCGCGGTCGGTTGTCGTAGCTGACTGAGGTAAGGCCCGCTCCCCAATGGGGGGCGGGCCTTACTCATGCGCGGGCGCGCCCAGCGGGCGGGTGCTCAGCCGCCGCCCGTGACCTTGATGTTCGTGAGCCCCTTGCCGCCGGAGACGGTGTTGCTCGCGTACACGGTGGCCTTGCAGCTGCTCGCGTCGTAGTTGGTGACGTTGACGGCGAGCCGCGAGGAGCCCTTGGCGCCGTTCAGGTCGGACTTGTTGCCGCGGAAGACGGCGCCGCAGCCCCAGCCCTGCTGCTGGGTGTGGGTCTGGTAGCCGTCGTTGCTGGTGTGCGTGCCCGTGTTGTTCTCGACGACCACGCCGTTGCCCTTCACGTCGACCCAGGAGTCGTCGTAGTTGGCGTTGCTGAGTCCGCTGCCGTCGAAGGTGTTGCCGGATATCCGCGCCCCGGTGGTGCCCTCCTTGATGTCGACGTTCTCGCCGCGGACGTCCGGGCCGATGGTGTTGGACCGGATCCGTATGTTGTCGCTCTTGTCGGAGAGCCCGCCGGCCGAGCCGACGTACACGCCCTCGCCCATGCCCTGGCCGTCCTTGCCGGTGTCGTAGATCCTCGAGTTCTCGATGAGGCCGTCGCGGCTGGACTTGCGGAAGTGCACGCCTTCCATGTCGAGGCCGTGGACGGTGACCGAGTCGATGACGACGCCGTCCGCGCCGTCCATCATGATCCCCTTCTGGCCGCCGGTGACGGTGATGCCCTTGACCGTCCAGTACGAGGCCCCGTTGAGGTGGAGTCCGTAGCCGCCGCCGGCCGTGAGCACGGCCTTCGGCGAACCGGTGAGCGTGATGCGGGCGGACGCGGAGCCGCGGGCGGTGGTCTTGAAGTTTCCGTTGTACGTGCCGTCGGCGAGCTGGATCGTGTCGCCGGGTCCGGCGGCGGCGAGGGCGGACTTCAGCTGGGCCGCGGTGGTCACGGAGATGACGGACGCGGGGGAGGCGGCGGACGGGGCGCGACCGGCGACGGGGGCGCCGTTCGCAGCCGACGCGGCGGCCACGAGGCCGCCGACGGCGAGCAGAGCGGCGGTGGGGGCCATCAGGAGCGGTCTGGCACGCATTCGAGATCCTTTCCTGTATGTGAACGATGGGCGTGGATATGAATCCGTGCGGCGGTTCGCGAACCTAGGGCCTGACTGACGCAGCGTCAACCCACCGGGACGCATGCGCGACGCACCGGATCGGGCCGCGCCCGTACCAGCGGCTCCGTCTCAACTCCCGGAAGCGGCAAGCGGGAATGGCCGGCGCGCGCCCGGTGTTCTTCATGACGGAAACACGAGGAGGAGCGGTCACTGTGCTGGATCCGCAGGGTTTGTACGAATGGGAGCCCAAGGGGCTCGCCGTAGCCGACCTGGCCCTCGCCCAGGACTCGGCGGGGCTGGTCATGCTCTACCACTTCGACGGCTACATCGACGCCGGCGAGACCGGCGAGCAGATCGTCGAGCGGCTGCTGGACGGGCTGCCGCACCAGGTCGTCGCCCGCTTCGACCACGACCGGCTCGTCGACTACCGGGCTCGCCGCCCGCTGCTCACCTTCCAGCGCAACCGCTGGACCGCGTACGAGACGCCCAAGATCGAACTGCACCTGGTGCAGGACGCCACCGGCGCGCCCTTCCTGCTGCTGGCAGGCCCCGAGCCGGACGTCGAGTGGGAGCGGTTCGCGGCGGCCGTGCGCGAGATGGTCGAGCGGCTGGGCGTACGGCTGTCGGTCAACTTCCACGGCATCCCCATGGGAGTCCCCCACACGCGCCCCGTAGGCGTCACGCCGCACGGAAACCGCACGGACCTCATGCCCGGCCACGCCGCCCTCTTCGACGAGGCGCAGGTCCCCGGCAGCGCCGCGGCCCTCATCGAGTACCGCCTCGCGGAGGCGGGCCACGACGTGCTCGGCGTGGCGGCCCACGTCCCGCACTACGTGGCCCGCTCGTCCTACCCCGACGCCGCCCTCACCGCGCTGGAAGCGGTCACCGCCGCCACCGGACTCGTCCTGCCGAGCGCCGCGCACGCGCTGCGCACCGAGGCGCTGCGCACGCAGGAGGAGATCGAGCGGCAGATCGGCGAGGGTGACGAGGAGCTGGTCGCGCTGGTACGGGGCCTGGAGCACCAGTACGACGCGGTGGCGGGCTCCGAAGCGCGCGGCAACCTCGTCGCGGAGCCCGTGGAACTGCCCTCCGCGGACGAACTCGGCGCGGAGTTCGAGCGTTTCCTCGCCGACCGCGAGGGCGACGGGGGCCAGTGAGCCCCGGCCGTATAGCGTGGGCCGCATGCTGAAGGTGGGCCTTACGGGCGGGATCGGCGCCGGCAAGAGCGAGGTGTCACGGCTGCTCGCCTCCTACGGAGCGGTGGTCGTGGACGCCGACAAGATCGCGCGCGAGGTGGTGGAGCCCGGCACGCCCGGACTCGCGGCCGTGGCCGCGGAGTTCGGGCCCGAGGTGCTCGCGGCCGACGGGTCCCTGGACCGGCCCGCGCTGGGTGCGGTCGTCTTCGCTGACCCGGACCGGCGCGCGGCCCTCAACGCGATCATGCACCCCCTGGTGGGCGCCCGCTCCGCGGAGCTGGAGGCGGCTGCGGGCCCGGACGCCATCGTCGTCCACGACGTGCCGCTCCTCGCGGAGAACGGCCTCGCGCCGCTCTACGAAGCCGTCGTCGTCATCGACGCCGATCCCCGGACCCAACTCGACCGGCTCGTACGGCTGCGCGGCATGACGCCGGACGACGCCCGGGCGCGCATGTCCGCCCAGGCGACGCGCGAGGAGCGGCTCGCGGTCGCGGATCTCGTCATCGACAACGACGGTCCGCTCGACGCGCTGGAACCGCAGGTCCGCGAGGTCTGGGCGAAGCTGGTGGAGCGGGCCGAGGGGACATCCGGGCCGCGATCGGAATAGGAGCGGGCACGCGGTCGGAATAGGGCGCTGCCGCGCCGCGTTGGGACGGGCGTACGCCGTGATCACGCATGCCCGCGGCCGGACCCTGGCGTTCCGCGGCAGGGAGCCCGCATCCGGGAGCCCGTACCGGGTAGCCCGCGACCGGGAGTCCGTATCCGGGATCCGTATCCAGGAAGGAGAACGGCACGTGTCCGAGCCGACGCCCGAGACCCACGTCATCGACTACCGCGCCGCGGAGCAGCTGCTGGCCGCCCGCGATCCGCGCGGAGCCGTCAAACTCCTCGACTCGGTCATCACCGCCCACCCCGAGAACACCGCGGCGCGCCTGCTGCGCGCCCGCGCCTTCTTCGGCGCGGCTCAACTGCGCCCCGCCGAACTGGAATTCCAGCTGGTCCTGGAGCGCGAACCGGACAACGCCTTCGCCCACTTCGCGCTGGCCCGCACCCTCCAGCGCGACGGGCGGCGGGCCGAGGCCACCCGCCACTTCCGGCTGGCCGCGGCCCTCGACCCCCGGCCGGACTACATCGAGGCGGCCCGCTTCGATGAAGGAGCGGGCTGACCCCCGGCGAACGTCCGGACCGCACCCCGGTCGTGCTGGGCCGGTCCCGGGGGCAGGGCTGTCGCGGGAGGGCTATCGCGGGCGGCTCCGCCTGCCGCGGCCGCCGCCCTTGACCGGATCGTACGGCGGGACATCCCGGCCCGGCTGGTAGCGGGGGCCCTGGCGGATATGGCGGATCACCATGAACAGGTCCGCGGCCGTCACCGCGGAGAGCACCCCGCAGGCGATCGCCCACCCCGGCCGGCCGAGGTCCGCGAAGACGACCGTCCCCGCGACGGCCCACGCCAGCCCCCACACGGCCAGCCCGCACCTGAGCCTGAGCGGGCTGCGTGCCTGCACCGGTTCGCTGCCCGTACGCATCGCCACGCATCTCCTGCTTCCAGAATCCACCCGATCCCGGCCTCGTCCAAGCCCTTCCGCGCCCCGCGTCCGCAGGCCCCCTCCCACCTGCGCGATCGAGGTTTCCGGCGGCCAGTAGGGTCGGGGCCATGGACGGCCTCGACACCCTCGCCCGCGCGCTCGGACAGCGCACCCCGGAGCAGCTCGCGAGCCTCCTCGCACGCCACCGCGAGCCCCTGTCCCACCGGCCCGCGCCCACCCACCTGCGCGGGCTGGCCACCGCCCTGTGGTCGTACGAGACCGTCCACCACCTCGTCCTCCAGCTCGACCGGCCCCGGCTCCAGCTCCTCGCCGCCGTCGCCCGCGCCGGGCAGCGGCTCGCGGCGGAGAACGCGCCGCCCCGGCCGCCCGCGCCGCGCTCCGGGGCCGGCTTCGAGGCGCTGATGTCGCACAGCCTGTCGTTCCCGCGGCTCGCCGCCGAGCCCGTACCGGCCGGGACGGCGTACGAGGCGCTCGGCGCGGACAGCCCCGGACCCGACAGGGAGGCCGCCGCCGCCGCGCTGCGGGCGCTGTACGAGGACGGGCTCGCCGCACCCGCCGAGGACGGCCGCATCGTCGTGCCGCCCCGCGTTCCGCAGCTCATCGGCGGCCTCGACCTCGGGGACTTCGCCCGCGACGCGCCGAGCCCCGCGGCCGACGCCCTGACGCAGACCGATCCCGCCCTCGTCGGCGCGGAGACGCAGGCCGCCGCGTCCGCCCTCTCGGCCGCCATGGACCGGCTCCTCGCCGCCCTCGCCGCCCAGCCCGCCGCCCTGCGGAAGTCGGGCGGGCTGGCCGTCCGCGAGACCAGGCGGCTGGCCAAGGCGGCCGGCACCGGCGAGGGCCACGCCCGGCTGCTCCTCGACACCGCCGAGGCCGCCGGGCTGATCGCGCTCAGCCGGGACCGCGGCGGCACGACGGCGCTGCCCACCGCCGCGTACGACGAGTGGCTGACGCGGACCGCGGGCGAGCGGCTGGCGCCCGTGCTGACGGCCTGGGCGGAGCTGCACGGCATCCCCACGCTGGGAACGCCGGGGGAGCCGCCGGCCACGCTCGTACGCGGTCACGACCGCTACGCGGCGCCCCTGCGCAGGGCGCTGCTGGAGGCCCTCGCCGCGCTCCCCGAGGGGACCGGGGCCGCCGTGCCCCCGCCGCCGCTGCCGGACGCCGCGGACGCGCTCCAGCCGCTGCAGGCGCTCATCCGGGCCGCCGACTGGCACCGCCCGCTCGCCGTCCGCGGCCAGCCGATGGCGGCGGACCGGTCGGCGCACACCCTGAGCGAGGCGGCGTTCCTCGGCGTCGTCGCCCACGGCGCGCTCAGCCCGCTCGGCCGGGCGCTGCTCGTCGGCCCCGCCGCGCTCCGCGCCGAACTGGGCCGTCTCCTGCCGCCGCCGCTCGAACACGCCCACTTCCAGGCCGACCTGACCGCCGTCGCCCCCGGCGCGCCGTCGGCCGGGCTCGCCGGCCTCCTCGGAGCCTGCGCCGACCGCGAATCGGAGGGACACGCCGTGACCTGGCGGTTCACCGCCGACTCCGTGCGGCGCGCCCTGGACGCCGGGCACGACCCCGCCGCGCTGACGGCCGAACTGACGGCCGCGTCCGCCTCGGGAACGCTGCCGCAGCCCCTGACGTACCTGATCGGCGACACCGCCCGTACGCACGGCCGGGTACGGGTCGTACGCACCGCCTGCTGCGTCCGCTCCGACGACGAGGCCCTGGTGCGGGAGCTCGCCGCGCACCGCGAGCTGCGCGCCCTGGGGCTGCGGGCCGTCGCGCCGACGGTCCTGGTCGCCGCCGAACCGCCGGACGCCGTGCTGCGGGCCCTGCGGGCGGCCGGATACGCGCCGGTGCTGGAGGCGGAGACCGGTACGACGGTCGTCGAACGGGCCGCCGCGCACCGGGCGAAGGCCCCGGCGCCGCTGCCCGCCGCCCGCAGGGCCGCCGAGCCGCTGGCCCTCGCCGAGCGGCTGCTGAGGGGCTGAGCCGGCCGGATTGTCAGTGCCCCTCCGTAGACTCGGGAACCGCTCGGACAACACGGGAAACGGCTCGAGGAGCCGCGGGAAACGGCGAGGTGGTGGGGCGGGTGAGGCTGGTATCGGGGCGGCTTTCGGCCGCCGCGGAACCTGGTGGTCCCTCGGCTGCTGCGGTGGGCGGTCCGGCCGGTCCGCTGGGGCGCTGCGCCGCCGTCTTCCTGCCCGGTGAACTGCCGCGCGAGGGCGCCGTCGCCTTCTGGCGGCCGGACGGCGGCGATCTTCCGGTCGGAGCGGAGGGGGAGCGCACCGAGCTGACCGTCGTGCGCCGGAGCGGAGACGGCGTGGAGCAGCGCACGGTGCCCGCGCTCGTGCTCCCCCTGGAACAGGCGGTCCCCCCGCTGGTGCGCGCCCGCCACGACCCGGCGGCCCATCCGGCGGCCGCCTGCTGGGGGGCCGCGGCGCTGCACGGACTGCAGCTCGTGGCGCGCGGCAGGCTGCTCCCAGGGCTGACCGAGGCCGACCAGGACGCCTGGCGGGCCGGGCCGCTGGACGCCGAGGACCTCGCGCACCTGCGGGCGGTCGCCGCCGCCATGCCCGCCGAGGCGTACGCGGCGCCGCTGCCGGGCCCCGGGCCGCTGCGGCTCCCGGACCCCGACGGACTCGTACGGGCGCTGCTGGACGCGGTCGCGGACACCCTGCCGCGGACGCCCGCGGCGCCGTACGCGGCGGGGGAGCCGTACGCCGCGCGCGCCGCGCACCAGCTGCCCGCGCTGCGCGAGTGGGTCGCGGAAGCCGCCGCCGGGACGGACGGCGGGGTGCGGATCTCGCTCCGCCTGGACCTGCGCGCGTACGACCTCTACGAGGAGGACGGCGGGCTCGCCGCGGCGGTGGTCCAGGTCCACAGCCTCACCGACCCGACTCTGCTCACGGACGCGGTCGCGCTGTGGGAGGGGCGCGCGGGGGAGCATTTCGGCGCGCGCGCCCGTGTCGACACGGTTCTCTCGCTCCGGCGCGCCGCCCGCGTCTGGCCACCCCTCGGCCGCCTCCTGGAGCGGCCCGTGCCCGACGTGCTGACGCTCGACGAGGACGAGCTGAACGACCTCCTCGGCGTGGCCGCCCAGCGGCTGTCGGCGGCCGGGGTCGCCGTCCACTGGCCCCGGGAGCTGGCGCGCGACCTGACCGCCCGCGCGGTCGTACGGATCGCACCGGGCACCGCGTCCGACGAACCGAGCTTCTTCGACGCGGAGCAGATCCTCGAATTCCGCTGGCAGCTGGCGATGGGCGGCTCACCGCTCACCGAGCAGGAGATGGACGCGCTCGCCGAGGCGCACCGGCCCGTCGTGCGCCTGCGCGACCAGTGGGTGCTGGTCGACCCCGCGCTCGTCCGCAAGGCCCGCAGACGCGACCTGGGGCGGCTCGACCCCGCCGAAGCCCTGTCCATGACGCTGACCGGCACCGCCGAGGTCGACGGCGAACAGGTCGCCACCGTGCCGGTCGGGGCGCTCGCCGTCCTGCGCGACCGGCTCACCGCCGAGCCCAAACCCGCCGTCCAGCCGCCCGGACTGCGCGCCGCCCTCCGCGACTACCAGCTGCGCGGGCTCGGCTGGCTCGACCGGATCGTCTCCCTCGGCCTCGGCGGCTGCCTCGCCGACGACATGGGACTCGGCAAGACGATCACCGTCATCGCCCTCCACCTGCACCGCGCGCCCGCCGACCCCACGCTGGTCATCTGCCCGGCCTCCCTGCTCGGCAACTGGCAGCGCGAGATCGAGCGCTTCGCGCCCGGCGTCCCCGTGCGCCGCTTCCACGGCTCCGGACGGACCCTGGACGGCCTGGCCGGGGGCTTCGTGCTCACCACCTACGGCACGATGCGCTCCAGCGCCGAGGAGCTCGCCGAACGGCCCTGGGGACTGGTCGTGGCGGACGAGGCGCAGCACGTGAAGAATCCGTACGCGTCCACGGCCGTGGCACTGCGCACCATCCCCTCCGCCGCCCGGATCGCCCTCACCGGCACCCCCGTGGAGAACAACCTCTCCGAGCTGTGGGCGCTCCTCGACTGGACCAACCCGGGGCTGCTGGGCTCCCTCAAGAACTTCCGGGCCCGCCACGCCCGCGCCATCGAGGGCGGCGAGGACGACGAGCAGACCCAGGAGGCCGTCGAACGCCTGGCCCACATCGTCGCGCCCTTCCTGCTGCGCCGGAAGAAATCCGATCCGGGCATCGCCCCCGAGCTGCCGCCCAAGACGGAGACCGACCGGCCGGCAGCGCTGCTGCGCGAACAGGCCGCCCTCTACGAGGCCGTCGTCAGGGAAACCCTCGTGAACATCGAGGGGACCGAGGGCATGGCGCGGCGCGGCCAGGTGATGAAGCTGCTCACCGCGTTGAAGCAGGTCTGCAACCACCCCGCCCAGTACCTGAAGGAGGGCGGCGAGCGGCTGGCGGGCCGCTCGGGGAAGCTGGAACTGCTCGACGAACTGCTGGACACCATCCTCTCCGAGGGCGGATCGGTGCTGGTCTTCACGCAGTACGTGGAGATGGCCCGGCTGCTCCTGGCCCACCTGACGGCGCGCGGCGTGCCGTCCCAACTGCTGCACGGCGGCACCCCGGTCGCGCGGCGCGAACAGCTCGTGGACCGCTTCCAGTCCGGTGAGGTCCCCGTCTTCCTGCTGTCGCTGAAGGCGGCCGGCACGGGCCTCAACCTCACCCGCGCGAGCCATGTCGTGCACTACGACCGCTGGTGGAACCCGGCGGTCGAGGACCAGGCGACCGACCGCGCGTACCGCATCGGCCAGACCCAGCCCGTGCAGGTCCACCGCCTCGTCACCGAGGGCACGGTCGAGGACCGCGTCGCCGAGATGCTGGAGGCGAAGCGCGCGCTGGCCGACGCGGTCCTCAGCGGCGGCGAGTCGGCGCTGACCGAGCTGAGCGACGCGGAGCTCGCCGAGCTGGTCGCCTTGAGGAGGCCGCGGTGACCACCTTCGCCGAGTCCTGGTGGGGCAACGCCTGGATCGAGGCCCTGGAGAGCGCGTCGCTCGACGCCGCCCGGCTCTCCCGCGGCCGGGCCTACGCGCGCGGCGGCCACGTCCACGACATCACCGTCACGCCCGGCCGGATCGCGGCCCGCGTCGACGGCAGCCGCTCGCGCCCGTACCGCACCGGTATCGGGCTGGACGTCCTCTCCGACGCCGACTGGGACCGCTTCCTGACCGCGGTGGCCGCCCAGCCGTCGCATATCGCGGCCCTCCTCGGCAAGGACATGCCGCACGCGCTCGTCGACGCCGCCGCCGAGGCCGGCGTGCGGCTGCTGCCGGGCCCCGGCGAGCTGTCGCCGCGCTGTTCCTGCCCCGACCGGGGGCACCCGTGCAAACACGCGGCGGCCCTCTGCTACGAGGCCGCCCTGCTGCTGGACGCGGACCCGCTCGTCCTCCTCCTGATGCGGGGCCGCGACGAACGGGCGCTCCTCGACGACCTCGCCCGCCGCAACGCGGCCCACGCGTCCCGCGAGTCACCGGCCGCCCGCACGGGTGTCGACGCCCGTACCGCGCTCTCCGCCGCGCCCGCCCCCGCGGCTCTCCCCGACCCGCTCCCCGTCCCCCGGCGCCCCGGCATACCGCCGGCGCTGCCGCCCGCCCGTCGGCTGCCCGTCGACGCGGCGGCGCTCGACCTGCTGGCCACGGACGCGGCCGCCCGCGCCCACGCCTTCCTCACCACGGGCGGCGACCCGCACCCCGGCCTCACCCCCTGGCAGGACGCGGTCCGGCTCGCCGCCACCCGGCCCACCTCCGGACTCACCGCCACCACCCGCACCCTGTACCGGAGCCTGGCCGCCGGAACCGGCCGCACCCCGACCGACGTGGCCCGCGCGGTGGCCGCCTGGCGGCAGGGCGGGCTGGAGGGCCTGACGCTCCTCGAATCCCCGTGGAACCCGCCGGCCGGCCCCTTCGACCGGGCCCGTCCCGCCCTGGCCGCCGCCGGGCTGCCGCCCCTGCGTCCGCGCCACAACCACCTCACCGACGACGCCCGCGGCCTCCAGCTCCGCTTCGGCCATGACGGCCGCTGGTACCCCTACGAGGCCGATCCGGGCCCCGACCCGGACTGGTGGCCGGCGGGACCCGCGGACGACGACCCGGCGGACGCCCTGTCGTCGCTGCTTCAGCGCGACGATGCGGTCGCGCGGGCCGCGCCGCCGTACTGACACATCCCGTGGAGGCGGGCGCGGGGGCCGGCGATACCTGAGCGGGCCGGGCCGGAGCCCTCCCTTCACAGCGCGGCGTGCATCATGGGTCCGTGCAGTGGGAAGCGATCTCGTGGACGCGACTGACGGAAGCGCTCGTGGAGCGGATCGCGGGGTCCGAGGCGGAGGACGGCAGCCCCTGGCTGCGGGTCGCCGTCGACGGTGCTCCCGCCGCCCGCCCCGCGGAGCTGGCGCAGGGCATGGCCGGGGAACTGCGGGCACGAGGGCGGCCGGCGGCCGTCATCGGGACCGGCGGATTCCTGCGGCCCGCCTCGCTGCGCCTCGAATACGGGCGGCAGGACGCCGACGCGTACTACGACCTGTGGCTCGACACCGGCGCGCTCCACCGCGAGGTGTTCGCGCCCCTGGAGCCCGGCGGCAGCGGACGGGTGCTGCCCGACCTCTGGGACCCCGTGACGGACCGGGCGACGCGCAGCCCGTACCTGACGGTGCCGCCCGGCGGCGTCGTGATCGTGCACGGCCCGCTCCTCCTCGGGCACTGGTTCCCCTTCGACCTGGCGGTGCACCTGCGGATGTCGCCCGCCGCGCTGGCGCGCCGCACCGACGCGGCGGACGCCTGGACCGTACCCGCCTTCGCGCGCTACGCCGACGAGGTCGGGCCGGAGGACGCCGCCCAGGTGGTCGTACGGGCCGACGACCCCCGCCATCCGGCGTGGAGCGGGTTCAGAGCAGACGCCTGATCTCGCCGCGGACGCGGTAGAAGCCGGCCGTCGCGGGTGCGAGCGCGTCGACCACGTAACGGACGCCGGGCTCGCGTATCTGGCGCGGGAACTGGACGTTCCACTGGGGTTCGTAGCCTTCGGAGACGACGTGGACGCGCAGCCGGCCGCCCTCCTCGACGCACTCCACGACGATGCCCGAGGCCGGGGCGGCCGTCACGGTCGCCAGCGTGGTCGTCGGCGCGTAAGTGGGCAGCGCCTCGGCCGACTTGACGTCCACCGGAACCGGGACGGTGCCGGTCCGCGCGGCGGCGATCGCGGCCTCCGACGCGTCGACGCACACCAGCGAGCCGTCCGTGGTGACCATGTAGAGCTTCTCGTCCAGATACTGCATCGACAGTGCCGAGCCGCCGCCGGTGCCCAGCTTCCACAGCCGGGTGCCGTCCGCCGCGAAGCAGTACACGGACGAGGCGGAGTCGCCCGCGAAGACGTACCGCCCGCCGGGGGCGGTGGCGCAGGAGTAGACCGCGGTGTCGCACGGATAGGTGGCCTCCGTCCGGCCCGTCGCCTTCGACAGGCGCTGCACGACGCGGCGGTCGGTGCCCGCGTAGACCGCGTCGTCCTCCTGCCAGCCGAACAGCACCGCCCCGTTGGTCGGCGTGTGCCACAGCTCGCCGCCGCCGTCCGGGGCGTACGCCGTCACGCCGCGGTCGTGGCCGTGGTAGACGGCCCGTTCGTCACGGCGCACCATCCAGCCGTGCGCTCCGGCGCTGCCGCGCGACCACTGGTACTCGTCCTCATGGTCGATGACCGTCAGACCGCCGTTCCGGTCCGACACGTTGAGCACGCCCTCGCGGACGTCCAGCCAGAAGATGTCGACGTCCGCCGCGATCTGGTAGGCGGCGAAGGGGAGCTTGGAGGACAGGTCGTAGACCGTGCCGTCGTCGCAGCCCGCGTAGATCCAGAAGTCGTCCGCCACCAGGCACTTGACGCCGTCCGGCAGCCGGTAGCGGGACAGCACCTCGCCGTCGTGCGCGAGGGTGAAGACATCCCCGGCCTGGTTCCCCACCCAGCAGCGGTCCTCGTCGATGTGGATGCCGAACGCCGCGGAGCCCGTACGGAACCGCCACAGCACCGGGGCCACGGCGCGCGCCGTCGACGGCGCGGACGCGACCTGACGGCGCGTCACGGCCCGTGCGGCGCGGGCGCCCTGCACGGCCGGCGCGTACCCCTTGCGGACCTTCTCGCCGACCTTCTTCGCCGCCGCGGCCCGCGCCTTCTCGGCGGTGGGGAAGGTGGAGGTCTGCAACTGGCCCGCCGCGCCGATCCGTCCGTACCGGACGGAGACGGTGACGCCGTCCACGGTCACCTCGTAGAACTTGTGCGCCCCGCCGCCGTCCTGTGACAGCTCCAGATACGTCCTGTCGCCCGACGCCTGCGTCATGGCATACCCCTCTCCCAGGGCGGCCACCGGCGGCCGACCTCTACTGCTGGGAAACGCTAGGGGCTGCCACTGACAATCGGCCGGGCGAGCGGGCCTGTTGGGCCCGCAGGGGCCGCCTGACCAGGCTAGAAGAGCGGCTGCGGCAGGACGCCCTCCAGGGCCAGCAGGGCGCGCTTGACCTCCAGGCCCCCGCCGAAGCCGCCGATGCCCCCGTCGCTCTCGACCACGCGGTGGCACGGGACGACGACCGGCAGGGGGTTGGCGCCCATCGCCGTCCCCACGGCGCGGGCGGCGCCGGGCTCGCCGACGCGGCGGGCGAGGTCCTGATAGCCGACGACCGTGCCGTACGGGACGTGGGCGGCGAGCGCGCGCAGCACCCGGCGGTTGAAGCCCGTGGTGAGCGACCAGTCCAGCGGCACCGTGAACGCCCGCAGCCGACCGTCGAAGTAGGCCCCGAGCTGGCGCTCCGTCTCCGCCGGCAGCTCGCGGGCCGCCCCGGTCGGCGCATCGGGCCCGGTGCCGAGGCGGCGGGTCAGCTCCTCCACGGCCCGCGCGGCGCGCGTCTCACCGGCGTCGAAGACGACGCGGAGCAGCCCCTCGGCCGTGACGGCGAGCCCCAGCGTGCCGATGGGGGTCTCCAGCGTCCTCCAGGACCAGGACCGCGTCCGGCCCGCCGCTGCCGCCGCTTCTTCCTCGGCGCGGTCGGCGCCCTCGGTGTCCGTCATATGAGCAGCGTAGGCCCTGGGGGCGCCGCCCCCAGGGCGCGCCGGGTCAGGCCGCCGCCGGTACGCGTACGGGCGGGGCGGCGGCGCCCGAAGCCCCGCAGCCGAGGGCCCGGCGGATCTCCGCGGGCTTGTTGGTGATGATGGCGTCCACGCCCATCCGGGCCAGGGACCGCGCGGCGCCCGTGTCGTCGACGGTCCACGCGGAGAGCCGCAGGGGGCGGCCGTGCGGCCCTCGGAGCGCGTGGACGGCGCGGAGGTACTCCGGCGTGACGGCCTTGTGGTTCGGGTTGATCTGATCGGCGTACGCCGCGTACGAGCGGAGCTCGGCGGCCTTCGGGGCGCCGAGGAAGCCGAGCATCAGATCGGGGCGGAGCCGGTGGAGCGTACGCAGCGAGGCGGCGTTGAAGCTCTGGAGGGCCAGCCGGTGCGCCACGTGCCGCCGGTCGAGCCAGCCCCGGTCGCGCAGCTCCGAGGTGATCCGGCGCTCGATGCCGGGGTAGAGCTCCGGCGCCTTGACCTCCAGGAGGAGGTTCTGGCGGTTCCGCTCGACGCGGTCGAGGTAGCGGCCGAGGGTCGGCACGCGCTGCCCCGCGAACCGGCGGTCGAACCAGCTGCCCGCGTCGAGCCGCTCGATCTCGGCGAGGGTGAAGTCCGACACCCGCCACGGCGACCGGTTCGGATAGCGCCGCTCGGCGTCGGTCGTGCGGCTGAGCGTGGTGTCGTGGATCACGACGAGGGCGCCGTCCTTGGTCCGCTGGACGTCGTTCTCGACCCAGGTGATGCCGAGGCGGGCGGCGGCGTCGACGGAGGCGAGCGTGTTCTCGGGCGCGCTCACGGGCGAGCCGCGGTGGCCGATGACCACGGGTGCGTGCGAATGGGGGGTGGCGTGGGCGTGGGCGGGGCCGGTGAGCAGCGCCGACAGGCCCAGAAGTGCGGTGGCGACGGCGGCGGCGGGGCGCAGTTGCATACGGTCTCCTCGCGGCGTCCGGTCCGGGCCGGGGAGCGTCCCGGATGTGGCGTACAAGAAGATAAGTACGCGATGACCGGCGAACGCGCGCGGGCATCGGCGGACTCTGCGGATATTCCGCCCCTCATTCGGCCGAGAGACGGGCTTCGGACACCGACGGCAGGGCCGTTGTCAGTGGTGGGTCGTACGGTGGTTCCATGCGGCCCGTATCCAAGATCGAACGCACCGTGGCGCCCTTCGAGGTCGTCAGCCCCTACCAGCCCAGCGGTGACCAGCCGACGGCCATCGCCGAGCTGGAGCGGCGTATTCGCGCAGGTGAGAAAGATGTGGTGCTGCTCGGCGCGACCGGCACCGGCAAGTCGGCCACCACCGCGTGGATGATCGAGAAGCTGCAGCGGCCCACCCTGGTCATGGCGCCGAACAAGACCCTCGCGGCCCAGCTCGCCAACGAATTCCGGGAGCTGCTGCCCAATAACGCGGTCGAGTACTTCGTCTCGTACTACGACTACTACCAGCCCGAGGCGTACGTACCGCAGTCGGACACCTACATCGAGAAGGACTCCTCGATCAACGAGGAGGTCGAGCGGCTGCGCCACTCCGCGACGAACTCGCTGCTCACCCGCCGCGACGTGGTCGTGGTGGCCTCCGTCTCCTGCATCTACGGCCTGGGCACCCCGCAGGAGTACGTGGACCGCATGGTGCGGCTCAAGGTCGGCGAGGAGATCGACCGCGACCAGCTGCTGCGCCGGTTCGTGGAGATCCAGTACACCCGCAACGACCTGGCCTTCACCCGCGGCACCTTCCGGGTCCGGGGCGACACCATCGAGATCTTCCCGGTCTACGAGGAGCTCGCGGTCCGGATCGAGATGTTCGGGGACGAGATCGAGGCGCTCTCCACGCTTCACCCGCTCACCGGCGAGGTGATCTCCGACGACCAGGAGCTGTACGTCTTCCCGGCCAGCCACTACATCGCCGGCCCGGAGCGCATGGAGAAGGCCGTCGCGGGCATCGAGGCCGAGCTGGCGGAGACCCTCGCCACGATGGAGAAGCAGGGCAAGCTGCTGGAGGCCCAGCGGCTGCGGATGCGTACGACGTACGACATCGAGATGATGCGCCAGATCGGCTCCTGCTCCGGCATCGAGAACTACTCGCTGCACATGGACGACCGCGAGCCCGGCTCGCCGCCCAACACCCTCCTCGACTACTTCCCCGAGGACTTCCTCCTCGTCATCGACGAGTCGCACGTCACCGTCCCGCAGATCGGCGCGATGTACGAGGGCGACGCCTCCCGCAAGCGCACCCTGGTGGAGCACGGCTTCCGGCTGCCGTCCGCCATGGACAACCGCCCGCTCAAGTGGGAGGAGTTCGTCGAGCGGATCGGCCAGACCGTCTACCTCTCCGCCACCCCCGGCAAGTACGAACTCGCGCGCGGCGACGGCTTCGTGGAGCAGATCATCCGCCCCACCGGCCTCGTCGACCCCGAGGTCGTCGTCAAGCCGACGGACGGGCAGATCGACGACCTGGTGCACGAGATCCGGACGCGCACGGAGAAGGACGAGCGCGTCCTGGTGACCACCCTCACCAAGAAGATGGCCGAGGACCTCACCGACTACTTCCTGGAACTGGGCATCCAGGTGCGCTATCTGCACAGCGACGTCGACACCCTGCGCCGCATCGAGCTGCTGCGCGAGCTGCGGGCCGGCGAGTACGACGTGCTGGTCGGCATCAACCTGCTGCGCGAGGGGCTCGACCTCCCCGAGGTCTCCCTGGTCGCGATCCTCGACGCCGACAAGGAAGGGTTCCTGCGCTCCGGCACGTCCCTGATCCAGACCATCGGGCGCGCGGCGCGCAACGTCTCCGGACAGGTCCATATGTACGCGGACAAGGTCACCCCGGCGATGGAGAAGGCCATCGAGGAGACCAACCGCCGCCGGGAGAAGCAGATCGCGTACAACAAGGAGAAGGGGATCGACCCGCAGCCGCTGCGGAAGAAGATCGGCGACATCGTCGCGACCATCGCGCGCGAGGAGATCGACACCCAGGAGCTGCTGGGCACCGGCTACCGGCAGGGCGACAAGAGCAAGGGCAAGGCCCCGGTGCCCTCGGCGGGGGCCGGGAAGTCCGGCAAGGCGGCCGCCGGCAAGGACGCCGCGCTCACGGACCGGCCCGCCGCGGAGCTGGCCGAGCTGATCGAGGAGATGACGGAGCGGATGCGCAGCGCCGCCGCCGAGCTGCAGTTCGAGGTCGCGGCCCGGCTGCGCGACGAGGTCGGGGAGCTGAAGAAGGAGCTGCGGCAGATGAGGGAGGCCGGAATCGCCTGAGGGGCGGCCGTGGCGCGGTGCGAGGGCACCGTGCGAGCGCCGTGCGAGGAAGCGGTGCGAGGGCTCGTCTCGGGGACGTGTTGCAAGAACGCCACAAACCGCGTCCGGCCGGTGGCACCGGGAGCGCCAGTGCATAGGGTTTTCCGAGGAGGCCGCGCCCGACGCGCGGCCACGGGGACACTCGGTACATCGAGAAGGGACAGCGCGTGACGGTCAACTTGGCCAAGGGCCAGGGCATCAGCCTGAAGAAGGCCGACGGGGGCACCCTGAGCGCGGTGCGGATGGGGCTGGGCTGGCAGGCAGCTCCCCGCCGCGGCCTGTTCGGCTCGCGCAGGAAGGAGATCGACCTGGACGCCTCGGCGGTGTTGTTCGCCGAGGGGGAGCCGGTCGACGTGGTGTCCTTCCAGCACCTCGTCAGCGACGACGGCTCCGTCCAGCACACCGGCGACAACCGGGTCGGCGGCGCCGGGCAGGGCGGCGACGACGAGGCGATCCTCGTCGACCTGCAGCGGGTGCCGGTGCACATCGACCAGATCGTGTTCACGGTGAACTCGTTCACCGGCCAGACCTTCGCCGAGGTGCAGAACGCCTTCTGCCGGCTCCTGGATGAGACCACCGGCCAGGAGCTGGTCCGCTACACCCTCGACGGCGGCGGCCCGTACACCGCGCAGATCATGGCGAAGGTGCACCGGTCCGGCAGCGGCTGGCAGATGACGGCGATCGGCGTCCCGGCCGACGGCCGCACCTTCCAGGACCTGATTCCGGCGATACTGCCCAGCCTGTAGGCGGGGGTTCGGCGAGGGGGCCCCAGGCTCCGGCCGGGGCCCGGCGGGGGAGAACCGCCGGGCAGGCGGGCAGGGCCGTGCGCGACGGGCACGGCCGCGAACGACATAACAAGGGGGCGCACCGATGATGGCCGAACTGGTCCGGGGCCAGAACCACCCACTGCCTCAGACCCGTTTGGAGATCCGGGTCTCGGCGGGCGGCCCGGTCGTGGCCGGGGCCGTCCTCGGCGACGAGCGGGGGCGGGCCGCGGACGCCGGGTGGGTGGCGCACCCCGCCGCGCCGCACCTCCCCGGTCTGGAGGTGTCCCAGCAGGCCGCCGCCGACCACCGGCTGGCCGTGGACCTGGACGCGCTCCCCGCCGCCGCCCACCGGGTCAGCGTGCTGCTCGCGCTGCCGTCCGGCGTGGGCGGCCCGGCGCGGTTCGGCGCGATGGCGGCGCCGTTCGTCGCCGTCACCGGCCTCGACGGCACCGAGGTCGCCGGGTACACCATCACGGATCTGGACTCCGAGTCCGCGGTCGTCGCGCTGGAGCTCTACCGCAGGCAGGGCGCGTGGAAGGTACGGGCCGTGGGCCAGGGGTACGCGGGCGGGCTGACCGCGATGCTGCACGACCAGGGGCTGCCGGGCGCCGCCGAGCTGGCCGCCGTCATCGAGGCGGCGGTGGACCAGGGGGCGTCCCGCTCGCTCGCCCCGCCGCCGCGGCCCGCGCGGAACCAGGACAAGGGCGAGCGGGCGCGGCACCCCGACGGCAAGAACGAGTCACCCGAACCGGCCGCCGTGCCCGGTTCCGGACCGGTCGACTACCGGCATCCGAGGCGCCGGCCCGCGAAGCCTCCCCAGGACGCGCCGGCCGGTCGGGCTTCCGCCGAGCGGTCTCCCGCCCCGGCGGACGCCCCACGGCCGCAGCCCGGCCCGGCGGCACGGTCCGGCGAGGAGGAGCGCCCCGCCGCGCCCGTAGCGGGGGACGCCGGCGGCTGGACGATGGACGAGCGGCTCTACAACCAGGTCTGGGGCATGTTCGAGGACCTGGCCCGTACGGTCGCGGCGTACCGCAGCGCGGTGGACTTCGCGGAGTCGCGCATGGAGCGGGAGCTCGACGAGGTCCTCTCGGACCCGGGCACGCGCGTCGGCCCGGCCGCCGACGCCGCCCGCGAGGCGGCGCGCCGCAAGCAGACCGGGCTCGTCGCGCGGGCCCGCGCCGTCCTCGACCGCGATCTCGGCCGGCTCGCCGCCGAGTCCGACGTCGTCGAGCAGGCTCTGCCGCCCGCCTACGCCCGGTGGACCAGCCCCGTCTGGCAGGGCTACCAGATGCCGTTCGAGAGCCCGATGGCCCTGCGCCTCGGCGATCTGCGCCTGCCGGAACGCGACGACCTGCGCATCCCCATGCTGATGCGGCTGCCGCTGGAGCGCGGTCTGTGGATCGACAGCGGCCGTACGGGCGCCCCGGAGGCGGCGCTGATGGCGTCGGCCGACGTGCGCCGGCTGGCCATGGACACCGCGGTGGCGCACGCCGCGCGGCTCCTCGCGGTCCACCCGGTCGGCGACTTCGCGGTGCAGGTGATCGACCCGGCGGGCGCGGCGGGCGCCTCGCTCGCGCCCCTGCTGCGGTCGGGCGCGCTCCGGGAGCCCCCGGCGGCCGGCGCGCGCGGGGTCGCCGCGACGCTGACGAAGCTCACGCGCCGCGTCGATCTGGTGCAGATGGCGGTCCGCAGCGGGGCCGTGGACTCGCTGCCGCGCGATCTCGACACCGCGGAACAGCTGCTGATCGTCAACGACTTCCCGCACGGCTTCGACGACCGGGCCGTCAACCAGTTGCGCTACCTCGCGGACGAGGGGCCGTCGGTGGGCGTCCACCTGATGATGGTGGCCGACCGGCAGGACGCCCGCGAGTACGGGCCGGTGCTCGACCCGCTGTGGCGGGCGCTGCTGCGCCTCACGCCGGTCCCCGACGACCACCTCGCCGACCCCTGGGTCGGGCACGTCTGGACGTACGAGCCGCCGACCGTGCCGAGGGGGAGCGAGGTGCTGGGGCGGGTCATCCGGCAGGTGGGCCAGGCATTGCAAGCTCACCGCCACTGACCTGCTGATTTGTATTCTTCTTTACCTTCTCTTGGCTGTTCCTGTACTCTTTGGCGTACGGAGGTCATGGCTGGCGTGTCAGCGGACCGGGACCCCCGGCAGCGACGACGCTGTGAGTGCCGTACGACTCTGCCGGAGGAGCAGCAGTGGATGTTTCCCTGAACGTGTGGGCGCTGACGATCGTCGGTCTGTGCGCCCTGATCGCCGCGGACTTCTTCATCGGCGGCCGAAAGCCGCACGCTGTCTCCATCAAGGAGGCGGGCGTCTGGACGGTCGTCTGGGTCGCCCTCGCGGCGCTCTTCGGGCTCGGCCTCTTCCTGCTCGGGGGCGGTCAGGCGGCGGGCGAGTTCTTCGCCGGATACATCACCGAGAAGTCGCTGAGCGTCGACAACCTCTTCGTCTTCGTCCTGATCATGGCCAAGTTCGCGGTCCCGCCGATCTATCAGCAGCGGGTGCTGATGGTCGGCGTGCTCATAGCGCTCGTACTGCGAGCGATCTTCATCGGCGCGGGCGCCGCGATCATCGCCAACTTCTCCTGGATCTTCTACCTCTTCGGCGCGTTCCTGATCTGGACCGCCTGGAAGCTCGTCCAGGACGCGCGCAGCAACGAGGAGGACGAGGAGTTCGAGGAGAACCGCCTGCTCAAGGCGGTCGAGCGGCGCGTCCCCTCCACCAGCGTGTACCACGGCACCAAGCTGTTCATCGCCGAGAACGGCAAGCGGCTGATGACGCCGATGCTGGTCGTCATGCTGGCGATCGGCACCACCGACGTCCTCTTCGCGCTCGACTCCATCCCGGCGATCTTCGGCCTCACCCAGGATCCGTACATCGTCTTCACCGCCAACGCGTTCGCCCTGATGGGCCTGCGCCAGCTCTACTTCCTCATCGGCGGCCTGCTGAAGAAGCTGGTCCACCTCTCGTACGGCCTGTCGGTGATCCTCGGCTTCATCGGGGTGAAGCTGGTCCTGCACGCGCTGCACGAATCCGGCGTGCACGTCCCCGAGATCAGCATCCCCGTCTCGCTCGGCGTCATCTGCGCGGTCCTGATCATCACCACGATCACCAGCCTGCGGGCCTCGAAGAAGCAGGCCGAGGCGGAGGAGCGCAAGGACAGCCTGGAGGTCTGACGCGGGCGCCGGGCCGGCGGACTGCGGCCGCTCCGGAGCGGAACCGTCCGTCGGCCGCGCCGCTACCGTGGTGTGCGCAGCGGCCCGCGATCGGAGCCGCTTGTTCCTAGGGGGGACCCATGCGCCACCGCATAGCAGCCACCATTCTGGCGACGGGAACGGCCGCGGCGACTCTGTTCGCCGCCGCGCCGGCGTCCGCCGCGCCCTCCGTGCACATCACGGAGATCTACTACAACAGCCCCGGCAAGGACACCCGTTCCAACTCCAGCCTCAACGCCGAGTGGGTACGGATCAAGAATCCGACGAGCCGCGCCGTGAACCTGCGGAACTGGAAGCTGACGGACGCCTCCCGTCACCAGTACACGTTCGGCTCCTACACCCTGGGCGCCGGGAAGTCGGTGAAGGTGCGCACCGGCCGGGGCGGCGACACCGCGGCAAACCGCTACCAGGACCGCCGGGCCTACGTCTGGAACAACGACCGGGACACGGCGACGCTGCGCAAGTCGAACGGGTCGAAGGCCGACTCGTGCTCGTACAACAACTCCCGCCGCGCCTCGGTCCTCTGCTGAGAGGGCGTCACCAGCCGCGCTCGCGCCACTCCGCGAGGTGCGGGCGCTCGGCGCCGAGGGTGGTGTCCCCGCCGTGGCCGGGATAGACCCAGGTCTCGTCGGGGAGCGCGGACATCAGCTTGTTCTCGACGTCGTCGAGCAGCCGGGCGAAGGACTCGGGGTCGCCCCAGGTATTGCCGACGCCGCCGGGGAAGAGGCAGTCGCCCGTGAACAGGTGCGGGTGGCCGTGCGGGTCGTCGTAGACCAGGGCGATGCTGCCCGGCGTGTGGCCGACGAGGTGGCGGGCGGTGAGCTCGACGTCGCCCACCCGGATCGTGTCGCCGTCCTCGACGGGCACGTCGGTCGGCACCGGGATGCCTTCGGCGTCGTAGCGCCCGGCGTAGGTGCGGGCGCCGGTGGCGTCCACCACCTCGCGCAGCGCTCCCCAGTGGTCGCCGTGCCGGTGGGTGGTGACCACGGAGGCGATGCCGCTGTCGCCGATCAGGCTCAGCAGGGTGGCCGGCTCCGCGGCGGCGTCGATCAGCAACTGCTCATCGGTCGCGCGGCAGCGCAGCAGATAGGCATTGTTGTCCATCGGACCGACCGCGACCTTGGAGATCATCAGCTCGGTCAGTTCGTGTACGTCCGCCGGTCCGCCGACCTTCACCGCTCCGCTGTACGTCATGGCATCAACCCTATAGCGGCGGCAGCGCGGGCAGCAGGCCCCCGGAGGAACCGCCCCGGACCTCCAGGCCGGCCCCGTCCGCGCGGCCGACGAGCCAGCCGAGCAGGTCGGTGGGGGAGCCCGTGACGGTGATGGCCTCGCCGTCCTCGCGGCCCGTGCGCCAGCTGCTTCCGTCGGAGGCCGTCAGCCGCAGCGCGGGCACCTCGGCGCGGCCCGCGAGCTTCACGCCGGCCATGAAACCGATCTCCTGGGTGACGAAGGCGGCCGGCAGGTCCTCCAGCCCGTAGCCGATTCCGAGGTCCACGTGGTGCAGCTCGACCTCCACGAGGCGGCGGAAGGGCAGCATGGCGGCCCGCTCCATGACGCCGTTGCGCATCTCCACCACGTACTCCCGCCGCTCCTCGGAGACGGCCGCGGCGGCCTCGTCGAAGCGCGCGGCGCTGGTGCGGAGGTCGTCGAGGTGGGCGGTCAGCGGGCGCGCGCTGTCGCGCTCGATGTCGGCGTCGCGGGCCTCGGGGCTGACGTACATCGGCGTCTTGACGTCCGTACGGGCCCAGGTGAGGAGGTTGGTGATGGCGTCGGCGTTGCGGGCGATGTGCGCGAACACATGGCCGCGGGTCCAGCCGGGGAGCAGCGACGGGGCGGCGGCCCCGGCGTCGTCCAGCGCGCCGGCCCCGGCGAGGAGGCGGTCGGTGGCGGCCCGTACGGCGGCAAGGTCGGATGCGAAATCGCTCATGATCGGCACCCTAGCGGCGGCCACCCGTTCGGGTGAAGGTAGTCGGCTCCGGCCGTGAATCGAATGTGCGTGCTATAGGCTCGGGGGAGGCACGAGATACGACATCCGAGCGACGCCCCCCATACCCTGGGTTCGGGGTGCGGCGCATCCCGCAGCTCTCAAGAAAGGTGCCTACCGGCGTGGCCGACCGTCTCATCGTCCGTGGCGCTCGCGAGCACAATCTCAAGAACGTCTCGCTCGACCTCCCCCGTGACTCCCTCATCGTCTTCACCGGGCTCTCGGGGTCGGGCAAGTCCTCGCTCGCGTTCGACACGATCTTCGCCGAGGGGCAGCGTCGCTACGTCGAATCGCTCTCCTCCTACGCCCGCCAGTTCCTGGGCCAGATGGACAAGCCCGATGTGGACTTCATCGAGGGCCTCTCGCCGGCGGTGTCCATCGATCAGAAGTCGACCTCGCGCAACCCGCGCTCGACGGTCGGCACCATCACGGAGGTCTACGACTACCTCCGGCTCCTCTTCGCCCGCATCGGCAAGCCGCACTGCCCCGAGTGCGGCCGCCCGATCTCCCGGCAGTCGCCGCAGGCCATCGTGGACAAGGTCCTGGAGCTGCCCGAGGGCAGCCGCTTCCAGGTGCTGTCCCCGCTGGTGCGCGAGCGCAAGGGCGAGTTCGTCGACCTCTTCTCCGACCTCCAGACCAAGGGCTACAGCCGCGCCCGGGTGGACGGGCAGACGATCCAGCTCGCCGAGCCGCCCAAGCTCAAGAAGCAGGAGAAGCACACCATCGAGGTGGTCGTCGACCGCCTGACGGTGAAGGACAGCGCCAAGCGGCGGCTCACCGACTCGGTCGAGACGGCGCTCGGGCTCTCCGGCGGCATGGTGATCCTCGACTTCGTGGATCTCGCCGAGGACGACCCCGAGCGCGAGCGGATGTACTCGGAGCACCTCTACTGCCCGTACGACGACCTGTCCTTCGAGGAGCTGGAGCCCCGCTCCTTCTCCTTCAACTCGCCCTTCGGCGCCTGCCCGGACTGCACCGGCATCGGCACCCGCATGGAGGTCGACCCCGAGCTGATCATCCCGGACGAGGACAAGACCCTCGAAGAGGGCGCGATCAGCCCCTGGTCGCACGGCCACACCAAGGACTACTTCAACCGGCTGGTCGGCGCGCTCGCCGCGGAGCTCGGCTTCCGGATGGACATCCCCTGGGCCGGCCTGCCCCAGCGCGCCAAGAAGGCCCTGCTGAACGGCCACAAGACCCAGATCGAGGTCCGCTACCGCAACCGCTACGGCCGGGAGCGCGCCTACACCACCGCCTTCGAGGGCGCGGTGCCGTTCGTGAAGCGGCGGCACTCCGAGGCGGAGAGCGACTCCAGCCGCGAGCGCTTCGAGGGCTATATGCGCGAGGTGCCGTGCCCCACCTGCGACGGGACGCGCCTCAAGCCGATCGTCCTCGCCGTCACGGTGCAGCAGAAGTCGATCGCGGAGGTCTCCGCGATGTCGATCAGCGAGTGCGCGGACTTCCTGCGCGGCATGAAGCTCAACGCCCGCGAGAAGAAGATCGCCGAGCGCGTGCTCAAGGAGGTCAACGAACGGCTGCGGTTCCTCGTCGACGTCGGCCTCGACTACCTGTCGCTGAACCGGGCGGCGGGCACCCTCTCCGGCGGCGAGGCCCAGCGCATCCGGCTCGCCACGCAGATCGGCTCCGGCCTGGTCGGCGTCCTGTACGTGCTGGACGAGCCGTCCATCGGGCTGCACCAGCGCGACAACCACCGGCTCATCGAGACCCTGGTGCGCCTGCGCGACATGGGCAACACCCTGATCGTCGTCGAGCACGACGAGGACACCATCAAGGTCGCCGACTGGGTGGTCGACATCGGCCCCGGCGCCGGTGAGCACGGCGGCAAGGTCGTGCACAGCGGCTCGCTGAAGGAGCTGCTGCGCAACAAGGACTCCGTCACCGGGCAGTACCTGGCCGGCAAGCGGGCCATCGCCACCCCGGACGTCCGGCGGCCGCTGGACGTGGAGCGGCAGCTCACGGTGCACGGCGCGCGCGAGAACAACCTGCGCGACATCGACGTGTCCTTCCCCCTCGGGCTGCTGACCGCCGTCACCGGAGTCTCCGGCTCGGGCAAATCGACGCTGGTCAACGACATCCTCTACACCCACCTGGCCCGCGAGCTGAACGGCGCCAAGTCCGTGCCCGGCCGGCACACCCGGGTGGACGGCGACGACCTCGTCGACAAGGTCGTGCACGTCGACCAGTCGCCCATCGGCCGTACGCCGCGCTCCAACCCGGCCACGTACACGGGTGTCTTCGACCATGTGCGCAGGCTCTTCGCCGAGACGATGGAGGCCAAGGTCCGCGGCTATCTGCCGGGGCGCTTCTCCTTCAACGTCAAGGGCGGCCGCTGCGAGAACTGCTCCGGCGACGGCACCATCAAGATCGAGATGAACTTCCTGCCGGACGTGTACGTGCCGTGCGAGGTCTGCCACGGCGCGCGCTACAACCGGGAGACCCTGGAGGTGCACTACAAGGGCAAGTCCATCGCCGAGGTGCTGGACATGCCCATCGAGGAGGCGCTCGACTTCTTCGAGTCGGTGCCGACGATCTCGCGGCACCTGCGCACGCTCCATGAGGTCGGCCTCGGCTATGTGCGGCTGGGGCAGTCCGCCCCGACGCTGTCCGGCGGCGAGGCGCAGCGCGTGAAGCTCGCCAGCGAGCTCCAGAAGCGTTCGACCGGCCGTACGGTCTACGTCCTGGACGAGCCCACCACCGGCCTGCACTTCGAGGACATCAGCAAGCTGATCAAGGTGCTGTCGGGGCTGGTCGACAAGGGCAACACCGTGATCGTCATCGAGCACAACCTCGATGTGATCAAGACGGCGGACTGGGTCGTCGACATGGGCCCGGAGGGCGGCAGCGGCGGCGGACTGGTCATCGCCGAGGGCACGCCCGAAGAGGTCGCGGCGGTTCCGGCCAGCCACACCGGCAAGTTCCTGCGCGATCTGCTGGGCGACCGGGTGAGCGACGCGGCGCCGCCCGCGACGCGGAAGCCGGCGAAGAAGGCGCCCGCGAAGAAGAAGACGGTGGCCGCGGCCACCGCGAAGACGGCCACGGCCAAGGCGGCCACCGCGAAGAAGACCACCGCGAAGAAGACCGCCGCGAAGAAGACTGCCGCGAAGAAGGCCACGAAGGCGCGTCGCGCCTGAGCGCCCGGCGGGCGGGCGGGGCGGTGTCCAGCCGCCCGCCCGCTGAGCGGTGGTCGCGGAGAATGTCCCGCGTCACTGAGCGGCCGCGGGTGTCCCGCCGCCGGGTGCCTACGGGCGTCCGCGGCGGGACGGTGCGGGCCGCGGGACGGCCGGTGCGGCTCCTGGGCCGGGTGGTTCAGGGTGCGCCGGTCGTGAATTCGTACAGGTCGTACGCGACCATGGCCAGCCGGCCGGGGCCGCCGCGGTAGCCGAGTGCCGAGCCCAAGGGGCTGGTCACCTCCTGGTAGCCGATGACGTTCAGCGCGTCAGGGGTGGCGGTGCCCATCCACAGCGCGCCCTCCTCCGTCGACGCGAACCAGCACGGCCCGTCCGCGTACGCGCCCCAGGTGGTGCTGAAGTTGAACGCCTGGGGGCGCTGGGGGTCGACCAGGAGGTTGGCGCGGCCCCGGAGGGCGGGCTGCCAGGTCTTCCCGGACACCGTGAAGTACCAGAGATTGTGGTCCTGGGGCCCCACCGAGCAGTTGGCCACCAGCAGCGAACGGCCGCGCACGGAAAGGCTGTTGATGCCGCGCTGCGCCTCGGGGTTGAAGACCGTCTGCGACATGATCCGGCCGGAGGGCGCCTGGAGGACGCAGACATAGCCGTCCTCGGAACCGGTCATCACGTAGGCGGTGCCGTCCGCGTCGGACAGCACCTCGGTGGCCTGCACATCGTGCAGCCCCCAGGGGTTGACCGGATGCGGATTCCGTACGTCCACGCTCCGCGCGAACCTCAGGCGGCGTCGCGCCGGATCGTAGTTCCACAGGGAGACATAGCCCGACGAATGCCCGACCACCAGGGTCCCCGGCACGCCGGCACGCACCGCTTGCCCGCTGGTGGCGACGCCCAGCGCCGGATCGTAGGGGACGGTCCCGGCCGGGCACAGGTCGCTCCAGTCGCCGCTCGGCGAGTGCCACAGGGCGAGGGAGCGGTCGTCGTTCGAGCTCGCGAGCGTCCGGCCGGACAAGGGGGCGAGCATCTGCACGCCCTGGAAGGCGGGGCTGTTGACCGCCACATTGATGCGCGGCCCGGCGGCCGCCGACTCGGTGAAGCGGAAGACGCTCATCGAGCCGTCCCAGCGGCCGACGGCGAACTGGTCGTCGTCCAGCCACGCGAGGCGCTGCGCCATCTCGTACGTCGTGCCGCCGGAAGTGATCGGCAACGCCGCGGCAGGCGTCGGCGGGGGCGGCATGGACAGCCCGCGACCGGCGAGTTCATGGCGGGACCGGAGTACCGGAGGTATCGATCGCGGATCAGTCATGGCAGCCGCCCCTTCCCGTACGCGCCGCTTCGTCTGCCTTCTCTCCCCCCATCTCTTCCCATATGAGCCGCTCTCGCACGCCCCGGACGCCGCTCAAGGGGCGTCCGGGCACCGTGCTCTCCGGCTCCGGCGGGCGTCTCAGTCGAGCTCCGACGCGTACGGGGGCTGCGCCCCGGCGCGGGAGCAGGTGACGGCCGCGGCGCGGGCGGCGAACCCCAGGATGTCGCGCCACTGCCCGGCGTCCAGCGAGGCGACCTCGGCGGGCGCGAGCGCCTTGTGCTCCGCGAGCCGGTGGAGCAGGGCCGCGTTCACGGTGTCGCCCGCGCCGATCGTGTCCACGACGTCGACGCGCTCGCCGGGCACCGCGTACTCGTCGCCGCCCCGGGTCCGTACGCTCAGCCCGTCGCCGCCCCTGGTCAGGACGGCGGCGGCCGGGCCGGCGGCCAGCCAGTCCGCCAGCGCGGCGTCGAGGTCCGCGCCGTCCGCGAGCCACTCGGCGTCCTCGACCGACAGCTTGAGCAGCGTCACATGCGGCAGCCAGGAGCGGAAGCGGGCCCGGTAGGCGGCCGCGTCCGGGATCAGCCCGGCCCGGATATTGGGGTCGAGCGCCGTGAAGACGCCGCGCCGCGCCTCGCGCTTGAGCAGGGCCTCGTACGCGCTCGCGCCCGGCTCCAGGACCAGGGAACAGGTGCCCAGCGACAGGGCGCGGGTCTCCTCCGGAAGCGCGGCGGGGAGCTCGAAGAGCCGGTCCGCCGTGCCCTCGACATAGAAGCCGTAGCCCGCCGAGCCGTCGGCGCCGATGCTGGCCACGGCGAGCGTCGTCGGCTCCGGGCCGCGTTGCACCGGCGCCACGTCCACGCCGGAGGCCCGCAGCTCCGCCAGCAGCGCCTCGCCGAAGGCGTCCGTCGAGACGCGCGAGCAGAAGGCGGTCGGCGAGCCGAGCCGGCCGAGCGCCATCGCGGTGTTGTACGGGCCGCCGCCGCGCTGGGGGAGCAGCGCGGGCAGCGCGCCGTCGGCCGGGGCGCTGCCGGGCACGAGATCGATGAGGGCTTCTCCGGCGACGACGATCACGCGGGCGTTCCTTTCCTGGTCCCTGAGCCGGGTTCTCCCGGCGCCGCGGGCGCGTGGCGCGGGCGGGCGACCGGGCCGCCCGCCCCACTGCCGCGGCCCCGGCGAATCCCATCACACCCGCGGCGCGAGCGGGCCTGATGAGCGCTGATTTTTCCGCGGTCCCCCCTGGCCGGACGGGTTTCCTACGGGAGGGGCGACCGAAGCGGAATGATCTGTGACGGTATCGTCAGGAGGCCAGCGAACCGCCTCAGCCGCCCCTGTGGAGCACTCATGAGCAGCCAGCCGCCCGCCCGCCGAACCGTGCTGCGCGGAGCCGCCCTGGCGGGGGCCGCCGGGTTCGGTGTGGCGGCCTGCTCGGGAGGCACGTCCGGAGGGAAGCCGCCGGCCACCCCCACGGCGCCGGTCGACCTCGGCGCGGCCTCCGCGGTGCCGGTGGGCGGCGCGAAGCTCTACCGGGAGAAGCGGGTCGTCGTGGCGCAGCCCGCCAAGGGCGAGTACAGGGCCTTCAGCGCGGTCTGCACGCACGCCGGATGCGTCGTCGACAAGATCGAGGACGGGAAGATCAACTGCCCGTGCCACGGCAGCCAGTTCGACGCGGAGACCGGGAAGGTCCTGCGCGGCCCGGCGGGCGCGCCGCTGCCGTCCGTACCGCTCAAGACGGAGGGCGGAAAGCTGGTGGCGGGCCCGGACGCCTGAGCGGCCGCCGGGGCTCGCCGCCGGGGGCCGGATCTACCGCCGGGGCCGGAGTGGACCGCCCGGGACGGTTCCGCGGGCCGTGGTGGCGTAACCACCGGTCGGCGATCGCGTCCGGGTGCGCATATTGGCGCGCAAATAATCAGTTTTTTCCATAGTTTTGACTCGATACGCTCGGATCGGCAGCCGGTTGTGCCCGAACGGACCGGGCGTCGCTGACGCTGCGCCGGCACAGCGGGTGCGCCGCCCGGTACCGAGAGAGGACTTCCCATGAGCGGGACGAAAGACCACAGCCCCGAGCCTCGTCCGCTGCGCGACCGGGTGACCGCTCCGACGTCCGTCGCGCTGCCCTCGGCCGGCGACGGCCTCGCCTGGCGGCCCGCCACCGCCGCCGACATCGGCCTGATCCTCGACCTGAGGCGGGCCGCCGGGGAGGTCGACCACCCGCGCTGGCTGGTGACGCGGGACGAGCTGGAGGAGGAGTTCAAGAAGGAGGACTTCCACCCCGAGCGCGACACCGTGATCGCCGTCGACGCCGCTGGGCGGGCCGTCGCCTACGGCTCGGCCGCGGCCCCGTCGAGCCGCGAGACGATCGTCTGGATCGACCTCGACGGCACGGTGGCCCCCGACCGCCGCGGCGAAGGCATCGGCAGCGCGCTGCTGGCGTGGCAGGAGGCCCGCGGGCTCCAGCACTTCGCGGCCTGCGACTCCGCCCTGCCCGGCTGGCTCGTCTCCGGCGCGGACGAGAAGGCCGCCTCCACGATCGGGTTCCTCGAAGCGCACGGCTATGAGCGCGCCCGGTGGTGGCTGGAGCTGGAACGCGACCTCGCCGAGCCCGTCGCCGAGGCGCCGACCGCGCCGGGGGTGCGGCTGGTGTCCTACGGACCGCGGTGGCAGGAGCGGGCCAGGGACGCCTTCAACGACTCCTTCCGGGACCACTGGGGCACGCAGCCCGTCACCGTCGCCGAATGGGCCGCGGGCGACCGCCTCGAAGCGTTCCGCCCGGACCTGTCCGTCATCGCCGTCACCTCCGTTGCTCCTGACGCCACCGCCGCTTCCGGCACTTCCGACGCTTCCGGCGACGAGCGTGTCGTCGGTTTCTGCTTCGTCGACGTGGCCAAGGACGAGTGGCCGTTGCGCGGCGGCCCGTTCGGTTACATCACGGCCGTCGGCGTGCGGCGGGACGCGCGGGGGCAGGGGCTGGCGCGCACGCTGCTCGCTCATGCGCTGCGGTCGCTGCGCGCCGAGGGGCTGGACAAGGCCGTGCTCGACGTCGACGCCGAGAACCCCTCCGGCGCGCTCGGCCTGTACCAGAGCCTCGGCTTCACCGTCGGCGACCGCGCGGTCAGCCTCGTCAAGCGCTTCTGACCCCGGCCGCCGCGCACCGAGCCCGTACCGGCCCGCCCGCGCGCGTACCGCCGCGTCGGACCCCGTGCGCCGCCCCGCGCGCACGCGCGCGTGCCTGACGCCAAGTCGATGATGACGATGGGGGACGCGCCGCCCCCGCACGCGCGCGTGCCGCATCCGCACGGCATGCCCGAAGCCGAGTACGACCGTTACCCGCGCGCACGTTACCCGCGCGCACGCGCGCGTGCCGCTCCGTACCCGCGCCCGTACCGCTCTCAGCGCCAGTCCCACCCGATGCCCAGAATCCCCGGCCGTACGCTCTGCTCGACCAGGTGCACCCCGCGGTGCCGCCCGGCGAGGGTCAGGTCCTGAAGCCTGCCGCGCGGCGCGCCGGCCGTGGTCTGGGTGAAGCGCCGGCAGCGCACCGGCAGGGCCGCCGCGGCGAAGCGGACCTGGAGGACGTACTGGGCGCCCGCGAAGCCGAACCCCCGTACGTACTCGCTGCTCGGTCCGCCGGTGCCGTCCTCGAAGCCGTAGGCGAAGACATAGGTGTCGCCGGCGCGCAGCCGTGTGTCGAAGAGCAGCTCGCAGACGACCACGCCGGTCTCCGCGTGCCACCGCACGCGCCCCAGCCGGCAGTTCTCCGTCGCCCGCGCCGCCACCTGGCCGGGGTCGCAGCCGGGGTCCCCGTGGTGGATGGCCACATAGCGGTCCACGCCGTCCCGGTGCGCGCGCACCACATGGTGCGAGTCCCGGCCCTGCAGCTCGCGCCGGTCGCCTATGCGGACCCGCTCCATGTGGCAGAGGGTGTGCAGACCGCCGTCCGAGGGGGCTTCGAGTTCGGTGAGGAGCCGCTCCAGGGGGCGCGGTTCGTCCAGCAGCGAGCGGTACGTACGGCCGGCCGGGCGCTCGTGCTCGGCGGGGCGTGCGGGCGGTTCCAGCAGCCGGGTCAGGGCCTGCGCGGGCAGCTCCAGGATGTCTTCCAGGGCCCGTACCGCCCGCAGCGACTCCGGGCGCATCGGGCGGCGGGCGCCCTGCTGCCAGTAACTGAGGCTCGTCACCCCGACCTTGATGCCGCGTTGCGCGAGCCGGTGCTGCACCCTGTGCAGGGCGAGCCCGCGGGCGGCCAGTGCCGAGCGGAGGGCGAGGTCGAAGGGACCGGTGCGCAGCGTCTGCGCGAGTTCGGCCTCGGTCGGCTTCGTCCGTGAGGTGATGTGCACCGTTCCCGCACCCCTCTGTGAATTTTCACAACCAGTGTGACAGGTCTCATCGGCTGGGACCGTTGTGTTCCTGGCTGACAGATGTGGTCTGTTCACATCAGGTTCCCGTCGTTCACACCTCCGCATCACCCGCGGGGAATCCTGTTGACCGACCCCCGACAACACCCGGATGCTCCTCACCAGCGTCCGGACGCGCTCCTCCACACCAACCCCCCAGCTCGGGAGGAACGCAATGACCCGTGCACCCGCACCCTCGCAGAAGAGCCGCGCACGCGGCAGACGGCTGCCGATAGCAGGCTTCATAGCCTCGGCGCTGCTGGCCGGAGCCGCCGTGACGACGGCCACCGCCGCGTCCGCCTCGGCCGAGCCCGCCGGCAGCGCCGCACTGGCCGCCGCACCAGCCGCAGCGTCGGTCCAGGCCGCGAGCGGCCAGAGCGCCGGCCCGCGGGCCGTACCCGGCGCCAAGAAGCTCAACATCACCATGCAGGCCCAGCAGAAGGACAATTGGTGCTGGGCCGCCTCCGGCGACACCATCGCCACGTTCTTCGGCCGGAACTACAGCCAGAACCAGTTCTGCAACGCGGCCTTCAACCGCCGCCAGGGCACCGACTGCCCCAACAACCAGGCCAACCTCGCCAATGTGCAGACCGCGCTGCGCTGGGCGGGCATCAATTCCGGCAATTATGTGACCGGATGGCTGCGCTACCCGACCGTGCAGAATGAGATCAGCGCCGGGCGGCCGATCGAGACCCGCATCGAGTGGTCCTCCGGCGGCGGGCACATGCATGTGCTGTACGGCTACGACAACTCCCGCGACAACCAGGTCTCCTGGGGCGACCCGTGGCCCTCCAACAACCGCTACAACTGGGCCTCGCACGACTGGTATGTCAGCAATCAAGAATTCTCCTGGACCCACTCGCTCTACGGGATCGGAGCGTGAGGTCATGACCGCGACGAGCCACACCAACGCCCCGAGCCGTACGAAGAGGAACGCGACCCGCGCGGCCGCCGTCGCCGGCGGCGCGCTCGCCGGCGTGCTCCTGGGCTTCACCCCGGCGGCCCAGGCGGCCGAGACCTCGGCCGCCCCCGCCGCTCCCGCCGCCTCCGCGGTCGCCGAGGCCCACCGGGCGGCCACCGCCCCCGCCACGCTCGACACGCTCTCCCGCTTCTTCGCCCGCGACAGCGCGGCCGGCGGCGCGATGGTCAAGGCGAAGGCCGCCCCCAAGGTCGAGGGCGCGACCGTGCCGGTCTACACGCTCGCGCCGGAGTTCGTGGCCGGCAAGGCGAAAGCCCCCGTGGCGAAGCTCGACTTCCTCGCCACCAAGGCCGTCTCCGCCGACGGGCGGAAGGCGTCGGTATGGGCCGTCCGGCAGGGCGGCTCGTACAAGGTGGTCAACATCGCCACCGGCGACGACGAGACGCGTTACGCGGCGGCCGGAGCCGAGAAGGCGAGCGGCGGGACCGTCTTCCGCGAGCCGCAGATCGACGCCTGGTACGTGCAGCGCGGCGACCGGGTGCTGCCGCTGGACGCCGATGCCGAGCGCGCCGTGGGCGCGAAGGGGACCACCGTCGAGGCGTACCAGGCACGGGTGCACAAGGCGTACGGCGACAAGCTGCCGGGCTCCGAGTACGCCAAGAAGGGCCTGGCGGGCGGCTATGGCGCCGACGCCGGCGCCGATGCCGATGCCGCCAAGGGCGATGCGCCGGCCGTGGCGCAGGCCGTGTCGGTGGCGCACGACAACGACGGCCTGCTGACCGCGACCTCCCTCGCGACGGGCGGGGCGGCTGTGGTGGCGCTCGGCCTCTCCGTAGTCGCGGCCAGGCGGCGACGCCGCGCCTGACCCCGATTCCGGCCCCGGCAAGAACGATTCGCCGGGGCCGGCACGGACGGGGTGCGACGGGCGCCGCGTACGGGCCGGAACCGCGGATCGGTTCGCGATTCGGCCCTCGATTGGGCCCGCGGATCGGCCCGCGGACCCGCCCGGATGTCTCGGTCGGCCCGGCTCCTCCCGGACGTCTCGCCCGCACCGGCCCCTCCCGGACGTCTCGGGCGGACCGTCCCCGATCAACGGCCCCGGCGGCAGTGCCTCCCCGCCGCCGGGGCTCCTCCGTGCCCGCCCTCCTCGGAACTCCCGTGCGGGAGACGTCCCGGCCCTTCCGTACAGCCGTGCCTCATAGGGCCTGCGGCAACGGCTCTCCCATGCCTCAGCGGGCTCCCGGTTCAGCTTCCTTGCGTCCTGTAGGGCCCCGGCCCCGTTCTCCCGTGCCCTATCGGACTTCCGGATCCCGCTCTCCCGCATCCGGTAGGCCCCGGCCTGGCACGAGCAGGCTTTCGGCCATGGCATAAGCCCCCCCCAGCACGGGCGCCCGGCACGGGTGGCCCCGGGGCCCGGAACGGGCGGGGCTCGGTCCACGTGCCGCCGGTGCCATACGTGCCTCCGGAACGTGCGGGCCCCTCCCCGGCTCAAGCGGCCCCAGGCCCCGGCGCGAGCCGGAATCCCCCTCCGGCGCGAGCCGGAACCTCCTCGGCGCCAGCCGGACCCACTCCCGGCGTAGGCCGGACCCACCCCGGCGCAAGCCCAACACAGCCCCGGCACAAGCGGGCCCCCGGGCCCGCTCGGCGGCGGAACTGTCACCGGCCGCCAGTAGGGTGTCTGACATGGCCGACCCCAGCAGCTACCGACCCAAGCCGGGACAGATCCCCGACTCGCCCGGGGTCTACAAATTCCGTGACGAGCACGGCCGGGTGATCTACGTAGGGAAGGCGAAGAGCCTCCGTCAGCGGCTCTCCTCGTACTTCCAGGATCTCGCCGGGCTGCACCCGCGTACCCGGACGATGGTCACCACGGCTGCCTCCGTCGAGTGGACCGTCGTGTCCACCGAGGTCGAGGCGCTCCAGCTGGAGTATTCGTGGATCAAGGAGTTCGACCCGCGGTTCAACGTCAAGTACCGCGACGACAAGAGCTATCCGTCCCTCGCCGTCACGCTCAACGAGGAGTTCCCGCGGGTCCAGGTGATGCGCGGCCCCAAGAAGAAGGGCGTGCGCTACTTCGGGCCGTACGGGCACGCGTGGGCGATCCGCGAGACCGTCGACCTGATGCTCCGGGTCTTTCCGGTACGGACCTGCTCCGCCGGGGTGTTCAAGCGTTCGGCCCAGATCGGCCGGCCCTGCCTGCTCGGCTACATCGGCAAGTGCTCCGCGCCCTGCGTCGGCCGGGTCACCCCCGAGGAACACCGTGAACTGGCCGAGGAGTTCTGCGACTTCATGGCCGGGCGTACCGGCACGTACATCCGCCGGCTCGAAGCGGGGATGCGCGAGGCCGCCGAGGACATGGAGTACGAGAAGGCGGCCCGGCTCCGCGACGACATAGAGGCGCTCAAGCGCGCCATGGAGAAGAACGCCGTCGTCCTCGCCGACGCCACCGACGCCGACCTGATCGCCGTCGCCGAGGACGAACTCGAAGCCGCCGTGCAGATCTTCCACGTGCGCGGCGGCCGGGTCCGCGGGCAGCGCGGCTGGGTCACCGACAAGGTCGAGGCCGTCGACACCGCGGGCCTCGTCGAGCACGCCCTCCAGCAGCTGTACGGCGAGGAGAAGGGCGACGCGGTCCCCAAGGAGGTCCTCGTCCCCGCCCTCCCCGACCCGGTCGAGCCCATCGCGCAGTGGCTCGCCGAGCGCCGCGGCTCCGGCGTCAGCCTGCGCATCCCGCAGCGCGGCGACAAGAAGGACCTGATGGCGACGGTGCAGCGGAACGCCCAGCAGGCGCTCGTACTGCACAAGACCAAGCGCGCCTCCGACCTGACCACCCGCTCCCGCGCCCTGGAGGAGATCGCGGAGGCGATCGGCCTGGACTCCGCGCCGCTGCGCATCGAGTGCTTCGACATCTCCCACCTCCAGGGCGACGACGTGGTGGCCTCCATGGTCGTCTTCGAGGACGGGCTGGCGCGCAAGAGCGAGTACCGGCGCTTCCAGATCAAGACGTTCGAGGGCCAGGACGATGTCCGGTCCATGCACGAGGTCATCGGGCGCCGCTTCCGCCGCTATCTCCAGGAGAAGCAGAAGACGGGGGAGTGGGCCGGAGAGCCCGGGGAGCCGGGAGAGCCGGGGGAATCGGGCGAGCCCGGCGCGGCAGCGGCCGGGTCCTCCGAGCCTCTCGAATCCGGCGCCCGCGAGTCCGGCGCCCGCGAATCCGGTCCCCGCGAGTCCGGTCTTCTCGATTCCGAGCCTCTCGAATCCGGTCCCCTGGACGACGACGGCCGCCCCAAGCGGTTCGCCTACCCGCCGCAGCTCGTCGTGGTCGACGGCGGGCAGCCGCAGGTCGCCGCCGCCAAGCGGGCCCTCGACGAGCTCGGCGTCGACGACGTCGCCGTCTGCGGGCTCGCCAAGCGGCTCGAAGAGGTCTGGCTGCCGGACGAGGACGATCCGGTCGTGCTGCCGCGCAGCAGCGAGGGGCTCTACCTCCTCCAGCGCGTCCGCGACGAGGCGCATCGTTTCGCCATCACCTATCAGCGCAGCAAGCGCGCCAAGGCCATCAAGGCCGGCCCGCTGGACGCCGTGGCCGGCCTCGGCGACACCCGCAAGCAGGCGCTGATCAAGCACTTCGGTTCCGTCAAGCGGCTGCGCGCCGCGACGGTCGAGCAGATCTGCGAGGTGCCCGGCATCGGCCGCAAGACCGCCGAGACCGTCGCCGCGGCCCTCGCCAAGGCGGCTCCGGCCGCCCCTGCGGTGAATACCGCGACAGGAGAGATCATTGATGATGAGGAGGCCGCACCCGCAGCGTCCTCATCGGAACGGGGGCATGAGGCATGAACGAGACACACGGAGACGGAGCACAGGTGAGTACGGCTACGGCGGCGGAGGGCGGCGAGACGGCGGCCATCCCCGAGCTGGTGATCATCTCCGGCATGTCGGGGGCGGGCCGCAGCACCGCCGCGAAGTGCCTGGAGGACCTCGGCTGGTTCGTCGTCGACAACCTGCCGCCCGCCCTGATCCCCACCATGGTGGACCTCGGCGCGCGCTCGCAGGGCAATGTGGCCCGTATCGCGGTGGTCGTGGACGTACGCGGCCGGCGCTTCTTCGACAACCTCCGCGAATCGCTCGCGGCGCTGGCGGCCAAGCACGTCAAGCGGCGGGTGATCTTCCTGGAGGCGTCCGACGAGGCCCTGGTCCGCCGCTTCGAGTCGGTCCGCCGGCCGCACCCGCTACAGGGCCCCGGCCGCATCGTCGACGGGATCGTGGCCGAGCGCGACCTGCTGCGCGAGCTGCGCGGCGACGCCGACCTGGTCATCGACACCTCCAGCCTGAACGTGCACGAGCTGCGCGCCAAGATGGACGCCCAGTTCGCGGGCGAGGAGGAGCCGGAGCTGCGGGCGACCGTCATGTCGTTCGGCTACAAGTACGGGCTCCCGGTCGACGCCGACCTCGTGGTGGACTGCCGCTTCCTGCCGAACCCGCACTGGGTGCCGGAGCTGCGGCCCTTCACCGGCCTCAACGAGGAGGTCTCCGGCTATGTGTTCAACCAGCCCGGCGCCAAGGAGTTCCTCGACCGGTACGCCGAGCTGCTCCAGCTCATCGCCGCCGGCTACCGCCGCGAGGGCAAGCGTTATGTGACGATCGCCGTCGGCTGTACGGGCGGCAAGCACCGCAGCGTCGCCATGTCCGAGCGGCTCGCGCAGCGCCTGGTCTCGGAAGGCGTCGAGACCGTCGTCGTCCACCGGGACATGGGGCGGGAATGACGGATCGCACGATGCGCGTGCGGCGCGTACGCAAGTTCGTGCCGGGCGGCCGTACGCGCCGGAGCCCGCGCGGCGCCCAGCCCAAGGTCGTCGCCCTCGGCGGCGGCCACGGGCTGTCCGCCTCGCTCACCGCGCTGCGCCGGATCACCGGCGATCTGACCGCCGTCGTCACCGTCGCCGACGACGGCGGCTCCAGCGGGCGGCTGCGCGACGAGCTCGGCGTGCTGCCCCCCGGCGACCTGCGCAAGGCGCTGGCCGCGCTGTGCGGCGACGACGACTGGGGCCAGACCTGGGCGCGGGTGATCCAGCACCGTTTCACCAGCGAGGGCGAGCTGCACGAGCACGCGGTCGGCAATCTGCTGATCGTCGCCCTCTGGGAGCAGCTCGGCGACCATGTGAGCGCCCTGGACCTGGTCGGCAAGCTGCTTGGGGCGCACGGCCGGGTGCTGCCGATGTCGGCGGTGCCGCTGGAGCTCCAGGCGCTCGTACGGGGCCACGACGTGGACCGCCCGGACGAGCTGTCCACCGTGCGCGGGCAGGCCACCGTGGCGCTCACCCCCGGCGAGGTGCAGTCGGTGCACGTCGTGCCGGAGGACCCGCCGGCGGTGCCGGAGGCCGTGGCGGCGGTGCTCGACGCCGACTGGGTGGTGCTCGGCCCCGGCTCCTGGTTCTCCTCCGTCATCCCGCACCTGCTCGTACCCGAACTGCTCGAAGCGCTCCAGGAGACCAAGGCGCGCCGGGTCCTCTCGTTGAATCTGGCACCGCAACCCGGTGAAACAGATGGCTTCTCCCCGCAGCGTCATTTGGAGGTTTTGGCCCGACACGCCCCTAAACTCGCCCTGGACGTGGTGTTGGCCGACGAGGCCGCCGTGCCCGACCGGGAGAGCCTCACCGAAGCCGCCAAGCGGCTCGGCGGCGCGGTCGAGCTGGCGCCGGTCGCCGCGCTCGACGGCTCCCCGAGGCACGACCCGGAGCTGTTGGCCGCCGCGTACGACCGTATTTTTCGGATGCATGGAAGGATCGGCCCATGGCGATGACGGCAGCGGTGAAGGACGAAATCTCCCGGCTTCCCGTCACCCGGACCTGCTGCCGGAAAGCGGAGGTCTCGGCGATCCTGCGGTTCGCGGGCGGGCTGCACCTGGTGAGCGGCCGCATCGTGATCGAGGCGGAGCTGGACACCGGGATCGCGGCGCGGCGGCTGCGCAAGGACATCCTGGAGATCTTCGGGCACGCCTCCGACCTGGTGGTGATGGCCCCCGGCGGGCTGCGGCGGGGCAGCAGATACGTGGTGCGGGTAGTGGCGGGCGGTGACCAGCTGGCGCGGCAGACCGGCCTGGTCGACGGCCGCGGCCGGCCGATCCGCGGACTGCCCCCGCAGGTCGTCTCGGGTGCCACCTGCGACGCCGAGGCCGCCTGGCGCGGCGCGTTCCTCGCCCACGGCTCGCTCACCGAGCCCGGCCGCTCCTCGTCCCTGGAGGTGACCTGCCCGGGCCCGGAGGCCGCGCTCGCGCTGGTCGGCGCCGCCCGCCGGCTCCAGATCGCGGCCAAGGCACGCGAGGTGCGCGGCGTGGACCGGGTGGTCGTACGGGACGGGGACGCGATCGGCGCGCTGCTGACCCGGCTCGGCGCGCACGAGTCGGTGCTGGCCTGGGAGGAGCGCCGGATGCGGCGCGAGGTGCGGGCCACCGCCAACCGGCTCGCCAACTTCGACGACGCCAATCTGCGCCGCTCGGCGCGGGCCGCCGTGGCCGCGGGCGCGCGGGTGCAGCGGGCGCTGGAGATCCTCGGCGAGGAGGTGCCCGAGCACCTCGCCGCGGCCGGCCGGCTGCGCATGGAGCACAAGCAGGCGTCGCTGGAGGAGCTGGGCGCGCTGGCCGACCCGGCGCTGACCAAGGACGCGGTGGCGGGCCGCATCCGCCGGCTGCTGGCGATGGCCGACAAGCGCGCGCAGGACCTCGGAATCCCGGGCACGGAGTCGAATCTCACCGAGGATCTCGCCGACGACCTGGCCGAGGGTCTGGTCGGCTGACCGGTCCGCAGTCACCGCGAGCCGCCCCCGGCGTCCGAAAAGAACGGATGCCGGGGGCGGCGCCGTGTCCGCCCCCGGATGAGTCATTGACATGATCATGAAGTGTGGCAAGCCTGTCGTCTGCGCACAGACGCGACAGACAACAGCAAGGGGGGCACATGAGACGCAAGGCGAGAGCGGTTCTCGCAGTGGCATCGCTGTTATTCGGCGGACTGGCCGCTGCGCCCTTCGCACAGGCGCGGGAACAGGCACGGCCGGGCGGGGACGGGCTGACCGTATGGACCGCCGACGTGGGGCACGCGCAGCTGCCGCTGCTGCTCCGGGCGGGCGTGGACGGGCAGGAGATCGGCAGGCGGATACCGGACAAGGGAACCGCCCCGGTCGAGCTGTACCTCACCGGAGGCCAGGCCGCGACCCTGCGCGGCCAGGGCGTCCACCTCACCGAGAAGAAGATCTCCCGGCGGACGACGGAGCGGCTCAAGGCCGCCGGGGACGGCGTCTTCCGCCCGTACAGCGGCAAGAACGGCCTCCAGCAGGAGATCCTCGACATCGGGCGGGCCCACCCGGACATCACCAAGGTCGTCAGCATCGGCAAGACGCTGAACGGCCAGGACATCCTCGCCCTCAAGCTCAGCAAGGGCGCGAAGAAGACCCCGGACGGCGAGAAGCCCGCGACGCTGTACGCCTCCAACCAGCACGCCCGCGAGTGGATCACGCCCGAGATGACCCGCCGGCTGCTGCATTACTACCTCGACAACTACGGCCGGACCGAGCAGATCACCAAGCTCGTGGACCGGTCCGAGCTGTGGTTCCTGCTCTCCGCCAACCCGGACGGCTACGACTACACCTTCAAGGACCCCGCCAACCGGCTCTGGCGCAAGAACCTCCGCGACAACAACGGCGACGGCAAGATCACCGCCGGCGACGGCGTCGACCTCAACCGCAACTTCTCCTACAAGTGGGGCTACGACAACGAGGGTTCGTCACCCCGCCCCGCGAGCGAGACCTACCGCGGCAAGAGCCCCTCCTCCGAGCCGGAGACCCAGGCCCTCGACGCGTTCGAGAAGCGCGTCGGCTTCACGTACGCCATCAACTACCACTCCGCGGCCGAACTGATCCTCTACGGCGTCGGCTGGCAGGTCGCCACCCCGACCCCGGACGACGTGATCTACCGGTCCCTGGCCGGCACCCCGGAGAACCCCGCGATCCCCGGCTACCGCCCGCAGGTCTCCTCCGAGCTCTACACCACCAACGGCGAGGCCGACGGACACGCGGCCAACGCCAACGGGGTCATGATGTTCACCCCGGAGATGTCGACCTGCCAGACGGCCTCCGCCGTCGACCCGAACGACCCCTGGAACCCGGCCGACTGCCAGTCCGTCTTCAACTTCCCGGACGACGAGAAGCTGATCCAGCGGGAGTTCGCCAAGAACATCCCCTTCGCCCTCTCGGTCGCCGAGAGCTCCCTCCACCCCGACCGGCCGGCCTCCTCGGTGGGCATCCCCGCCCCCGACTTCAGCCCCGACACCTTCGCCGCCTCCTACGCGCGCGGCGAGGGCCAGGAAGTCGCCGTCACCGCCCGCAAGAGCCTGCGCGAGAAGCGGCTCAACTACCGCGTGGACGGCGGCCGTACGCACACCGAGCCGCTGAAGGCGTGGACGGGCGGCGAACGGTACGGGGGTGACGACAACATCCGCTTCGACCAGTACCGGGCCCAGGTGGAGGACGCCGCCGTCGGCTCCAAGGTGCAGGTGTGGTTCACCGGCCGTACCCGCGACGGGGCGACCACGTCCAGCAAGCCCTTCACCTACACCGTCGCCGAGCGGCCGCGCGCCGACACCCTGATCCTCGCCGACGAGGGCGGCGCCGCCCCCGCCCGGCACCTCGCCGCCTATACCGAGGCCCTCGCCGGCAACGGCCGCAAGGCCGCCGTCTGGGACGTCGCCAAGCAGGGCGCCCCGCACGCGCTCGGCGTGCTCAGCCACTTCCGGACCGTGCTCTGGTACACCGGCGCGAACCGCCCCGGCGGCGCGACCCTGCTCGCCGTGCGCGACTACATCAACGAGGGCGGCAAGGTCGTCACCAGCGGCGAGCTGGCCGGCGGCAGCTCGCGCGTCGGCCCGGCCGACACCGACGACTTCAGCCAGTACTACCTGGGCGCGTACGGCCGTACGTCCCTCAAGGCGCCCACGAAGTTCACCGGCGCGGGCCCCCTCAAGGGCATCTCCGCGAACCTCGCCGACGCCGCCGGCAACCCGCTCGACGCGGCCGGCTCGTACGCGCTGACCTCGGACAGCCTGCCCCCGGCCCAGTTCCCGCAGTTCACCGGCGCCGCGGCCGGGGACTACCAGGGCCCGCGCCCGCCCTCCCAGCCCTTCGAGGGCGACTGGATGGCCGCGGCCCAGCACCAGGACAGCGCCTACCAGCGGCTGGCCCGCACCGTCGACCTGACCGGAGCGAGCGCCGCGGACAAGCCGAGCCTCGCCCTCCAGCTGGCCTTCGACACCGAGAACGGCTACGACAACGCGGTCGTCGAGGCGCACACCGTGGGCCAGGACGACTGGACCACGCTGCCCGACGCCAACGGCGGGACGACCGCCGACGTCCCCGCCGAATGCGGCCAGGGCTACTACATCAACCTGCACCCCTGGCTCACCCACTACCTGACCCTCGGCGACGGCAGCTGCCAGCCGCGCGGCACCACGGGGGCGTGGAACCGCTTCACCGGCGCCTCCGCGGGCTGGCAGCCGGCCTCCTTCGACCTCAGCGCCTACGCGGGCAAGAAGGTCGAGCTGGCGATCTCGTACATCACCGACCCCAACACCGGAGGGCGCGGCGTCTTCGTCGACAGCACCAAGGTCGTCATCGGCGGCGCCGCACAGCCCGCCGAGGGCTTCGAGACCGCCCTCGCCCCCTGGGCCGCGCCCGGACCGCCGCCCGGCAGCCCGGTGAGCCCCTCCGACTGGACCCGCTCCAAGGAGCTCTTCCACTCCTCGGCGGCCGTCACCACCCGCGACACCGCTTTGCTGGGGTTCGGCCTGGAACACGTGCCGGGAGCGGCCGAGCGGGCGAAGCTCCTGGGCGGCGCGCTGCGGGCCGTACGCGGCTGACCCGGCGCGGCCGGGGGCGCCGGCCCGCACCCCGAAGCCGGAGGGTGCGGGCCAGCGCTGCCAATGTCACGTACGTCCCTTGTTAGAGGTAGGGTCGGAGTCGGTCGGGGACATCCCATACAGCTCGCCGGCGTCCAGACCGGCAAACCAACGAGGAGATCGGTTCGTGACGATCCGCGTAGGCATCAACGGCTTTGGCCGTATCGGTCGTAACTACTTCCGCGCACTGCTGGAGCAGGGTGCGGACATCGAGATCGTCGGTGTCAACGACCTGACCGACAACGCCACCCTGGTTCACCTGCTGAAGTACGACACCATCCTGGGTCGCCTGAAGCACGAGGTCAGCCACACCGACGACACCATCACGGTCGGCAGCCAGACCTTCAAGACGATGGCCGAGCGCGACCCGGCCGCCCTCCCGTGGGGCGAGCTCGGCGCCGACATCGTCATCGAGTCGACCGGCATCTTCACCAAGAAGGCCGACGCCTCGAAGCACCTCGCCGCCGGCGCCAAGAAGGTCCTGATCTCCGCGCCCGCCAAGGACGAGGACATCACGATCGTGATGGGCGTCAACCAGGACAAGTACGACGCGGCCAACCACCACGTCATCTCCAACGCCTCCTGCACCACCAACTGCGTGGCGCCGATGGCCAAGGTTCTCCTGGAGAACTTCGGCATCGTCAAGGGCATGATGACCACGGTCCACGCGTACACGAACGACCAGCGCATCCTGGACTTCCCGCACAAGGACCTGCGCCGCGCCCGCGCCGCCGCCGAGAACATCATCCCGACCACCACCGGCGCCGCCAAGGCGACCGCCCTGGTGATCCCGGAGCTCGCCGGCAAGCTGGACGGCATCGCGATGCGCGTCCCCGTCCCCACCGGCTCGGTCACCGACCTGGTCATCGAGCTGGAGCGGGAGGCCTCCAAGGACGAGGTCAACGCCGCGTTCCAGAAGGCCGCCGCGGGCCAGCTCAAGGGCATCCTGGAGTACACCGAGGACCCGATCGTCTCCTCGGACATCGTCAACTGGCCGGCCTCCTGCACCTTCGACTCCTCCCTGACCATGGTCCAGGGCAAGAGCGTCAAGGTCATCGGCTGGTACGACAACGAGTGGGGCTACTCCAACCGTCTGGTGGACCTGACCACGTACGTCGGCAGCCAGCTCTGAGCGTTGCCTGACCCGGGCACCGAGATGTGAAGGACAGGGCTCGTGCGATGCGATGACGCGTCGTGCGGGCCCTGTCTCATGACTGACTACGACGGAGTCACCATGAAGACGATCGACGAACTCATCCAGGGTGGGGTCGAAGGGCAGCGGGTCTTCGTCCGCGCCGACCTCAATGTGCCGCTGGACGGCACCGCCATCACCGACGACGGGCGCATCCGCGCCGTCGTCCCGACGGTCAGCGCGCTCGCCGAGGCGGGCGCGAAGGTGATCGTCGCCTCCCACCTGGGCCGCCCGAAGGGCGCCCCGGACCCGCGGTTCTCCCTCGCGCCGGCCGCGGCGCGACTGGGCGAACTGCTCGGCAAGAACGTCTCGTTCGCCACCGACACGGTCGGCGACAGCGCGAAGGCCACCGTAGCCGCCACGGCGAACGGCGAGGTCACGCTGCTGGAGAACCTCCGTTTCAACGCGGGCGAGACGAGCAAGGACGACGCCGAGCGCGGCGCGTTCGCCGACCGGCTCGCGGAGCTGGCCGACCTGTACGTGGGCGACGGCTTCGGTGCGGTGCACCGCAAGCACGCCTCCGTATTCGACCTCCCGGCCCGGCTGCCGCACGCCGCCGGCTACCTCATCGCCACCGAGGTCGGCGTCCTGAAGAAGCTGACCGCCGAGGTCGAGCGGCCCTACGCCGTCGTCCTGGGCGGCGCGAAGGTCTCCGACAAGCTCGGGGTCATCGAGCACCTGCTGGAGAAGGCCGACCGCATCCTGATCGGCGGCGGCATGGCGTACACCTTCCTCAAGGCCAAGGGCTACGAGGTCGGCATCTCGCTGCTCCAGGAGGACCAGATCCCGAAGGTCCAGGGCTACCTGAAGCGCGCCGAGGAGCGCGGCGTGGAGTTCGTGCTCCCCGTCGACGTCCTGGTCGCCGGGGAGTTCCCGGACCTGGAGACCAAGGCCCCGGCCCACCCCACGACGGTCGCCGCGGACGCCATCCCGGCCGACCAGGAGGGTCTGGACATCGGTCCCGAGACCCGCAAGCTGTACGCCTCGAAGCTCGCCGACACGGCCACCGTCTTCTGGAACGGTCCGATGGGCGTCTTCGAGCACCCCGACTACGCCGAGGGCACCAAAGCCGTCGCGCAGGCGCTTCTGGACAGCCCGGCGTTCACCGTCGTCGGCGGCGGCGACTCGGCCGCGGCCGTGCGCCTGCTGGGCTTCGACGAGAACGCCTTCGGCCACATCTCGACCGGCGGCGGCGCCAGCCTCGAATACCTCGAGGGCAAGACGCTCCCCGGCCTCGCCGCACTGGAGGACTGAATCACCGTGAGTGACCGCACCCCGCTGATGGCGGGCAACTGGAAGATGCACCTCAACCACCTTGAGGCCATCGCGCACGTCCAGAAGCTCGCCTTCGCCCTCGCCGACAAGGACTACGAGTCCGTCGAGGTCGCCGTGCTGACGCCGTTCACCGACCTCCGGTCGGTGCAGACGCTGGTCGACGGCGACAAGCTCAAGATCAAGTACGGCGCCCAGGACCTGTCGGCGCACGCCTCCGGGGCGTACACCGGTGAGGTCTCCGGCGCGATGCTCGCCAAGCTGAAGTGCACCTACGTCGCCGTCGGGCACTCCGAGCGGCGCCAGTACCACGGCGAGAACGAAGAGGTCTGCAACGCCAAGGTCAAGGCCGCCTTCGACAACGGCCTCACGCCGATCCTCTGCGTCGGCGAGGGCCTGGACGTCCGCAAGGCCGGCAACCAGGTGTCGCACACCCTCGCGCAGCTCGACGGCGCCCTCGCGGACATCCCGGCCGACCAGGCCGAGTCCATCGTGATCGCGTACGAGCCGGTCTGGGCGATCGGCACCGGCGAGGTCGCGACCCCCGAGGACGCGCAGGAGGTCTGCGCCGCCATCCGCGGGCGGCTCGCCGAGCTCTACAGCCAGGAACTGGCCGACAAGGTCCGCATCCAGTACGGCGGCTCCGTGAAGTCCGGCAACGTCGCGGCGATCATGGCGCAGCCGGACGTCGACGGCGCCCTGGTGGGCGGCGCGGCGCTGGACGTGGACGAGTTCGTCAAGATCGTCAGGTTCCGCGACCAGTAGCAGCAGCGGCGGCGGCTACGGCTGCTATGACGATGGGGCCTGCCCGTCGTACCCTGTCGGGGCCGGGACCGGCGTATACGCGCCGCCCCGGCCCCGCGCCGTTCCTGGTGTTCCTCAGCGGTTACAGCGTTTCCCGTTTTTCCAGTCCGAAGTGTTCAGTCCGAGAGAGTTGGTCCAGCCGTGGTCTTGGGGTTCTCGATCGCCCTCATCGTCTTCAGCCTGCTGCTGATGATGTTGGTGCTCATGCACAAGGGGAAGGGCGGCGGCCTCTCCGACATGTTCGGCGGCGGCATGCAGTCCTCCGTCGGAGGGTCCTCGGTCGCCGAGCGCAACCTCGACCGGATCACCATCGTCGTCGGCGTGCTGTGGTTCGTCTGCATCATCGTGCTCGGCCTGCTGATGAAGCTCGACAGCTGACGTACCGTCGTATGCGCGGCCTATCATGGGCCTTGCGTCTCGCGGACGGGCGGTAACTCCGGCCACTGGACGCGCGTTGGGCCTTACGTAGACTGGGGCGCCCGCAGCGGAGCTGCATCATTGACGCTTCGCGGCACCATCACGCAGGGAGTTACGACCGTGGCAAGTGGCAACGCGATCCGAGGAAGTCGGGTCGGAGCGGGGCCGATGGGGGAGGCCGAGCGAGGCGAGTCCGCGCCGCGCCTCCGCATCTCCTTCTGGTGCTCGAACGGGCACGAGACGCAGCCGAGCTTCGCCAGCGACGCGCAGATTCCTGACACTTGGGACTGCCCGCGCTGTGGCTTCCCCGCAGGCAAGGACCGGGACAACCCGCCGGACCCGCCGCGTACCGAGCCGTACAAGACGCATCTCGCGTACGTACGCGAGCGGCGCAGCGACGCGGACGGCGAGGCGATCCTCGCCGAGGCGCTCGCCAAGCTCCGCGGCGAGATCTGAGCGAGTCCGACCGGACGACAGCGGCGGCAGGAAGCACGAATCCTGACCAACACGGCCCGGGCGCGCCCCCGGGGGGGGGGGGGGGGCGGGGCCGTGGGGGGGGGGGCCGCGGAGGGTTGGTGCAAGGGGGGGGCGGGGGGGGGGGAAGGGGGGAGGGGGTGGGCGGGGTGCGGGG
>NZ_JBFAIS010000018.1:0-170516 GCF_040654795.1 Streptomyces sp. NPDC050617 | reverse complement strand
GTGGCGGAGGGGGTGGGAGGGGTGGGCGGCGGGCCCGTGGGCGCCGCCGACCCCGCCGCCGCGGGCGCCGCCCCGGCCCCCCCCCCCCCCCCGCGCCGGCTTCTGTCGGCCCACGGCCTGTCGCGTCAGCCGCCGGCCGGGGTGCGGGGCTCGCGGCGCATGATCCACAGCTCGGGGCCGCCGCCCGGGAGCCGGACCTCCTCGCGCACCGCGAAGCCGAAGTGCTCGTAGAAAGGGAGGTTGTCGGGCTTGGAGGACTCCAGGTAGGCGGGGAGTCCGTCCGCGTCGGCCTTGGCCAGGCCCGAGCGCAGCAGCGCGGCGCCGTGGCCCTGACCCTGGGCGGCCGGGTCGGCGCCGATCACGGCCAGGTACCAGTGCGGCTCCGTCGGCGAGTGTCCGGCGGCGGCCTCGACGGCGTCGCGGAAGAGCGGGGCGCGGTCGCCGAGGATGTTCTGGAGCTCCTGGATCGTCTCCGCGTCGGGGACGGCCTTCTCCTGGCCCTCCGGCGGCACCCAGAAGGCGGCCGCCGCGTCGGTGCGTTCGCACACGCCGTGGAGGGCGTACTGCCGGGTGAAGATCGTGGTGAAGTAGCGCCCCAGCCCCTCCTCGCGGGAGACGTCGTCGGGGAAGAACCAGCGCATCATGGGATCGTCGTCGAACGCGCTGGTCAGGGCGCGGCTCACCAGTCGGGCGTCGTCGATCGTCGCCCTCTGCGGGGTGTTCGTTATCGGCACATAGGCCATTCTGCACCGGTGATGATCTACGGGCTTCGGCGGGCGGACCCGTGGGCCGGGGCCGCTCAATGATCGTATTCCGTCGCGCTGTTCGGCGCGGCGCGCGAGCATGAGGGCATGGCTTCCCTCTCACGCGCCCACTCCTTCAACGCGGCCGCCGCCCAGTACGCCGCGAACCGGCCCTCCTACCCGCCCGCCCTGCTCACCTCCGTGGCGGAGATCTGCGGTTTCCCCCTGGCGGGCGCCCGCGTGGCGGACGTCGGCGCGGGCACCGGCATCGCCACCGCCCTGCTGCGCGAGCGCGGCGCGGACGTGGTCGCCGTGGAGCCGGGCGACGGCATGGCCGCGGAGTTGCGCCGCGCGCTGCCCGGCGTGCCGGTCGTACGGGGCGACGGCAACGCGCTGCCGCTCGCGGCGGAGTCGCGCGATCTGCTGACGTACGCCCAGTCCTGGCACTGGACCGACACCGCGCGTTCCGTGCCGGAGGCGCTGCGGGTGCTGCGGCCGGGCGGCGCGCTCGCGCTGTGGTGGAACACGGACTCCGCCGCCATACCGTGGGCCGTCGCCCAGGACGAGCGCGTCGCGCGGGCCTGCGGGATCGAGCCCAAGGGTCGCGAGCGGCCGGACGACATCCGCGCCGGCCGTCTCTCGGGGCTGGCGGAACTTCCCTATACCCGCAGGCTGCTGCAATGGAGCCGTACCGTCCCGCTCGACACCCACCTCGCCAACATCACCAGCCACTCGGCGTTCCTCGTCCTGGACGAGGACAGGACGGCCCGGTTCCTGGCCGAGGAGCGGGCGGTGCTGGGCGGGCTCTTCCCGGAGGGGATGGTGGAGGAGACGTACGTGGTGGATCTGCTGGTGGCGCGGAAGCCCTGAGCCGGGGCCGGCGGGGAGTGCCCGGCCCGGCCGGACGCCGAGACGCTGAGGTCCGGGCGGGCCGGGCGGGAGGCTGTGCCCGTGTCGAAGGGCTACAGGAGGGCGTACGAGCTCGCCCGGTCGTTCATGCGGTTCCCGACGTACGCGGTGGAGTCGTGGTACTCCTCATGGTCGCCCGACTGGTGCGCGTCGGCGAACAGCTCGATCCAGCAGGCGACGGGAGAGACGGAACTGACGCTGTCGTTCCAGTCCACCAGCTCACCGGAGTAGTCCCGGCCGTTGCCGCTCTTGCAGCCGCTCCCGGCGTTGAGCACCAGGGAGGATCCTCGGTAGTTCGAGTCCTTGTAGAGGATGCCTAACTGGGCCGTCAGCGCTCCTTTCCCGGTGGAGGACGTACGGAGCCTGTCGAGTAACTTCTCGTCGTGCGCGGCGCCCTTGGCCGACACGGGGGCGTCGGCGACCTGTCCGTTCGTCGAGAAGGCGATGGCCTCACGGAAGGTCGTGAAGCAGCGCTTGCTCCCCGAGTCGAGGTTCAGCACGCAGTTCTTGGGCTCGGGCGTCTGCTGGGCGTAGGCGGTGGCGGTCCCCCCGGCGGCGGCCAGCAGGACGGATCCGGCGACGACGGCGATGCGTGAGATGCGCGTAGGCATGGGCAACTCCAGGTTCGTGGGCGGTCTGTCGACGTCCACGATGCTCCCGCCACCGCTTGGTCTATACCAAGCCCGTTCTCGGCCACTCGTCACCACCGCCCCCTCCGCCGAGATGCGCCCCGCGACGGCATGGCATCCAATGAAGGCGCACGCAAGAACCGGAACACCTCCGCCCCCTTGAGAATCACACCCTTCGAATGAGACGCGTATGTATCATCAGAGGCATTCACGTATCGCACCCGCGTGAATCCACCGCGCCTCGAAACGGAACCTCATGCACACCGCCGCCCGCCGCCCCGCGACCGGACAGCCGGACCCCCGGCGCTGGCTGGTCCTCGCGATCCTGTCGGGAAGCCTGCTGCTGATCGCGATGGACACCACGATCCTCAACGTCGCGTTCCCCTCCCTGGTCGCCGACCTCCAGCCCGGCTCGGTGGAACAGCTGTGGATCATCGACGTGTACGCGCTGGCCCTGTCCGGCCTGCTGGTCACCGCCGGGGCGCTCGGAGACCGCTGGGGGCGCAAGCGGATGCTCCTCACGGGCTTCTCGATCTTCGCGTTCGCCTCGCTCCTGGCGGTCTTCTCCACCGAGGCGTGGCATGTGATCGCGGCCCGCGCCCTGCTGGGCGTCGGCGGCGCGGCGATCATGCCGTCCACGCTGTCGATCCTGCGGAACGTCTTCACCGACGCCCGTGAGCGGGCCTTCGCGTTCGCCGTGTGGGCGGCCGTCTTCGGCGGCGGCATGGCGCTCGGCCCCGTCATCGGCGGCCTGCTCGTCCAGGACTTCGGCTGGCAGTCGGCGTTCCTGCTCAACCTGCCGGTCGCCGCCGTGATCATCGCGCTCGGCGGCTGGTTCCTGCCCGAGTCGTCCTCGCCGCGCAGCGGCCGCTGGGACTGGTGGGGCGTGGGCCAGTCCGTCGTCGGCATGCTCGCCCTCGCGGGCGGCATCAAGCAGCTCGGCAAGAGCGGCCCGGCCTCCGCGCTGCCGTGGGCGCTCCTGCTGCTGGCCGCCGTCGCGCTGACGGTCTTCGTCCGCCGCCAGCTGCGGCTGGAGAACCCGCTGCTCCAGGTGCGGCTGTTCACCAACCGCTCCTTCTCGGTCGCCGCCTCCGCCATCTTCCTGGGCATGGTCGGCATGGGCGCGGTGCTCTTCCTGGCCACGCAGTGGCTCCAGTACGCGCACGGCTTCACCCCGTTCACCGCGGGCCTGCGGCTGCTGCCCGCGCCGCTCGGACTGATCGCCACCTCCGTCGTCACACCGGCCCTGATGCAGCGCTTCCCCATCCGCCACGTCCTGGGCGCCGGGCTGGTCGTGATGGCCGTGGGGCTCGCGCTGCCGTGGACCGTCCAGCGGGCCACCGACATCGGCTATCCGGCCCTCGCCGTGGGCCTCGCGGTCCTGGGGCTCGGGGTCGGCGTCGCGACCACCGTCGCGTCCGTCACGCTGATGGCGGCCGCACCCGCCGACGAGGTGGGCGGCGCCGCCGCCATCGAGGAGACCTGCTACGAGCTGGGCGCGGCCCTCGGCGTCGCCATCCTCGGCAGCCTGGCCACCGCCCTCTACCGCAACGGGCTGCCCGCCCTCGGCCTCGACGGGGCGACGGCCGACTCGGTACGGGACTCCATCGGCGAGGCCGCCCATGTGGCGCATCAGCTCGGCGGACCGGCGGGCGACGCCCTGCTGCACACCGTCTCCAGCGCCTATACGGGCGCGATCACCCCGGCCTTCCTCGCCGCCGCCGGCCTGGCGCTGGCCGCCGCCGCCATGGCCTGGGCCCTGATCCCCCGCGACCTGCGCCCGACCGACAACGCGCACTGAGCACGGGACGCGACGCCCGCGTGCGGCGCTTCGGGGTGCTTCAGGGTGCGCGGGGTGCCGGTCGCGATCGCGCTGCCGGTTGCACACGCCCGTAAAAAATCGCTGGTCACAGCGGTGGGCGCGACCGTAGCGTGGCCCAGCCGACGACCATGGGGCGCGGGGCGCACGCCCCTGCCGCCCCGCGCACCACACCACGGAGGACCGGACGTCATGGGGCAGCACAGCGGATGGGCCGACGAGCGCTTCGGGGCCGTCGCCGACACCTTCGCGCGGAACTTCGCCGAGTTCCCCGAACTCGGCGCGGCGGTAACGGTGTTCGTGGACGGGCGCAAGGTCGTGGACCTGTGGGGCGGCGTCGCGGACGAGCAAACGGGGCGGCCGTGGGACGCGGAGACCCTCGTTCCGGTCTTCTCCTGCGCCAAGGGATTCGTCGCCCTGGCCGCCCATCTCCTCGCGCAGGAGGGGCGCCTCGACCTCGACGCGCCGGTGAGCCGGTACTGGCCCGAGTTCGCGCGGCACGGCAAGGAGACCATCACCTGCCGCATGGTCCTCGGCCACCGGGCCGGGCTCGCCGCCCTCGACCGGACGGTCCCCTTCAAGGAGATCGCCGACTGGACGCCGGTGATCCGCGCCATCGAGGAGCAGCGGCCGCTGTGGGAGCCGGGCGCCGCGTACGAATACCACGGCCACGTCTTCGGCTTCCTCGTCGGCGAGGTCGTCCGGCGCGTCACCGGGCTCACTCCGGGCGCGTACATCCGGCAGGCCGTCGGCGACCCGCTCGGGCTGCGGGCCTGGCTCGGCCTGCCCGCCGCCGAAGCCCCCCACGTCGCCCGGCTCGTCGAGGCCGCGGGGCGGCCCCCGATGCCGGGGCCCGAGCACCTGCTCACCCGCATCGTCACGATGAACGGCGCGCTGGCCTTCCCCGGTCTCGACGAGCCGCACGGCTGGAACGACCCGGCGCTGCACGCGATGGAGCTGCCCGGCGCGGGCGCGGTGGCCTCCGCGAACGGACTCGCCACGCTGTACGCGGCCGCCGCCACCGGCGTCGACGGCCGCGAGCGGCTGCTCACGCGGGACACCGTGACCGACGCGGTCCGCGAGGTCTCGGCGGGGAGCTCCTGGCTCGGCTTCGACGCGGGCGCCCGCTGGGGCTCGGGCTTCCTCCTCGACTCGGCCGCCTTCCGCCCGCTGCTGGGCGCGCGCAGCTTCGGAAACGACGGGGCGGGCGGCCAGTTCGCGTTCGGCGACGACGAGTTCGGGGTGGGTTTCGGCTACGTCGCCAACCGCATGATCGGTCACGGCGACGCCCGCGCCAACCGGCTGATCGAGGCGGTACGGGGCTGCTTGGGCGGGTGAGGCGGCGCTGTCGGCGTGGGCGGCTCCTCCGCGGGGCCCGCGGTCAGGCGGCTCCGCGTCACCCCGGCAGCGCGGCCAGTTCCAGGCGTACGCCCAGGGTGCGCAGCGCCTCCTGGTGCTCCGCGGGGAGCTGCTCGTCGCTGATCACAGCGTCGAAGTCGGTGAGCGGGGCGAGCTGGTAGAGGGCCTGGCGGCCGAACTTGGAGTGGTCCACCAGGAGCACGCGGCGCCGCGCCGCCTCCAGCAGGGCCCGCTTGACCAGCACTTCCTCCTGCGACTGGTGGTAGCAGTGGCCGTTGTCGACGGCGGAGGCGGAGATATAGGCGACGTCGGCGCGCAGGGAGCGGGCCATGTCGGCGGTGAACATGCCGACGAAGGCGTTGAACGAGGCGTGGTAGACGCCGCCCAGGGCGATCACCTGGATCTCCGGCTCGTCGGAGAGCTCGTTGATGACCTGGAGCGAGTTGGTGATCACGGTGAAGGCGCCGCGCGCGGAGAGCCCGGTGGCGAAGGAGAGCACCGTGCTGGAGTCGTCCACGATGACGGCCTGGCCGGGCTCGGCGCCTTCCAGGGCCGTGGCGCAGATGGCCTGCTTCTCCTCCAGCCGGGTGCTGCCGCGCCAGCGGGCGTTGCTCTCGAAGAGCGCGCTGGGCGCGGCCGTCGCCCCGCCCCGTACCTTCCGCAGCCAGCCCTGGTGTTCCAGGGAGTCGAGGTCCCGGTGCACGGTCATCTGGCTGACGCCGAGAACGCGCACCAGGTCCTCGATGGAGACCTGGCCCCGCTGGAGCACCCGGTCCGCGATCATCTTGCGGCGCTCCTTGGGGCTCAGCTTTATGATCCGCTCGGCCTCCGCGCTCCGGTCGGACGTTCGGTAGCTGTCGCTGTCGCTCAACAGCTGTTCCTTCCCTGGCAGGACAGGCGTACGGGTATCCCGAAGAGTTTACGGCCGCGCGGCGGCCACGGGGCCAGGACGCGGAGCCCTGGGCCGGGGCGGGCGTCCTGGGCCCGGGGTGGGCGTCCTGGACCCGGGCCGGGCGTCCTGGGTCCGGGCCGGGGCCCCCGGGTCAGGCCGTCGTGCCCGCCGCCAGGCCGGGGATGATCTGGATCTTGCGGCCGGTGCCCTTGCCGAAGGTCTCCAGCGCCTCCGCGTAGCCGTCCAGCGGGAACCCGTGGGTGATCATGGTGTCGGAGTCGATCAGCCCCTGGGCGAGCAGGTCGAGGGCGCGGCCGTAGCTGTGCAGGATCGCCATGCTGCCGACGACGCGGATCTCGTCGTTGTAGATGCGGAACGGCGAGAACCGCGCCAGGTCCTGGTCGGGCGCGCAGCCGAACTGCTGGAACGTGCCGCCCCGGCGCACCCGGCCGAAGCCGTCCTCGATGGCGGGCACCGCGCCGGTGCAGTCCACGACGACCTCCCAGCCGCCGCTGCCGGCGCGCGGCAGGGCGTCGGCGCTGGTGGCGACGGAGTCCGCGCCGAGCTTGCGGGCGACGGCCAGCCGCTCCTCGTTGAGGTCGACCACCTCGACGGTGGCGGCTCCGGCGCGCTTCGCGCTCTGGAGGTAGAGCAGCCCCATGGTGCCCGCGCCGTAGATCAGGAAGTTGTCGCCGAAGTCGGGGTCCACCACGTCGAGGCCGTGCACGATGGTGGACAGCGGCTCGATCAGGGTGGCGTGGCGCGGTTCGAGCCCGGCGGGCAGGTGGTGGATGTTGCGGGCCGGGACCTTGACGTACTCGGCGCACGCGCCGTCCTGCGTGATGCCGATGGTGCGCCAGTCGGCGCAGAGGTTGCCCCGGCCCTTGGCGCACCAGTAGCACGCCCCGCAGTAGATGGCCGGGTCCGCCGCGACCTGGTCGCCGACGGCCATGCCGGTGACCGCCGAGCCGGTCTCGACGATCTCGCCCGAGAACTCGTGGCCCGGCACCACGGGGTAGCGCGTCGGCCCGAACTCCCCCGCCAGCATGTGCACATCGGTGCCGCACAGGCCCACCGCGGCGACCTTGACGATGACGTCGTCCGGGCCGGGGGTGGGGTCGGCGATGGTGGTGATGTTGAGCTTGTTGGGTTCCTCGATGACTACGGCTCGCATGACGGCTCCTGACGTTCGGGGTGGTACCGGAATTGCGGGGGTACCGGGTATGCGGTGATACCAGTGGTGCGACGGGCCCGTGGGGTTCGGAGGGCCCGAGGTGCGCGGTGGGCCCAGGGTGCGCGGTGGGCCCAGGGTGCGCGGTGGGCCCGCGGAGAGCAGTGGGCTCAGGCGACGTTGTGGTAGCGGGACTCGACCTGCTTGATCTTCTCCACCTTGGGCGCGGAGCCGCCGCCCGCGAACTCCGAGCCCAGCCAGTGCTCCAGGCACAGTTTGGCGCTCTCGACGCCGAGGGTGCGCACGCCGAAGCACGCGATCTGGGCGTCGTTGGACTTGCGGGCGCGCTCCGCGCTGTACGTGTCGGGGATCTGCGCGGCGCGCACGCCCGGCACCTTGTTGGCGGTGATCGCCATGCCGATGCCGGTGCCGCAGACCAGCACGGCGCGGTCGTACGTACCCCCGGCCACCCGCTCGGCCACCCGCTGGGCCACGTCGGGGTAGTCCTCGTCGGGCGCGGCGGACAGGTCCTCGACCTGGTATCCGTGCTCGACGAGGTAGTTCTTCAGCTCGTCCTTCATCGGGACGCCGGCGTCGTCGGCTCCGATGGCGATGGTCTTCTCGGGCATCGTCCGTCCTTGGTGGTTCGGGGGCGGGTGGGGTGGGTGGAGCGGGGTCAGGGGGCTCCGGCCGGCGGGCGGGACGCCACTTCGGCCAGTACCTTGCGGAGGTTGGCGGTGTCGTGGGCGAGGCGGCCCAGGAACAGGCCGTCGAGCGGCGCCCGTACGCCGTCCGCGTCCGGCGCGGTCAGCTCGGTGAAGGTGCCGGGCCCCGCGGTGCCGCCGTAGATGACCCGGCCGCGGACGCCCCGCTCGGCGAGGCGGCCCCGGATGGCGGCGGTGACGGCCCGTACGTGGGCGGCGGGCGCGGGGCGGTCCGCGCCGATGGCCCACACCGGTTCGTAGGCGATGACCACCTCGCCGCCGTCGGCGCCGGAGAGCGCCGCGTCGACCTGGCCGAGCGTCTCGGCGATGGCCGCGTCCAGCGCGCCCGCGGTGGCGTCGCCCGCGCAGATCACCGGCGTCAGGCCGCGGCGGACGGCGGCGGCGGTCTTGGCCGCCACGATCCCGTCGTCCTCACCGAAGTGGCGGCGGCGCTCGGCGTGGCCGACCTCGACGTAGGAGGCGCCGAGCTCCGCGAGCTGCCCGCCGGAGACCTCGCCGGTCCAGGGGCCGCTGTCGGCCCAGTGCAGATCCTGCGCGCCATAGGCGACACCGGTGCCGGCCAGCAGCTCGCGGGCGTCGCCGAGCGAGGTGAAGGAGGGCAGCACGAACAGCTCGACGGCCGGCCCGCCGGTCGCCTCGCGGGCCAGCTCGGCCACTTCGGCGAGCCAGCGCCGGGTCTCGGCGACCCCCATATAGAGCTTGAGGGAGACGCCGACGACGGGGCGGGCGTCCGTACCGGCGTCCTTCCCGGCCGTCGCTCCGGCGCTCATGCGGGGTCCAGCGACGGTGCCAGCGACCGGCCGACGGCCGTGAGCAGGAGGGCGAGCGAGGTGGCGCCGGCGTCCGCGTGGCCGTATCCGAGGGCGCCCATCCGGGCCGCGCGGCCCCTGGCGGGGGTCAGTGAGGCGGTGGCCTCGGCGGCGCGGGTGGCGTCCAAGGCGGCGGACGCCCACGCGGCGGCGGGCTCCGTGCCCGAGCCCGCCTCGGCGCGGAGCCGCACCCGGAACGGGTCGAGCGCGTCGAGCAGCGTCTTCTCCCCCACCTGGGCCCCGCCCAGTTCGACGACGGCGTCGAACGCGCCGTCCACCGCGTCGGCCAGCGTCTCCGTGCTGATCCGCTGCTCCCCGGGCTGCTTCCCGGACCGCGCGGCGCGGGTGAGGCCCGCGCCGGTCTCGGCGAGCAGCGCGCCGTACAGCGCCCCGGAGGCGCCGCCGGAGGCGTCGGCGAGCGCGAGCCCCGCGGCGAGCAGCGTCGCCCCCGCGGCGGCAGGGTCGGCGGACCGCTCCCCCGGCCCGGTCGCGGACACCGGCTCCGCCGCCCGCGCCGCCGCGACCGCCGCGCGCAGGCCGCGGACGATGCCGATGCCGTGGTCGCCGTCGCCGGCGACCGCGTCGAGGCGGCCCAGCTCGTCCTCGTGCTCGGCGACGAGTTCGTACCCCGCCTGGAGGGCGGCGGTGACGGGGCCGTCCGCGCCGGTGGGGACGGCCTGGGGCGCGGCCGACGGTACGGACTCCGGCTCCGGCCGCGCGTCGGCGTCGCGGACGTCGCGCGCGCCGGGCGTCCGGCGGAAGGCGGGTGTGTCGCACGGAGCGTCGTACAGCTCGGCCAGTTCGTCGTCGAGGACCATCAGCGACAGGGAGAGGCCGGCCATGTCGAAGGAGGTCACGAACTCGCCGACCTCGGGGCGGAAGGGCCGCAGCCCGGCCGCGGCCAGCCGCCGGTGCACATGGCGGTAACAGGCGAACATCTCCTCGTACTTGGTGCGGCCGAGGCCGTTGAGGAGCACCGCGACGCGGCCGTCGCCGACGCCGGGGAGGTCCGGGAGCAGGTTCTCGACGAGGGCTTCGGCCAGCTCCTCGGCGTCGAGCCGCTTGGTGCTGCGCAGGCCGGGCTCGCCGTGGATGCCCATGCCGAGCTCCATGGTGCCCTCGTTGACGGTGAACAGCGGCTCGCTCGCGCCGGGCAGCGTGCATCCGGCGAAGGCGGCGCCGAAGGTGCGGGTCGCGGCGTTGGCGCGGCGCGCGAGGCGGGCGACGGAGTCCAGGTCGTCGCCGCGGTCGGCCGCCGCCCCGGCGGTCTTGAAGACGAAGAAGTCGCCGGCGACGCCGCGGCGGTCCTTGGACGGGTCGACGGGGGCGCCCTCCACCGGGGCCGGTCCGCTGGCCACGTCGTCGGTGACCAGGACCGTACGGGTGTCGACGCCCTCGGCGGCGAGGCGGCGGGCGGCGAGCCCGAAGTGCATGACGTCGCCCGCGTAGTTGCCGTAGGTGAACAGCACACCGGCGCCGCCGTCGGCCGCGCGGGCGGTGCGGTAGACCTGCTCCGCGCTGGGGCTGGCGAAGACGTCGCCGATCGCGGCGGCGTCGGCGAAGCCGGGGCCGACCAGGCCGGCGAAGGCCGGGTAGTGGCCGGAGCCGCCGCCGATGACGACGGCCACCTTGCCGGGGCGGGGCGCGTGCCGGCCGACGACTCCGAAGGCGCCGGGGACGCGGCGGACCGTTCGGGCGTAGGCGTCGGCCAGGCCCTCGATCCAGTCCTCGCGGAAGGTGGCGGCGTCGCCGTCGGGACCGGGGGATGCACTGCTCATGACTTCACACTCCTACGCGTCGCTGCTGTTTGATTTAACACCGATCTCGCACGCCTGTCACCCCCTCGCAAGAATGTCCCAGCCCGGACCGAGCACCCGAATCCCCCTGAAATTACCGATACATACCGTCTCCACCAGCCAAGACGACCTGGCCGACCCCCGCCTCTCCCCCGCCGCAAGAAATCTCTGCTTCACATCTTGCGTGTGAAATTAACAGGAACCATGATGCTTTCAGCCCCGTCCCCTCACATCCCTTCGCGCCCCTGTTCCCCAACTCGCCGCTCCGTCGGAGGCACAACATGGTCAGCACCCACCCCCCGGCCGGTGCCACCCGGTCGCTCCTCGACCGCATGGGCATCCCCAAACCCCTGGCCTTCGGCTTCCTCGGGGTTCTGCTCTTCATGGTCGGAGACGGCGTCGAGTCCGGGTTCATCGCGCCGTTCATGGCCGATCACGGGGCCGGGACCGAGGTGCGCGCCTCGTATGTGATCACCGCGTACGGCATCACGGTGATGCTGGCGTCCTGGCTCTCGGGCGCCCTGGCCGACCTCTGGGGGCCGCGCCGGGTGATGCAGCTGGGCCTCGTGGTCTGGATCGTCTTCGACGTCCTCTATCTGGCCTTCGCCCTCGGCGGCGAGAACTACCCGCTGATGCTGGTCTTCTACGGGCTGCGCGGCTTCGGCTATCCGCTCTTCGCCTTCGGCTTCCTGGTGTGGATCACCGCCACCACCCCGCCGGCCCGGCTGGGCACCGCCGTCGGCTGGTTCTACGTCGCCTTCACCGGCGGCCTGCCGACCCTCGGCTCACTGGTCGCCGGGACCACCAACCCGCTCTTCGGCCAGTTCGCCACCCTGTGGATCGCGCTCGGCATCATCGCGCTCGGCGGTGTGATCTGCATGATCGGCGTCCGGGAGCGCACCGGCTTCACCCGGCTCGCCCCGCCCGACGCGCAGCCCGTGCAGCGGCTGACGTCGAGCCTCGCCATCATCTGGCAGAACCCCCGCGTCGCCGTCGCCTGCGTGGTGCGCATCATCAACACCGCGCCGGAGTTCGGCTTCCTGGTCTTCCTACCGACCTTCTTCGGGGACCGGATCGGCTTCGGCGAGGGCGGCTGGCTGACCCTGCTGGCCGTCATCTACGGCACCAACGTGATCTTCAACCTGGTCTTCGGCGCGATCGGCGACCGGATCGGCTGGCAGCGGACGATCGCGACGTTCGGCGGCCTGGGGTGCGCGGTCACCACCCTGATGCTGTATTTCGTGCCGCTCGCCGTCGGCGACCGCTACTGGGTGGCCATCGCGGTCGGGATGCTCTACGGCATCGCGCTCGCCGGGTTCGTCCCCATCTCGGCGCTGGTCCCCAACCTCGCCCCCGAGAACAAGGCGGGCGCGATGGCCCTGCTCAACCTGGGCGCGGGCGGCGCGGCCTTCGTCGGCCCCGCGATCGTCAGCCTCTTCCTGGGGTCGGTGGGCCCCGCCGGGGTGGTCATCATCTTCGCCGCGCTGTACGTGCTCGCGTCCGTGCTGACCATGGTCTTCCTCAAGCTGCCGGAGGGCAGCTCGGCCCGGACGGAGCCCGAGGCGCCGCCGAAGGAGGCCGAACCGGAGCCGGCGAGCGCCTGAACGGCCCCCTCCCCGATACGCACGGAGCCCCGCACACATCGCGTGTGCGGGGCTCCGTGCGTAGCCATGGGGTGACCCTGGGGTCAACCCTGCCAGCTGTGCGGCGCCCGGAAGCCGGGCGTGCGCTCCAGGCGGCGCCAGCCCGCGGTGGTGCGGCGGGGGCGGGGCAGGGTCGCGCGGTCCTGGGTGGCGGCGGCGCGGGCGAGGAGGACCGCGGTGACGGCGGCCAGCTCCTCGGCGTCGGCCTCGCCCTTCTCCACGCGAACGACGGCGTCTGTGGGAGTGCTCATGTCCGGTTTCGTCTCCATTGCTGCGGCTTACTGCGGCGGGTTGCCGTGCTTGCGGGACGGCAGGTCGGCGTGCTTGGCGGCGAGCATCGCCAGGGACCTGATGAGGACCTGGCGGGTCTCGACCGGGTCGATGACGTCGTCGACCAGGCCGCGCTCGGCGGCGTAGTAGGGGTGCATCAGCTCGGACTTGTACTCCTTGACCATGCGCGCCCGCATGGCCTCGGGGTCGTCCGCCTCGGCGATCTGCTTGCGGAAGATCACGTTGGCCGCGCCCTCGGCGCCCATGACCGCGATCTCGTTGGTCGGCCAGGCGTAGGTCAGGTCCGCGCCGATGGACTGGGAGTCCATGACGATGTACGCGCCGCCGTACGCCTTGCGCAGGATCACCGAGATCCGCGGCACGGTGGCGTTGCAGTACGCGTACAGCAGCTTGGCGCCGTGCCGGATGATCCCGCCGTGCTCCTGGTCGACGCCGGGCAGGAAGCCCGGGACGTCCAGCAGGGTGACGATCGGGATATTGAAAGCATCGCACATCTGGATGAACCGGGCGGCCTTTTCGGACGCCTCGATGTCCAGCACGCCGGCCAGCGACTGCGGCTGGTTGGCGACGATGCCCACGACCTGGCCGTCGAGGCGGGCCAGGGTGCACAGGATGTTGGTGGCCCAGCGCTCGTGGACCTCCAGGGACTCGCCGTCGTCGACGAGCTCCTCGATGACCTTGCGCATGTCGTACGGGCGGTTGCCGTCGGCGGGCACGAGGTCCAGCAGCGCCTCGCCGCGCCGGTCGACGGGGTCCTCGGACTCGGCGACCGGCGGGTTCTCCCGGTTGTTCTGCGGCAGCATCGACAGCAGGAAGCGCACCTCTTCGAGGCAGGTCTCCTCGTCGTCGTAGGCGAAGTGCGCCACGCCCGACGTCTCGGCGTGCACGTCCGCGCCGCCCAGCCCGTTCTGCGTGACCTTCTCGCCGGTCACCGCCTGGACCACGTCCGGGCCGGTGATGAACATCTGCGAGGTCTCGCGGACCATGAACACGAAGTCGGTCAGGGCCGGGCTGTAGGCCGCGCCGCCCGCGCACGGGCCGAGCATCACGGAGATCTGCGGGATGACGCCGGAGGCGCGGGTGTTGCGCTGGAAGATGCCGCCGTAGCCGGCGAGCGCCGAGACGCCCTCCTGGATACGGGCGCCCGCGCCGTCGTTGAGCGACACCAGGGGCGCGCCCGCGGAGATCGCCTTGTCCATGATCTTGTGGATCTTCGTCGCGTGGGCCTCGCCCAGCGCGCCGCCGAAGATCCGGAAGTCGTGTGCGTAGACGAAGACGGTGCGGCCCTCGACGGTGCCCCAGCCCGTGATCACACCATCGGTGTAGGGCTTCTTCGCCTCCAGGCCGAACCCGGTGGCGCGGTGCCGGCGCAGCGGCTCCACCTCGTTGAAGGAGCCCGGGTCCAGCAGCAGGTCGATGCGCTCGCGAGCGGTCAGCTTCCCCTTGGCCTTCTGGGCCTCGGTCGCCCGGTCGCTGGGCCCGCGACGGGCCTGCTCACGGATCGCGTGCAGCTCGGCGACGCGCCCACGGACGTCACTCGCCTCTACGGGCGCCCCTTCGAGATTGCTCATGACATCGACGGTACGTGGCCGGGGCCATGGAACTACATGTTGCTTTCGTACAACGTCGAGCCCGATTTCGTGGGCAGGCAGCACAGAAGTACACAGCGCGGCCCCCGCCGCCGTTCCGGAATCAGGGTTGCGATCTGTTGGTACTCCACAAAGCTCGGCGCACCGAGCCGTAGGAAGCCGAGCTTGACCCCCCGCCCGCTCTCAGCCCCGACCGACGCCCACCGCCGCCTCGTCGAACACCTCGAACGCGCACTTCCCCCGCCCTGACCGGGCAAGCCGTCCGTCGGTGGTCACCAGCGGCGCCTCGTATCCCTCGGCGAGGGCGACGTAAGTGGCGTCATAGGCTGACACGTTCGCGTACAGCTCGCGCACGCGGGGCAGTACGGGGAGGTGCTCCAGCCGCCGTACGGGCAGCAACGCGTAGCTGTCCCACGCCTCGTCCAGCTCCGCGTCGGTGAGTTTTCCGCCCCGGTGCCGCCCGAGGAGGGCGGAGGCCACTTCGACGTCGATCAGATACGGCGCGATGATCTTCTCACCGGCCACGCGACGGCGGACGGCGGCCCCCACCGGCCCCGCGTCGGCCAGCAGCATGACCATCGCCCCGGCGTCCAGCACGATCACTCGTGACGCCTTCCCGCCTCGATGTCGGCCCGGACGTCCGCCGTGGAGAGACGGGCCGTCGCCCGCCGTCCGATCCGTGCGACGACGTCCTCCAGCGCGGGCGTCGCCGCCTCCTCCTCCAGCAGCGTCCGGGCGTACGCCTGGAGCGACTGCCGGCTCCGCGCGGCCCGTATCTTCAGCTCGGCGAGCGCCTCGTCGGACAGGTCCCGGACGTAGAGAGTGGCCATGCGACAAGACTAGTCGCATTGCCAGCAGACTGCTGGCACAGCGGTGATCCGCGGCTATCCGCCCGTCTCGACCGTGCAGGAGTGCGTCGCGCAGGCCGTGCCCGGTGTGACGCGCAGGCGCAGTGCGCGGCCCGTGGCCAGGATCTCGACCGCGGGGTCGTGGGCGGTCACCCGGCGTACGGGCCGGGCCCAGGTGACCTCGAAAGGCGCGCCGTCCCGGGTCGGGGCGGCCAGGTGGAGGGCGGTGGCGCGGCCGTGGCGGCGGGTCAGGATGCTCGCGGGGGCCGTCGTGGTGAGCGGGCCGGCGGTGGCGGCGCGCCAGAAGTTGACCGCCACGATGCCGAGCGAGGGCGCCGAGATCCCCTGCCGGTCGCGGGAGTTGGCGAGGACCGTCAGCCGGCCGGGGTCGGCGGCGCGGGCCGCGAGAGCGCCGGGGCTCGCGCCGGGCATCAGCACATAGGCGTACACGGCGTCGGTCGGGTCCGTGCCGTGGTCGAGCCGCAGGGTGAGGTAGCGGCGGGTGAGGGGATCGGGCACGCCGCCGGAGTTGATGTCGCGCCAGGAGCCCGTACGCGCCTCGCGCAGCGCGCGCAGCGGCGCGCCGCCGGGGAAGACATAGCCGCCGTGGCCGGCCAGGTGCGCCCAGCGGACGCGGCGGAACGATCTGCTCCAGCCCAGCTCCGACGGCTGGGGCACGCCGTCGACGGTGAATTGGGGCTCGCCCTCCGCGCCCAGGTTGCGGTTGTCGACGATGGTCTCGGCGGGGACGCCGTCGCGGCCGGTGATGCCCGCGCCGAGGCAGACCACCGCGTCCGCGAGGCAGAACCAGGACTTCCGCGCCTCCAACGTGCTGGACAGCCCCTTCAGATGCTGTCCCACGGCCGCGAACTCCCCGTCCGTGACGCCGCCCACCCACGTCACGGCGGGCTTGGGCGCGCCCCAGCCGCCGCCCTCGTTGTCGGCGAGCCGCTTGGCGGAGACGGTGGTTCCGGGCAGCCGATACGGATCGACGGTCGGCCAGAAGGCGTCCGTGTACTGGTCGCCGCCGTGCGTCGCGCCCCACCAGTAGAGCATTCCGGCGCCGGTGTGCCAGCCGTGCGGATTCTCGCCGTTGCCGTTCTCGTAGTACGCGATCCGGTCGGAGGCCATGGCGATGTTCGCGGCCCAGCCGGGGCGGCGGTGCACGGCGCGGTCCATGGCGGCGAACAGCCGGTGGCCCACGGGCTCGGCCGCCGCCCCTCCCTGGCCCCCGGCGACGGCCGCGAGCCGGGCCAGGTCGGCGACGCCGAACTGCGGGTCGCCGAGGACGGCGCCGCCGGCGTCGCGGGCGATCCACCCTCTGATCATGGCGTGCCAGCGCTCGCGCTCCGCCGCGCTCGCGCCGCCGCCGAGCAGCGCGACGGCCGCCAGCAGCAGATGCCCGCGCTGGTGGTCGCTCTGGAGAATCCGGTCGGGGTCGGCGCTCTGCACGCCACGGCTGACGGCGCGCCCGGAGACGCTGTCCATCATCAGCCCGTTGTGGAGGAGCGGGGCGTACGCGCGCTCGACGCTGTCGTGGATGACCTGCCGCCGGGGGTCGATCACCTCCCAGCGGGAGCCGCGCAGCAGGGTGAAGAGCCGGCCGAGGCCGTCGAGGAGGACATAGCCGTACGTGCCGGAGTACGCGACCCACGTGTGCTGGACGAAGGAGCCGTCGGCGTAGAGGCCGTCGCCCCTGGTGACGTACGGGAAGACGGGCGACAGGGCGTCGCGGGCGAGCGCGAGCTTCGCGGGGGCCGCGCCGAGCATGCCGCGCAGGGCGACGACGCGGCAGAGGTCGACGCGGTTGGCGCCGGTGCTCGTCCCGGTGTAGTCGCCGAGCATGGCGTCGGGGACGAAGTGGTCGACGGCGGCGAGCTGCTGCGCCCGCCGGTCCTCGGGGACCTGCCCGTACACGAGGGTGAGGGTGTCGAGGAGGAGGCGGGGGCTGCCAATCTGCCATTCCCACCAGTTGCCGTACCGGGCGGTGGCCGCGTTGTAGACCGTGTCGTGCAGATGGCCGAGGCCGTTCGCGATGTCGGCGGCGAGCGCGGGGTCGCCGGTGAGGCCCGTGCCGGGCTGGGCGTACGCCTGGGCCATGGTGTTGAGGCGGCTGTAACTGAGGGTGATGCCGGCGGGCGGGTCGTAGGGGGCGTCCGGCCAGAGCGAGGCGGCGGCGGGCCGCATGCTCGCGCGGTAGCTCCGCGCGAAGGTCCCGGTCCGCTGGAGACGTGTGGCGTACGGCTCGGCGGCGGGGTCGAAGCCCGTGCCGAGCATGAGGTCGCGCCAGCGCGTCCGTAGCGCCTCGAACTCATCTGCCGCGTGGGCCTGTTGAGCCAGGGGGAGGGTGAGGGCGGCGGCGCTCAGCGCGGCCAGGAGGCCGCGCCGGGACCAGGGAGTGCGCGGTGGCGGCACAGGTGCCCCCATCCCCCGCCCGCGCCTCTCCCAAACCGGGCGGCCCTCCCTGAAACCAGGTGAGCCGCCCGAAACCGGATGAGCCCGCCTTCGAAGCGGATGCACGACGCATTCTGTTGAACATTGAACAACGTCGCGCTACAGTCATTCTCGTTGAACGTTAAACAAGACCGCGAGGAGGAGCCATGGCTCTGTTCAACCGCAAACGCAGCACCACCGCCCCCGCCGGCAACGCCGGCACCGCCGTCCTCGACGCGGACCCGGCGCTCGCCGCACTGACCGGCGAGTACACCATCGACCCGGCGCACAGCAGCATCGGCTTCACCGTGCGGCACGCGATGGTCACCAACGTCCGCGGCGCGTTCACCGAACACGAGGGGTCGCTGACCCTCGACGGCGCCGACCCCGCCCGGTCCAGCGCCGCCATCGACGTACGGATCGCCAGCGTCGACACCGGCATCAAGGACCGGGACGGGCACCTGCTCAGCGGCGACTTCTTCGACGCCGAGCGGTTCCCGACGATGAGCTTCCGCTCCACCTCGGCCGAGCGGCTGGGCGGCGACCGCTACCGGATCACCGGCGACCTGACGATCAAGGACGTGACCCGTCCGCTCGCCATCGACCTGGAGTTCAACGGCGCCGCCACCGACGTGTACGGCAACGAGCGCGTCGGCTTCGAGGGCGGCGCCGAGATCCTGCGCTCCGACTGGGGCCTGACCTGGAACGCGGCCCTGGAGACCGGCGGCGTCATGGTCAGCGACAAGGTGAAGCTCACCTTCGACGTCTCCGCCGTCAAGGCCGCGCCCCAGAGCTGATGCGGGCCGCTCAGCGACCGAGGCGCCGCAGGTAGTCCACCACCGCGGCGCCCCGGTCCGGCGCGTCCCCCGTCAACCGGAGCGCGACGTAATCGTCGGGCCGTACGAGCACGACCCCGTCGCCCTCCATCCCGTACGCCGCGCGCGCGTGCCCCTCGTGATCGTCGAGCCCCTCCGGGCCCCCGTCGATCAGGCACGTACGCAGCGGACCTGCGTACTCCTCCCCCGCCCTGGCCAGCACCTTCGCGCTGTGCGGACCGAAGCCGAGCAGGGTGTGCCCGGGGCCTGCGAACTTCTCGAAGAGCCGCACCGGCCGGCCGGTCGCCGCGTCCCGGCAGGGCGCGTCCGGGGCCCGGTCGCCCGCCGCGAGTCCGTCGCCGTCCGCCGCCCGTTCTTCCCCCGCGCCGCCCGACAGGGAGCTCCAGCGGTAGCCGACCCCCAGGGTGCTGGTCTCCGCGTTCGCACCCACGTCCGTGCCGATACGCCCCGCCGGAACCCCCTCGACGATCCTGCGCAGCCCCTCGTTGCTGGTCTTCAGCGTCCACGCCGCGACGGGCAATCGCTCCTCCTCGTAGGTGTCCAGCAGGCCGGGCCCCGCGTGGCCGCCGATGACCAGCGCGAGCTTCCAGCCGAGGTTGAAGGCGTCCTGGATGCCGGTGTTCATGCCGAGGCCGCCCGCGATGGAGTGCACGTGCGCCGCGTCCCCGACGATGAAGACCCGGCCCTCGCGGAAGCGGTCGGCCATGCGGACGTTGACGCGGTACGTGGACTGCCACGTGGGGTTGGCGAGCCGTACGCCCGGAACGCCGGCGACCCGGTCGAAGAGGTCCTGGAAGACCTCCAGCGTCGGCTCGGGGAGCCTGCCCCGCTCGTCCGTGCCGGCCGCCCCCTGGAGCTGCCAGTGCGACGTGCCGCGGAACGGGCAGAGCATGATCCCGCCGCCCTCGCCGAACCACTGGTGCCAGAAGCCCCGGTCGAGCCCGTCCACCTCGACATCGCCGAGGACCATCATCTCCTCGGCCGCCGTCTCCCCCTCGAAGCCGACGCCCAGCGCCTTGCGCACGAAGCTCTTGCCGCCGTCGCACCCGGCGAGATAGTCGGCCTCGATGGTCCGGCCGTCGGCGAGCGTGGCGCGCACGCCCTGCTCGTCCTGCGTGAAGCCGGTCAGCTCGCAGCCGAGTTCCACCCGCACCCCGTACTCGGCGAGCTTGCCGCGCAGCAGTTCCTCGGTGCGCCACTGCGGCAGGAGCAGACCACTGGAGTACGGGACGTCCGGCCGCGCCTCCATGGAGTCCCAGGAGCGGGTGTCGGCGACGGGCACACCGTCGCGGTACTTGCGCAGCACGATGTGCTCGGTCCCCGCCGCCGTGAGCTCCTCGTCGAGGCCGAGGTCGGCGAGGAGTTCGCGGCTGCGCTGGTTGAGGCCCTTGCCTCGCGAACCCCGGTGGAACTCCGGGGTCTTGTCGATGATCCGTACGGCCGCTCCGGCCCGGGCGAGCGAACAGCCCAGCGTCAGTCCGGTGGGCCCCGCTCCCACGATCAGCACTGCGGTGTTCATACGGCTTCCCTCCGTCGTCATGGCGTCAATGGAACGCCGACCGGACAGAAAAAGCAACCAGGTAACGAATTTATCTTGGTTACAAAATCTGCTACGGTGGAAGCGTGAGCGAGGAAACCGGACTGCGGGAACGCAAGAAGCAGCGCACACGGCGGGCGCTGTCCGAAACGGCCATCGAGCTCTTCCTGAAGCGCGGCTTCGACCAGGTGTCGGTGGCGGACGTGGCGGCCGCGGCGGAGGTGTCCAAGCCGACCCTGTTCCGCTACTTCCCCGCCAAGGAGGACCTGGTCCTGTACCGCATCGCGGACCACCAGGGCGAATCGGCGCGTGTGGTCCGCGACCGCGCGCCGGGCGTATCCCCCCTGGCGGCGCTGCGCGCCCACCTCCACGCGCGGCTGGACGCCCTCGACCCGATCACGGGCCTGAGCGGGAACCCGGCGGTGCGCGCCTACACCGACATGGTCTATACGACCCCGAGCCTGCTGGCCCGCATGGTGAGCTACACCAACCGGGACGTGGACGAGCTGACGGCCGAGCTGCTGGCGGCCGCGCCGGGAGCAGACGCGTCGATGACGCGGCTGGCGGCCGGCCAGATCCTGCTGGCCCACCGGCACCTCGCCCACGAGAACTGGCGGCACTCGTCCGACGGCCCCACCCCCAAAGCCGTCCTGGCCGAGGCCCACGCCGCCGCCGACCGCGCGTACGACCTGCTGACCTCGGGGCTGGGGCCCAGCTACGGGTGAGGGGGGAGCGGACCGCGCTCCCCCCTTACCCCGCGCGGCTCACTCCCGCGGCTCGACCCCCGCGCGCCGCAGCCCGTAGGCGTACGCGTCGTCCAGCGCCTGCCACGACGCCGCGATCACGTTCTCGGCGACGCCGACCGTCGACCACTCGCCGCGCCCATCGCTGGTGGAGACCAGCACCCGCGTGATCGAACCGGTGCCCTGGTGACCCTCCAGGATGCGGACCTTGTAGTCGACCAGCTCGAACTCCGCGAGCTGCGGATAGATCCGCTCCAGGCCGACGCGCAGCGCCCGGTCCAGCGCGTTCACCGGCCCGTTGCCCTCGGCGGTCGCCACCAGCCGCTCGCCCTTGGCCCACAGCTTCACGGTCGCCTCGTTGGCGTGCGTGCCGTCGGGGCGGTCCTCGACGATCGCGCGCCAGGACTCGACCCGGTAGTAGCGCGGCGCGCTCCCCTCCTTCCCCTTCTGGAGCTCCTCGCGGAGCAGCAGCTCGAAGGAGGCGTCGGCGGCCTCGTACGTGTAGCCCGCCAGCTCCCGCTCCTTGACGCGCTCCACGACCCGGCCGACCAGCTCACGGTCGCCGCCGAGGTCGATGCCCAGCTCCTTGCCCTTGAGCTCGATGGAGGCGCGGCCGGCCATGTCGGAGACCAGCATCCGCATGGTGTTGCCGACCCGCTCGGGGTCGATGTGCTGATACAGGTCGGGGTCGACCTTGATGGCCGAGGCGTGCAGCCCGGCCTTGTGGGCGAAGGCGGAGACGCCGACGTAGGGCTCGTGGGTGGAGGGGGTGAGGTTGACGACCTCGGCGATGGCGTGCGAGATCCGGGTCATCTCCTTCAGCCCGCCCTCCGGCAGCACCCGCTTGCCGTACTTGACCTCCAGGGCGGCGACGACGGGGAACAGGTTGGAGTTGCCGACCCGCTCGCCGTAGCCGTTGGCCGTGCACTGCACATGGGTCGCGCCCGCGTCCACGGCCGCCAGCGTGTTCGCGACCGCGCACCCCGTGTCGTCCTGGGCGTGGATGCCCAGCCGCGCGCCGGTGTCGGCGAGCACGGTCCGTACGACCGCCTGGACGTGGGCGGGGAGCATGCCGCCGTTGGTGTCGCAGAGCACGACGACCTCGGCGCCGGCCTCGTGGGCGGCGCGCACGACCTGCTTCGCGTACCCGGGGTTGGCGTAATAGCCGTCGAAGAAGTGCTCGCAGTCGACGAAGACGCGGCGGCCCTGCCCGCGCAGGTACGAGACGGTGTCCCGGACCATCGCGAGGTTCTCGTCCAGGGTGGTGCGCAGGGCGAGTTCCACGTGCCGGTCGTGCGACTTGGCGACCAGGCAGACGACCGGGGTCCGGGCGTCGAGGAGCGCCGCGACCTGCGGGTCGTCCTCGGCCCGTACGCCCGCCTTGCGGGTGGCGCCGAACGCGACGAGCCGCGCGTGCTGGAAGTCGATCTCTTCGCGCGCCCGCTGGAAGAACTCGGTGTCCCGCGGGTTGGCGCCCGGCCAGCCCCCCTCGATGAAGCCGACGCCGAAGTCGTCCAGGTGGCGGGCGATGGTCAGCTTGTCCGCGACGGTGAGGTTGATGCCCTCACGCTGCGCGCCGTCGCGCAGCGTGGTGTCGAAGACGTGGAAGGCGTCGTCGGGCGCGTCCTGTGCGTCCTTCTGTGCGTCCGTCATGCTGATGTGACTCCTGTCGGGATCTCGGTCTACCGGAATGACCGGCTCCACCGTCTCCCTGCGCCCTCCGCGCCGATCGCCTCCGGCGGGGTGGGTGCCGGGAAACGAAAAAACCTCTCGCGGGTGCGAGAGGTCTGCGCGCGGGTCTTGAGACACGGTTTCCGCGCCGTACTCGGGTGGTACGGGGCGGTCACTGCGGACCGGCGCGCCTGCTGCCAATAATCATGGCGAACGAGAGCACGGTGCGATGGTGGCACAGCTGTCCAGCGCCGCGCCGGTCCGTCTCACCATCCGGTCAGAGATCCGCCCTCAAACGCCGGGCAGGCTGATTTCCATCCAACCAGCCGCACGCAATCCATCCCGCCATCAGCGACCGGCACGCACGCAATCCAGCCCGGCCGGCGATTGAGGGCATCCCTGGCACGGCGCCGCAGCGAACCGCGTACCCGAACAAGCCCGGCCGGCGATTGAGGCCATGGTCAGGCCCGTTCGGGGACCGTGGAAGCCGACGGCTCCATCGACTCGGCCGGCCCCCGGCCGACCCGCTTCAGGTCGATGTCCCTGGTCTCGCGCATCGTGAGGTAGACGATCAGCGACACCGCCGCGCACCCCGCCACGTACCAGTAGAAGCCCGACTCGATGCCGCCCTTCTTGAACCAGAGGGCCACGTACTCCGCCGTGCCGCCGAAGAGCGCGTTGGCGATAGCGTACGGGAGGGCGACGCCCAGGGCCCGTACGCCCGTCGGGAAGAGTTCGGCCTTCACACAGGCGTTGATCGAGGTGTAGCCGGTGACGATGACGAGCGCGAGGAGGGCGAGGCCGAGCGCGGGCCAGAAGGAGCCGGCGTGCTTCAGCAGCGTCATGATCGGCACGGTCAGGAAGGTCGAGCCCACCGCGAAGGTGATCAGCAGCGGCCGCCGGCCGATGCGGTCCGAGAGGGCGCCGGCCAGCGGTTGCAGGCACATGAAGAGGAACAGCGCGACGAAACTGACGAGGGACGCCGTCGGCTTGGCCATGCCCGCGCTCTTGGAGAGGAACTTGGTGAGGTAGGTCGTGTACGTGTAGTACGCGACCGTGCCGCCCATCGTCAGCGCGATCACCAGGAACGCCTCGCGCTTGTGCTTCAGCAGCGCCTTGATCGTGCCGCGCCGCGCGACCTCGGCCGCGTCGTCCTCGTCCTCCTCGTACACCTCCGTCTCCAGCAGGTTGCGGCGCAGGTAGAAGACGATGGCGGCGCCGACGGCGCCGACGATGAACGGGACGCGCCAGCCCCAGCTGTGCAGCGAGTCCTCGGACATGGTCCGCTGCATGACGATCTGCAGGCCGAGGCCGACGAGCTGGCCGGCGGTCATGGACACGTACTGGAAGCTGGAGGCGAAGCCGCGCTTGCCGGGCGCGGACGCCTCGGTGAGGTACGTCGCGCTGGCCGCGTACTCGCCGCCGACCGACAGCCCCTGGAGCAGCCGGGCAACCATGAGGACGGCGACGCCGCCGTAGCCCGCGACCGCGTAGGTCGGGGCCACCGCGATGAGGATCGCGGAGGCGGACATCAGCGTGACGGTCAGGGTGAGAGCGGCCTTGCGTCCCTTGCGGTCACCGATCCGGCCGAGCAGCCAGCCGCCGACCGGTCGCATGAAGAAGCCGACGGCGAAGATCCCCATGGTGTTCATGAGGTTGGCGGTGTCGTTGCCCTTGGGGAAGAACGCGTCCGCGAAGTACACGGCGAACGTCGCGTACACGAACCAGTCGAACCACTCGACCATGTTGCCGGCCGAGCCGACCCAGATCTTCTTCCAGTGCTGTCCCATGGTCGATCACGGTGGCGGAGCGGGCCTGTCCACGACAAGAGTCCGGTCGGCAACGATCACGCTTCTTTACGCGTGCCGCACCATGCGTGCCTACCGCAGCCGCCGCACGAAGACGTCCGCGAAGCCGTTGGTGTCCCCCGGCACGAGGTCGTCGGCCCCGGACCCGAAGGCGAGGCTCCCGGCGTGCGCCGACAGCGACCCCGGACCCGCCGAGGCGGGGGCGTCGACCACGGTCCGGTCGCGGCCGGAGCGCAGGTCGCGCAGGTGGAGTTTGGACGCGCTGTCCGCATACAGGAGCCGGCGTCCGTCGGGGCTCAGGGCGCGGGCCTGTACGCCGGGGAGCCGGACCGTACGGCCGGTGCGCAGGTCGTGTGCGTACGCGTCCGGGCCCGCGTTGTACGCGACGGTGCGCGCGTTGCCGCTGAGCTGGACGAGGCTCGCGGGGGCGGCGTCCTGGGAGCCGTCGATCTGCTGGAGCCGTCCCGTGCGGAGGTCCTTGACGACGATGTCGTCGGTGTCGGCGCCCTCGCCGAGGCGGCGGTGGGTCTGGTAGGCGATCGTCTCGCCGTCGCCGCTGATGGACCCGTCCGTCATGTCGAACTGTTCCGGCGTCGGTTCGTGGCTCGCCTTGATGTTCTCGCCGGTCTTCCGGTCGCGGACGTACACGGCTCTGGGGTCTGCGGGGTGGTGCGGCTTGTCGGTGTAGGCGGCGTAGCGGCAGTCATCGCTGAGCGAGGTGAGGGTGGAGCCGCCGCGCGCCTGGCCGAGCACGTCCCGCTTGCCGGTCTTCAGGTCGTGGACGATGCCCTGGATGTCGTGGCCGCCGTAGTCGTTGAAGCCGACGCAGCTCGCGTCGGCGCTCATGCGCAGCCCGTACAGGCCGTCCCGGACGAAGGTGAGCGTGCCGGTGCGCAGGTCCTTGACGAAGGTGTCGGGGAACGGCGAGTTCGGGTCGGGGGTCAGGTTGGTGGCGCGCGAGGAGAAGGCGACGTACCGCCCGTCCGCGCTGATCACGCCCCCGCCCGACGCGGCGTCGCCCTGGGCGCCGTCCGCGGCGACGCTGGCTCTGACCGTACGCGGATGGCGCGTGACGTCAGTATCCGCAGCGGCCATGGCGGGCAGGGCGGCCACGGTGAGCGCGCCCGCCAGGGCCGTACCGAGTGCCGCTCGTACAGCGATGGACATGATTCCCCCCGGAACACGCGAATCCCCCGGCCCTGCGCCGAAGGCCCACGGGGATGCAACCGCACCACGAGCGAGCCGGTCAATGCGACCGAATGCGTACAACCCGGCCCCGTGATCGCGGGTCCGCGAAGGCGTCGGGGCGCGGGTCATCGCGAAAGGGCCGCCCCGGCGCTGTGGGGACGGCCCTCGGGTCGCGGTGTCGGCCGATCGTCAGCCCAGGGGGTGCATCCAGCCATGGGTGTCCTCCGCGGCGCCGGTCTGGATGTTCAGCAGGGCTTCGCGGAGCTTCATGGTGACCTCGCCGGGGGTGCCGTCGCCGACGGTCCAGTCGGCGCGGGCGGACTTGACGGAGCCGACGGGGGTGATGACGGCGGCGGTGCCGCAGGCGAAGACCTCGGTGAGGGTGCCGTCCGCGTTGCCGGCCTTCCAGTCGTCGGTGGAGACGCGGCCCTCGCCGGCCTCGTACCCGAGATCGGCAGCGATCTTGAGCAGCGAGTCGCGGGTGATGCCGGGCAGCAGCGAGCCGGTCAGCTCGGGGGTGACGATCTTGTTCCCGTACACGAAGTACAGGTTCATGCCGCCCATCTCCTCGACCCAGCGGCGCTCGATCGCGTCCAGCCAGACCACCTGGTCGCAGCCCTGCTCGGCGGCCTGCGCCTGCGCGACCAGGGAGGCGGCGTAGTTGCCGCCGGTCTTCGCGGCGCCCGTGCCGCCGGGGGTGGCCCGCACGTACTCCTCGGAGAGCCAGACCGAGACCGGCTTCACACCGCCGGAGAAGTAGGCGCCGGCCGGCGAGGCGATCACGATGAAGAGGTATTCGTTGGCGGGCCGCACGCCCAGCCCGACCTCGGTGGCGATCATGAAGGGGCGCAGGTAGAGCGATGCCTCGCCGCTGCCGGGCACCCAGTCCTTGTCCTGCTTGACGAGCGCGTCGCACGCCTCGATGAAGGTCTCGACGGGAAGTTCCGGCATGCCGAGGCGGCGGGCGGAGGACTGGAAGCGCTCGGCGTTGGCATGCGGGCGGAAGGTGGCCACGGTGCCGTCCGGCTGACGGTACGCCTTGAGCCCCTCGAAGATCGTCTGCGCGTAGTGCAGCGTCATGTTGGCGGGGTCCATGGAGAGCGGCGCGTACGGCACGAGCTGTCCGTCGTGCCAGCCGCGGCCCTCGGTCCAGCGGATCGTCACCATGTGGTCCGTGAAGAACCGGCCGAATCCCGGCGCCGCCAGGATGCGCTCCCGCTCGGCGTCGGACAGCGGGTGCGAGGAGGGCTTGAGCTCGATCGTGGGCGTCGTCATGAGTGGTAGTCCTTCACAGTTTCAGATGTGGTGGACCGCGCTCACTCCGTCCCGGTACTGCTAGGACGTCCGAGCTTCCCCTCAATACCGCGGCCCCACGTCCGATTATCGCTCGGGTGGGGCCGGGGACGGAAACGTGTGCGCGGCCTGGGGTCGATGGTCGCACCCAACCGCGCGGTAGCACAGCGGCGGGAGCTAGGCCCTGTCGTCGAACCCCCGCCGTTCGCCCGGAGGGCGGGCCCCGCGTCGTCTGGTGCGTGCTCTCGCAAGGCGGAGGGTCATCCCTGTACTGGGCGTACCGGGATGAACCCGACAACGCGGCGAGAGTGCGTGCCAGGCGGCGCGGGGCAGGCGCGGGTTCGACGACAGGGCCTTGCCCGTCGCTGTGCGGTGTGCGGCGGGCGTCAGCCCGCTACTCGTGCGCTGAGCGCGTCGCCGATCTCCTCCGTCGTACGGGCGGAGCCGTCCCGCGCGGCGAGGTCGTCCGCGACGGCGGCCTCGATCCGGACGGCCTCGGCCTCGAAGTCGAGGTGCCGCAGCAGCAGGGCGGTGGACAGCACGGTGGCCGTGGGGTCGGCCTTGCCGGTGCCCGCGATGTCCGGGGCGGAGCCGTGCACCGGCTCGAACATCGACGGGAAGTCGCCGCCCGGGTTGATGTTCCCGGACGCGGCGAGCCCGATGCCGCCGGTCACGGCGGCCGCGAGGTCGGTGAGGATGTCGCCGAAGAGGTTGTCGGTGACGATGACGTCGAACCGCTCGGGCTGCGTGACGAAGAAGATCGTCGCGGCGTCGACGTGCAGATAGTCGGTGGTGACCTCGGGGTACTCCGCGCCCACCGCGTCGAAGATCTTCTTCCACATGTGGCCGGCGTGGACGAGGACGTTGTTCTTGTGAACCAGCGTCAGCTTCTTGCGCGGACGGGCCTTGGCCCGCTCGTACGCGTCGCGCACGACGCGCTCCACTCCGTACGCCGTATTGACGCTGACCTCGGTGGCCACCTCGGCGGGGGTCCCGGTGCGCAGCGAGCCGCCGTTGCCCGTGTACGGGCCCTCCGTGCCCTCCCGCACCACGACGAAGTCGATCTCGGGGCGGCCGGCCAGCGGGGTGGCCGTGTTGGGCAGCAGCTTCGACGGACGCAGGTTGACGTAGTGGTCGAAGGCGAAGCGGAGCTTGAGGAGGAGCCCGCGCTCCAGCACGCCGGAGGGGACGGACGGGTCGCCGATCGCGCCGAGCAGGATCGCGTCGTGGTTCTTCAGCGACTCCAGGTCGGCGTCGGGCAGGGTCTCGCCGGTGGCGTGCCACCGCTTGGCGCCGAGGTCGTACTCCTGGGTCTCCAGCTTCACGTCGGAGGGGAGGGCGGCGGTGAGGACCTTGAGGCCCTGGGCCACGACTTCCTGGCCGATACCGTCACCGGGGATCACTGCGAGGCGAATGCTGCGAGACATACCGGGACCCTACTCCCGCGTCCCGCCGGTTGACATGGGTCGTCCACTATCCGGACAGGCCGTCGTCCGGTCGGCTGGCGTTCACCCGCAGTACGCATGGAGGTCGGGCTTCCCTGACACGTTGTGATGCATGGAGACACCACGGTTCGGCATACCCGACCATCTCGCGGCGCGTATGACGATGCCCGAACAGCACGAGTACCTGCGGACGAAGCTCACCCGGCGCGGCATGCTGCGCGCGGGCGCCGCGAGCGCCGGGGCCGTCGCGGGCGCGGGCCTGCTGACCGGCGGCGCCAACGCGTACGCCGCACAGCCGGCCGCCGCCTCGGCCCCCTCGCCCACCCTCCTCACCTCGTCCGCCACGACCAAGGTGAGCGGCCATCTCGTCGCGCCGTTCGGCCGGCACCTCGCCTTCGGGGCCGACCCCAGGACGCAGATGCGCGTCTCCTGGCAGGTGCCGTTCGCGGTCAGGCGCCCGTTCATCCGGATCGGGCTCAAGCCCTGGGACCTGAGCCACAAGATCCAGGCCGAGGTACGGGACCTGCACACGCCCGCCCTGTCGAAGAAGCAGCCCGCCGTCGACCAGGTCTATCTGCACGCGGCGCTGGACCACCTGCGCCCCGGCCGCACGTACTACTACGGCGTCGGCCACGACGGCTTCGACCCGGCGCACCCGCGGAACTTCTCCTCCATCGGCACCTTCACCACCGCCCCGGCGCGCGCGGAGAAGTTCACCTTCACCGCCTTCGGCGACCAGGGCGTCACCTATGACGCGCTCGCCAACGACCAGCTGATCCTCGGCCAGAACCCGGCGTTCCATCTGCACGCCGGCGACATCTGCTACGCCGACCCGTCCGGCTCGGGCCGCACCAGCGACGTCTACGACGCCCGCGTATGGGACCAGTTCCTGGCGCAGACCGAGACGGTCGCGGCGCGCGTCCCGTGGATGGTGACCACCGGCAACCACGACATGGAGGCCTGGTACTCCCCGCACGGCTACGGCGGCCAGAACGCTCGCTGGACGCTGCCGGACAACGGCATCGACCCGGTGGACGTTCCCGGCGTGTACTCCTTCGCCTACGGCAACGTCGCCTTCGTGGCTCTGGACGCCAACGACGTCTCGTACGAGATCACCGCCAACACCGGCTACACGGCGGGCCGCCAGACCAAGTGGCTCGACCGGCGCCTCGGGCAGCTGCGGGCGCAGCGCGGCATCGACTTCATCGTCGTCTTCTTCCACCACTGCGCCTTCTCGACGACCAATTCGCACGCCTCCGACGGCGGGGTGCGCGACGCGTGGGTGCCGCTGTTCGAAAAGCACCAGGTGGACCTGGTCATCAACGGCCACAACCACGTGTACGAGCGCACCGATGCCATCCACCGCGGCAAGGTCTCCAAGAAGGTCCCGATCGGCGAGACGGTCGACTCCACGCGCGACGGCATCGTGTACGTGACGGCGGGCGGCGCGGGCAAGTCGCTCTACGACTTCCCGGTGGCCGACAGCTACGAGGGCCACGTCGCGGACCTCGACAGCGTGCCCACCTACCACTGGGTCAAGGGCGGCGGCAAGGACAAGGAGACCGTGGAGTGGTCGCGCGTCCGCTACACCGGTTACTCCTTCATCGCCGTCGAGGTCGAACCGGGCCACCGGCCGCGGATGCGCGTGACGACTCTGGCGGAGAGCGGCGGCCGACTGGACCACTTCGACGTGGTACGCGGCCACGGGCACGGCCGGGGCCACTGAGCGGTACCGGTACGTCCGCGCGCAAGGGGCCGGCTCTCCTCCACCCGGAGGGGCCCGGCCCCTTTTTCAGCGCCTGTCAGTGCCCGGTGACCCCGCCGTTGTCGCGGCGGTCGAGTGCGCGCTGAAGCGCGGCGGCGGCGTTCTTGCGGTCGGCGTCATCGGCGGCACGGGCGATACGACGGGTCCTGCGGACAGCGGTGTCGGCCATGATTCACGTCTCCTCTTACTGAACCCCGAGGGAAAAGGTCGGTCGAAGATCGGATGAACGCCGGAGGGGCGGGGGCCTCGGCACAGCAGGGGTCACCTGCGCACGCGCACCGGGCCACAACCGCCATCGCCCGATGGGACGAGACGTCGGCTCCTACAAAGTTAAGCCAGGATCACCGTGCTGTCTGCACAATTACTTGGGCTTCCTACTATCTGAGACGGCTCGGTCACTCGATCAGATGATCTGCCGCCGATCACCGGCCGCCGGACCGTCGCTCCCCGCACCGTGGCGGTGTCGCTTGTGCCGCCAGGCCGCCGACGCCCACACTTGAGGAGGAGGTGCTGCACCATGACCGCTCTCGCATACGAGACGCCCGAGGCCGCGATGCCCGGACCTGATCTGGACGAGGCCCTGTGGCAGGCATGGAAGACCATGGAACTCCCCGAGGGCTTCCGCGCCGAGATCGTTGAGGGGTTCATCGAGGTGTCGCCCACGGGCCGTGTGTCTCACAGTCAAGTCACCAACCGGCTTCGCCGCGCCATGGACAAGTTCCTCGGCGAGAACGAGTACGCCGCCTACCAGGACACGAATGTCGTGCACCACCGGAAGGTCTGGATTCCCGACGTCCTCATCGCCCCCGAAGACCTCGGCGAGGTCGAGGCCGAGGACGGCATCGCCGTCGAGGCTTCCGCCGTCCAGTTGATCGCCGAGGTCGTCTCGCCCGGTCACGACAGCACGCAGCGCGACCGGGTCCGTAAGCGCCGGGCCTGCGCCCGTGCCGGCATCCCCGTCTACGTCCTTATCGACGATCACGACGGTCACGGCACCGTCACCGTGCTCTCGGCCCCCTCCCCCGCCGAAGCGGTCTACGCCGCCGAGACCCGCGTCCCGTACGGCACGGAGGTGACCATTCCCGAAGGCCCCGCCAAGGGCTTCGTCATCGGCGAAGAGATCACCGGACCGCCGCGTAAGGGTTAACCGACACACGGACGGCCCGGCACCCCCGAGCGGGGTGCCGGGCCGTCCGTGCGCGGCAGCGAAAAACGTCAGCCCATGTGCGGGTAGCGGTAGTCCGTCGGGGCCACCTGGGTTTCCTTGATGGCGCGGGGGGAGGACCAGCGGAGCAGGTTGAACTTGGAGCCGGCCTTGTCGTTGGTGCCCGAGGCGCGGGCGCCGCCGAAGGGCTGCTGGCCGACGATCGAGCCGGTGGGCCGGTCGTTGATGTAGAAGTTGCCGGCCGCGAAGCGCAGCTTCTCGGAGACGGCGGCCACGACCTGCCGGTCCTTGGCGAGGACGGCGCCGGTCAGGGCGTACGCCGAGGCCGACTCCATCTGCTCCAGCATCGCGTCGAAGTCGCCGTCCTCGTAGACGTGGACCCCGATGACCGGGCCGAAGTACTCGGTCTTGAAGACCTCGTTCTCCGGGTCGGAGCAGGCGATCACGGTCGGGCGGACGAAGTAGCCGACCGAGTCGTCGTACGTGCCGCCGGCCACGATCTCGCAGGTGGCGTCGGACTTGGCGCGGTCGATGGCGGCCTTGTTCTTCGCGAAGGCGCGGTCGTCGATGACGGCGCCGATGAAGTTGGACAGGTCGGTGACGTCGCCCATCGTGAGGCCGTCGACCTCGGCCGCCAGCTCCTCCTTGAAGCCGTTTTCCCAGATGGAGCGCGGGATGTAGGCGCGCGACGCGGCCGAGCACTTCTGGCCCTGGTACTCGAAGGCGCCACGGGTGATGGCGGTCTTGAGGATCTTCGGGTCGGCGCTCGGGTGGGCGACGATGAAGTCCTTGCCGCCGGTCTCGCCGACCAGGCGCGGGTAGGACTTGTAGCCGGCGATGTTCTCGCCGACCGACTTCCACAGGTGCTGGAACGTCGCGGTCGAGCCGGTGAAGTGGACGCCCGCCAGGTCCGGGTGCGGCAGCGCGACCTCGGAGACCTCCTTGCCGTCGCCCGTGACGAGGTTGATGACGCCCTTGGGCAGACCCGCCTCCTCCAGGAGCTGCATCAGCAGGATCGCGGAGTGCGTCTGGGTCGGGGACGGCTTCCAGACCACCACGTTGCCCATCAGCGCGGGCGCGGTGGGCAGGTTGCCCGCGATGGCGGTGAAGTTGAAGGGCGTGATCGCGTAGACGAAGCCCTCCAGCGGCCGGTGGTCCATCCGGTTCCACACGCCGTTCGGCTGGACCAGCGGCTGCTCGTTCAGCAGCTCACGCGCGAAGTGCACGTTGAAGCGCCAGAAGTCGACGAGCTCGCAGGGCGCGTCGATCTCCGCCTGCTGCGCCGTCTTGGACTGGCCCAGCATCGTGGAGGCGGCGATCGTCTCGCGCCAGGGGCCGGACAGCAGCTCGGCAGCCTTGAGGATGATCGCGGCGCGGTCGTCGAAGGACAGCGCGCGCCAGGCCGGGGCGGCGGCCAGGGCCGCGTCGATCGCGTCCTGGGCGTCCTGGCGGGTGGCGTTGTTGTACGAGCCGAGCACGGCCTTGTGGTTGTGCGGCTGTACGACGTCGAACCGCTCGCCGCCGCCCATCCGCCGCTCGCCGTTGATCGTCATCGGCAGGTCGATGGGGTTCTCGGCCAGCTCCTTGAGCTTGGCCTCCAGGCGGGCGCGCTCCGGGGAGCCCGGGGCGTAGCCGTGCACCGGCTCGTTGTACGGGGCGGGGACCTGGGTCACGGCGTCCATGGTGGCCGTCTCCTTCGATCGGGGGTGTGAGGCGGGTGTGTGAAGCGGGTGTATCGGGTCTGTGGGGCTCAGCCGCGCGTGGCCAGCGAGCGCAGGAAGAACGTCAGGTTGGCCGGTCGCTCGGCGAGGCGCCGCATGAAGTATCCGTACCAGTCGGTGCCGTACGGGATGTACACCCGCATCCGGTGCCCCTCTGATACCAGCCGCTCCTGTTCCGCCGCCCGGATGCCGTAGAGCATCTGGAACTCGTACTCGTCCAGCTTGCGCCCGTAGCGGCGGCCCAGCTCCTGCGCGATGGCGACCATCCGCGGGTCGTGCGAGCCGACCATCGGGTAGCCCTTGCCCGCCATCAGGACCTTCAGGCAGCGGACATACGAGCGGTCCACCTCCCGCTTGTCCTGGAAGGCGACGGAGGCGGGCTCCTTGTACGCGCCCTTGACCAGGCGCACCCGCGAGCCTTCCCCGGCGAGCGCGTGGCAGTCCTCCTCGGTACGGAAGAGGTACGACTGGACGACGGCACCCGTCTTGGGGAAGCGCTTCCGCAGCTCGGCGAGGATCGCGAGGGTGGAGTCGACCGTGGTGTGGTCCTCCATGTCCAGCGTCACCGTGGTGCCGGCCTCGGCGGCGGCCTCGACGACCGGGGTGACGTTGGCGAGCGCGAGATCGTGGCCGCCGGAGAGCGCCTGGCCGAAGGCGGAGAGCTTGACGGACATCTCGGCGCGCGCGCCGAGCCCCTGGCCGGCCAGCGCCTCGGTCAGCGCCAGATAGGCGTCGCGGTTGCGGAGCGCCTCGGCCGGGTCGGTGATGTCCTCACCGAGGTGGTCGAGGGTGACCTCCAGCCCGCGATCGTTGAGCGAACGGACGACGGCCATCGATTCGTCCAGCCGCTCGCCGGCGACGAAACGGTCCACCACGGGGCGGGTGACCGGCGCGGCCGAGACGAGACGGCGGATGCTGTCGCTGCGTGCGGCGGCAAGGAGCACAGGACCCAGCACGGGCACCTCCACGTTATGTGCGCTTCCCGGACCCGGTCGAACGGCCGTTTCCGCAGGAAGACAGGTGTTGACGAATGCCGCGGCAACGCGTCGCGACGGCAAGGTGAGCCACCGTGAAATTTAAGTTTCATACGGGGTCGCGACCATCGACAGCTGTCACGCCTTCGTGTCCGGGATCTCAGACAGATGTATGAGAATGGGGAGTGGCGACGTGAGGCGGACGGGGCGCGGGCGTCGCAGTGGGGCATGTGAGAGGAGTCATGGCGGAATGCGCGGGGACTATCAGCAGCTCGTGGACGAGATCTCGGCGGCGCTGGGCGCCCCCGCGACGCTGGAGGACCGGGACTTCGCGCTGATCGCCTTCGGCGCGCACGACAGCGACGACGACCTCGATCTGGTCATGGACCCGGTCCGCACCCGCTCGATCCTCCAGCGCCGGTCCACGGCGGCGGTGCGGGCCTGGTTCGAGGCGTTCGGCATCTCCCGCGCGCAGACCCCGCTGCGGATTCCGCCGGACCCGGCGGCCGGGGTGTTCCGCGGCCGCATCTGCCTGCCCGTACGCCACCGGGGCGTCGTGCACGGCTACGCCTGGCTGCTGGACGACGGCCACCTCGCCGACCTCGAACTCGGCGGCTCCGGCGCCCCGCCGGACCCGCGGCTCGCCCAGGCGATGGAGACGGCCGCCCGCATCGGCACGCTCCTCGCGGCGGAGGCGCGCGCCGGGCGCGAACTCGGCGAGCTGCTGCGCGACGTGCTCACCAGCGCCCCGGCCGGGCGGGACGCGGCGCGCGACGCCCTGCGGGGCGCGCTGCCGGAGTCGGCCGAGGGCCCGCTCGCGCTGGTGGCCATCACCCCGTGGGACCGGGAGGACCTGGACGCCGCGCCGCTGCCCAGCCTGCCGGGCGTCCTCGCCGCGTGCGCCGTGACGGAGTCCGGGGGCCGGCGGGCCGACGGCGCGGGGCGCGGTTCCAAGGACCGGGACACGGAGCCGGGCCCGGCCGCGGGGCTCGCGGCGCTGGTCCGGCTGCGGGCGCCGACCGCCCTGGACCCGGCGCGCGCGGCGGCCGAACAGCTGCTGCGCTCGCCGCGGGCGCACGGTTCGGGCGCGGGCGTCAGCGATCCGCGCCGGGGTCTGGCCGACGCGCCCGCCGCCTGGCGCGAGGCGCTCGCCGCGGCGCGCGCGGCGCGCGCGGAGGCGCGGTTCGGACCGGTCGCGGAGTGGGGCGGCGTGGGTCCGTACCGGGTGCTCGCGGAGCTGCCGGCCGGCGGGGCGGCGGACCGGGTGGTGCGGCCGCTGCTGGAGCGCTCGCACGCCGAACTGGCGCGCACGGCCGAGGTGTTCCTCGACTGCGCGGGGCAGGCGGGGCGCACGGCGGCGCAGTTGGGCATCCACCGGCAGACGCTCTACTACCGGCTGTCGAAGGTGGAGCAGCTCACCGGCCTCGACCTGGACGAGGGCGAGGACCGGCTGCTGCTCCACATGTCGCTCAAGGCGGCGCGGCTCTAGGGTGCGGCTGCCGGACGGGCGGTGTACCCGTCCGGCGGGCGCTTCCCCGGAACCGCGCCTGTCACACGTCGGTCAGAGAAATGGCTTGAACTGGACAGGCGCGCGCCGCTTCCCGCACCAGCGGGTCGCCCGCCCCGTCCTCCTTGCCGGGGAGCAGGGCGCTGAATCCGTCGTCGTCCTGGGTGAAGACGCCGGGCGCGGTCAGGGCGCACTGGCCGGAGCCGATGCACACGTCGGTATCGATGGTGATGCGCAAGGTCTGTGGTGCCTGATCGGTCATGCCACCGGACTTCCTTACCAGGTCACGGGTAGTGCGAACAGGCCCTGCAAGGTGTTGCCCGGCTTGATGGGCACCTGGTCCGCGGGGACGTCGAGCCGCAGGGTCGGGAAACGGGTGAGCAGGGCGGTGAGCGCGATCTCCAGTTCGGCGCGGGCCAGGTTCTGCCCGAGGCACTGGTGGACGCCGAACCCGAAAGCCACATGGTGGCGCGCGGAGCGGCGTACGTCGAGCCCGTCGGGGTCCTGGTACGTGCCCTCGTCGCGGTTGATCATCGAGGTGCTGAGGATGACGCCCTCGCCGGTCCTGATGACGCCGCCGCCTTCGAGCTCGATGTCCTCCAGGGCGACGCGCACCATGCCGTCGGCGATGGACAGGAAGCGCAGCAGCTCTTCCACGGCGCCGGGGATGAGCGTCGGGTCGGCGCGCAGCGCGTCGAGCTCCTCGGGGTGTTCGAGGAGCGTGTAGGTGCCGAGGGCGATCATGTTGGAGGTGGTCTCGTGGCCCGCGACGAGCAGGAGCAGGGCCATCATGACCAGTTCGTCGCGCTCCAGCTCGCCTCCGGCGAGCCGGTCGGCGATCAGTTCGTCGAGGAGACCGTCGCCCGGTTCGGCCTCCTTCTTCGCCACCAGGTCGAGGAGGTAGCTCTCCAGCTCGTGGCGGAACGCGTCGGCCTCAGGGGCCGTCTCGGCGGTGAGCAGCTTGCGGGAGCACTCCTCGAAGAAGTCGTGGTCGTCGTAGGGGATGCCGAGCAGCGAGCAGATCACCATGGACGGCACGGGCAGCGAGAACGCGGCGACGAGGTCGGTGGGTCCGCCCCGCTCGGCCATCGCGTCCAGCAGCCCGTCCACGATGCGCTGGATCTGCGGCCGCATGGCGGTGACGCGCTTGACGGTGAAGCTCGGGATGAGCATCCGGCGCTGCGTGGCGTGCAGGGGGTCGTCGACCCCGAGCAGCGGGATGACGACCGTGCTCTGGGACTCGGCCCGGGGCGCGATGACGGGGAAGGCCGGATTGCGCCGGTCGGTGGAGAGGCGATTGTCGGTGAGCAGGGCGCGGGCCTCGGCGTGGCCGGTGACCATCCACACCTCGCGCCCGTCGTAGAGCGTGGCGCGGTGCATGGCCCCCGCGGTCTTCAGCGGTCCGTAGTCAACAGGTGGGTGGTAGGGACACGTACGGTCGGCGGGGAACGGCGGCGTATGCGGCTCGATCGGTCGGGTGATGGCCTCGGTCATGGGACCTCCCAGGCGGTGCGACATGGTGTCCGCCTCCAGTCGAAGCCTCCTGGCCGAGATCGGCTATGCGTAGATCAGCCATGTTGCGTGCTGCCTGGGCAGTTGCGCCGTGCGGGGGTGGCCGGATACGGCGGCGGCCCCCGCGCCCGGCTCCGGCCCCAGGCACGGAAAGGCGCCGGACCCGGGCGCGGAAAGGTTCCGGAGCCGGGGCCCGATGCCCCGGTTCCGGAACCCGCCACCGGACCGGTCGCCCGTAGCGGCGGTCAGCGGTGGCGGCCGGAGTCGCCCGGCTCCTGGTGCTTGGACTTCAGGCCGTCGTCGTACTCGACCTCCTCCTTACGGACCTGGGCGCGCACCTCCTGCTGCCCGCTCACCTTCTTGGTGTCCATCCGCACCCGCTCCACGGGGACGGTCTCCTTGCGGACGACGGCGACCTCCTCGTGGAGGACGACCTCCGTCTCGCCGTTGGAGAGGTTCGCCGTACGGCCGGCGGTGCGGTCGCCCGGCTTGATGGCCTCGCGGTGGAGGGTGACCTCCTCGTGGCTCACCGGCACGGTCTGCGAGACGTCCTCGGTGACCACGTGCTTGCGCAGATGGGCCCGGCCGCTCTCGCGCTCCTCGGTGCCCCAGGTCACGCGCTCCTCGGAGAGGATCATCTCCTCGCCCTGGCCCTTGGCCGCGGCCGTGTCTCCGGCATATCCGGCGTCCCGGCCGCGCGAAGGGGCTCCGGCGCCGGCCAACTGGGCGGAGTCGGCGCGGCCCTGGGCGCTCTCGCCCGTACCGCGTCCGCCGCCGCCCGCGGCGCCGGCCATCCCCGCGGCGCCCGCGGCTCCGGCGGGCGCGGCGTGCCTGCCGTGCCCCGCCTCGCCCTGGCCTGCCCGGCTCTTGCCGCCCGGCGTCAGCCCGTAGTGCTGGTAGAGACGGTCCTCCTCGCCCGGATCGAGGTGCCCGTCGGCGTCGATCCTCGGCGCGTCCTTGATCGTGTCCTTGCTGTGGGGGACGCGCAGCTCGCCGTCCGCCTGTCGCGCCCCGGCGAGGGGCACGAACGTCTCCTTCGTCCCGAACAGGCCGGTGCGCACGGTGATCCACTCCGGGTCGCCGGTCCTGTCGTCTCGGTAGACCTGCTGCACCGAACCCACTCGGTGGCCGTCGGCGTCGACCACGCTCATGCCGGACAGGTCTCGTTGCGTTTCGCCGTGGGGTGCGGTCATGGCGACTCTTCTCCTTCCGCACGCTCCGACAGTTATGGGCGCGCTCTCCCCATTGCGCGCCGCCGCCACCCGGGCGGCGACTGCTGCACCCCCCGCGGCGCCGTCCGCCGGCCGCACAGCGGCTCCTTTGTGGGGCAGTCCCGAAAACCCGCCCGTACGCCCATTCGGGCGAATGGTTGACCGGTCACACAACTGGGCCCGGCCCCCGCCGAACAGCGGGGCCGGGCCGAGTCCTGCCGCAGCACGCCGGCGCGCACAGCGCCGACCTGCGGATCAGTCGTTCAGATTGACCGTACGGGCCGACGTCGCGCCGATCTCCACGGCGATCTCGGCGAGCACCGGCGCCGGGATCGACTCGTCGACGGTGAGGGCCACCAGCGCCTCGCCGCCCTCGCCCGACCGCGAGACCTGCATGCCCGCGATGTTGATGCCGGCCTCGCCGAGGATGCGGCCGACGGTGCCGACGACGCCCGGCCGGTCCCCGTACCGCAGGAAGGCCATGTGGTCGGCGAGGGCCAGGTCCACGTCGTGGTCGCCGACCGCGACGATCTTCTGGAGGTTCTTGGGGCCGGCCAGCGTGCCGGAGATGGAGACCTCGTCGCCGTCGGCGAGCGTGCCGCGCACGATCACCACATTGCGGTGCTCCGTGGACTCGCTGCTGGTCGTCAGGCGGACCTCGACGCCGCGCTCCTGCGCGAAGAGCGGTGCGTTGACGTACGAGACGGTCTCGTCCACGACGTCCTCGAACACGCCCTTGAGCGCGGAGAGTTCGAGCACCTTCACATCGTGCTGGGTGATCTCGCCGTACACCTCGACGTCGAGGCGGACCGCGACCTCGCCCGCGAGCGCGGTGAAGATCCGGCCGAGCTTCTCGGCGAGCGGCAGCCCCGGCTTCACGTCCTCGGCGATGACCCCGCCCTGGACGTTGACCGCGTCCGGCACCAGCTCGCCCGCGAGCGCGAGACGTACGGACTTGGCGACGGCGATGCCCGCCTTCTCCTGCGCCTCCCCGGTCGAGGCGCCCAGGTGCGGGGTGGCCACGACCTGGTCGAAGTCGAAGAGCGGCGAGTCCGTGCACGGCTCGGAGGCGTACACGTCCAGGCCCGCGCCCGCGACCCGGCCCTCCTTGAGCGCCGTCGCCAGCGCCGCCTCGTCGACGATCCCGCCGCGCGCGGCGTTGACGATCCGCACGTGCGGCTGGACCTTGTGCAGCGCGTCGTCGCCGATCAGGCCGAGCGTCTCGGGGGTCTTGGGCAGGTGCACGGTGATGAAGTCCGCGACCTCCAGCAGCTCGTCCAGCGTCAGCAGCTTGACGCCCATCTGCGCGGCGCGCGCGGGCTGCACGTACGGGTCGTACGCGACGATCTTCATGCCGAACGCGGACATCCGCTGCGCGACGAGCACCCCGATCCGGCCGAGGCCGACGACGCCCAGCGTCTTCTCGGACAGCTCGACGCCGGTGTACTTGCTGCGCTTCCACTCGCCGTTCTTCAGCGCGGAGTTGGCCTGCGGGATGTTGCGGGCGGTGGCCACGAGCAGACCGCACGCCAGCTCTGCGGCGGTGACGATGTTGGAGGTCGGCGCGTTGACGACCATCACGCCGGCCTTGGTGGCGGCGGCGACGTCCACGTTGTCCAGGCCGACGCCGGCGCGCGCGACGACCCGCAGCTTGCGGGCGGCGGCGATGGCCTCGGCGTCGACCTTGGTCGCGCTGCGCACCAGGATCGCGTCGACATCGGCGATGGCGGGGAGGAGTTCGGCGCGGTCCGCGCCGTTGCAGTGCCGGATCTCGAAGTCCGGGCCGAGGGCGTCGACGGTGGCGGGCGACAGCTCTTCGGCGATCAGTACGACGGGTTTCGTGCTCACGTGGTCATCAGTCCTCACTGGTCCTTTGCGGACGGCCGTCCCGACGGCCGAAGGCGGTGAAGGGGGGCGCAGCCGCGTGGAAGACGCACGACGCTGTGAGCCTGACGCGCTTGTTGCAGAGCAGTGTATCGGCGGTGCGGGATGCGTTTGGCCTACCCGGCCAAATCACTTGGACGTAGCGGTGCGCCGTACGAAACGCGCGTGCGCCCCGGAGCACGCGCCTACGGCCGGGCCCGCCGTATCGGCGCCGTGCGCACCGGACCGGGCACACCACGACGTACCCGCCGGCCCCCTCACCACATGGGTCCGCGCCGGGGCGGCGGGAGGTCCCGCCGCCCCGGCGCGCGCTGCGGCGCGGGTCCGCCGGACCCGCGCCGACGGCCTCAGGCCTCGTCGTCGACCCAGCTCATGAGCTTGCGGAGCTTCTTGCCGGTGGTCTCCAGCAGGTGGTCCTCGTCGGCCTTCTTGTACTCGTTGTACTTCGGCAGGCCGGCGTTGTACTCCGCCATCCAGTTCTTGGCGAAGGTGCCGTCCTGGATCTCGCCGAGGATCTTCTTCATCTCGGCCTTGGTCTGGTCGTTCACGATCCGCGGGCCGCTGATGTAGTCGCCCCACTCGGCGGTCTCGGAGATCGACCAGCGCATCTTCTCCAGGCCGCCCTCGTACATGAGGTCCACGATCAGCTTCAGCTCGTGGAGGCACTCGAAGTACGCGATCTCGGGCTGGTAGCCCGCCTCGACCAGGGTCTCGAAGCCCGCCTTGACCAGCGCGGACGCGCCGCCGCACAGCACGGCCTGCTCGCCGAAGAGGTCGGTCTCGGCCTCCTCGGTGAAGGTCGTCTTGATGACGCCAGCGCGGGTGCCGCCGATGCCCTTCGCGTACGAGAGGGCGAGCGCCAGCCCTTCGTCGGCCGGGTCCTGCTCGACGGCCACGATGCACGGCACGCCGCGGCCCTCCTCGTACTGGCGGCGGACCAGGTGGCCCGGGCCCTTCGGGGCGACCATGGCGACGGTGACGTCGGCGGGCGGCTTGATGAAGCCGTAGCGGATGTTGAGGCCGTGGCCGAAGAAGAGGGCGTCGCCCGCCTTCAGGTTGTCCTTGACGGACTCCTCGTAGACCTTGGCCTGGATCGGGTCCGGCACCAGGATCATGATCACGTCGGCCTCGGCGGCGGCCTCGGCGACGGGGACCACGCGCAGCCCCTGCTCCTCGGCCTTCACCTTGGACTTGGAGCCCTCGTGCAGCCCGACGCGGACGTCGACGCCCGAGTCGCGCAGCGACAGCGCGTGGGCGTGGCCCTGGCTGCCGAATCCCAGAACCGCGACCTTGCGGCCCTGGATGATGGACAGGTCGGCGTCGTCGTCGTAGAACAGCTCGGCCACTTCGGGTATCTCCTTGGAACTAGCTGGTTGCCCACACAGTACGTCGGGCTGGGGGTGGTGGGTTCGGGGGTCTCGCGATGCGGTCGGCGCGCCGCGGGACGGGGCAGGTCAGGCGCTGCGGTCCAGTGAGCGCAGGCTCCGGTCGGTGATGGAGCGGGCGCCGCGCCCTATGGCGATGGTGCCGGACTGCACCAACTCCTTGATGCCGAACGGCTCCAGCATCTTGAGCATGGCGGAGAGCTTGTCGGCGCCGCCGGTGGCCTCGATGGTGACGGCCTCCGGGGAGACGTCCACGGTCTTGGCGCGGAAGAGCTGGACGATCTCGACGACCTGGGAGCGGGTCTCGTTGTCAGCGCGGACCTTCACCAGCACCAGCTCGCGCTGGATCGCGGCGTGGTCCTCCAGCTCGACGATCTTGAGGACGTTGACGAGCTTGTTGAGCTGCTTGGTGACCTGCTCCAGCGGCAGCGTCTCGACATTGACCACGATGGTGATGCGGGAGATGTCGGGGTGCTCGGTGACGCCGACGGCGAGCGAGTCGATATTGAAGCCGCGGCGGGAGAACAGGGCGGCGATCCGGGCGAGGATGCCGGGGGTGTTCTCCACCAGGACGGAGAGTGTGTGCTTGGTCATGGGCTCGGTCTCTCTTCTTCTTCGGCCTGCTTCGGCGCGGTCCCGGCGGTTCAGTCGTCTTCGTTGTCGCCGAAGTCCGGGCGGATGCCGCGGGCGGCCATGACCTCGTCGTTGGAGGTACCGGCGGCGACCATCGGCCAGACCATCGCGTCCTCGTGGACGATGAAGTCGACGACGACGGGGCGGTCGTTGATGGAGTTGGCCTTCTCGATGACCGCGTCGAGCTGGTCGGGGCTCTCGCAGCGCAGCCCCACGCACCCCATGGCCTCGGCGAGCTTCACGAAGTCCGGGACGCGGGTGCCCTGGGTCTCGGCGGAGCTGCTGCCCACGTTGCAGCTGAGGCCGGCGTTGGTCTTGCCGTTGTGCAGGACGGTGTTGGAGTAGCGCTGGTTGTAGAACAGCGTCTGCCACTGGCGGACCATCCCGAGCGCGCCGTTGTTGATGATCGCGACCTTGATCGGGATGTTGTTCAGCGCGCAGGTGACCAGTTCCTGGTTGGTCATCTGGAAGCAGCCGTCGCCGTCGATGGCCCAGACCGTGCGGTCCGGCCGGCCGGCCTTGGCGCCCATGGCGGCCGGCACCGCGTACCCCATGGTCCCGGCGCCGCCGGAGTTGAGCCAGGTCGCGGGCTGCTCGTAGTCGATGAAGTGGGAGGCCCACATCTGGTGCTGGCCGACGCCGGCCGCGTAGATGGTGCCCTCCGGGGCCAGCTCGCCGACGCGCTGGATGACCTGCTGCGGGGAGAGGCTGCCGTCCTCGGGCAGGTCGTAGCCGAGCGGGTAGGTCTCGCGCCACCGGTTCAGGTCGCTCCACCAGGCCCCGTAGCGGTCCTGGGCGGCCGCCCCGAGGTGGTCCTCCTCGTGCTCGGCCTGGACGGCGACGACCAGGTCGGCGATGACCTCGCGGGCGTCCCCGACGATCGGCACGTCGGCGGCGCGGTTCTTGCCGATCTCGGCGGGGTCGATGTCCGCGTGCACGATCTTGGCGTGCGGGGCGAACGAGTCGAGCTTGCCGGTGACCCGGTCGTCGAAGCGCGCGCCGAGCGCCACGATCAGGTCGGCCTTCTGGAGCGCGGTGACGGCCGTGACCGCGCCGTGCATGCCGGGCATCCCGACGTGCTGCGGGTGGCTGTCGGGGAACGCGCCCAGCGCCATCAGGGTGGTGGTGACGGGCGCGCCGGTCAGCTCGGCGAGCACCTTCAGCTCGGCGGTGGCCCGCGCCTTCAGGACGCCGCCGCCGACGTAGAGCACCGGGCGCCTGGCCTCGCTGATCAGCCGGGCGGCCTCGCGGATCTGCTTGGCGTGCGGCTTGGTGACGGGGCGGTAGCCGGGCAGGTCGGTCTGCGGCGGCCAGACGAAGGTCGTACGGGCCTGGAGCGCGTCCTTGGCGATGTCGACGAGCACGGGGCCGGGGCGGCCGGTGGAGGCGACGTGGAACGCCTCCGCGATGGTCTTCGGGATCTCGGCGGCGTCGGTGACCAGCCAGTTGTGCTTGGTGATCGGCATGGTGATGCCGCAGATGTCCGCCTCCTGGAAGGCGTCCGTGCCGATCGAGGCGGAGGCGACCTGGCCGGTGATGGCGACGAGCGGGACCGAGTCCATGTGGGCGTCGGCGATCGGGGTGACGAGGTTGGTGGCGCCGGGGCCCGAGGTGGCCATGCAGACGCCGACCTTCCCGGTGGCCTGCGCGTATCCGGTGGCGGCGTGACCCGCGCCCTGCTCGTGGCGGACGAGGACGTGCCGGACCGTCGCGGAGTCCATCATCGGGTCGTACGCCGGGAGGATCGCGCCTCCGGGGATGCCGAACACGGTGTCGGCGCCGACCTCCTCAAGCGAGCGAATGAGGGACTGCGCGCCCGTGACGTGCTCGACGGCGGTGGGCTGCGCCCCGCCGGAACGGGCTCGCGGCTGCGGATGATGGGCCCCGGTGGCCTGCTCGGTCATCGACATTCTCTTCTCGAAGATGAGGGATTTGGGGGGATCTGCGAGGTGTCAGTGCAACAAAAAACCCCTCGTGCCGTGAGGCAAGCGAGGGGAGCGCGCCGGGAGGAGTCCGCAGGGCCTTTCGTGGAGGCCCTGCTCAGCCGACGCGCTTTCCAAGTACGAGAATTCGGGTGCGCATGGGACTGACCCTCTCCCTGTCGCCCCGAAAGTGTCAAGTGGGTGGGACGGGGGTCTCATTATGTGAGCGCAACGGCGGGTGCGCGAGCGACCCCGCGCCCCGCGAGACGCCGGCCCTGACCGGCAGCGGAGCACCGACCAGCGCGTGGTTCCGCTCCCCCGGCAGCTCGGTCCACAGCCCGCCCGGCACCGGGTAGTCGCCGCGCTCCAGGGCGCGCCGCAGCCGGTGCTCGTCGAGCGGCCCGGAGAAGGCCATGCCCAGTCCGTGCGTGCACCCCATGGCGCGCAGCGCGCAGACCTGCTCGGGCCGGTCGACGCCGTCCGCCACGGACTGGAGGCCGAGGTCGGCGGCGATCCGCAGCAGCCCGGAGGTGATCTTGTGCAGCCGGGCGGACTCGACGACGCCGTCGACCAGCCCGCGGTCCAGCTTGATCACGTCGATGGGCAGCCGCCGCAGCGCGCTGATGGCCGCGTACCCGCTGCCGAAGCCGTCGAGGGCGATCCGCATGCCGAGCCGCCGCAGCGCCACCAGGCGGTGCTCCAGCTCGTCCAGGGGCACCCGCGGGTCGCCCCCGGACAGCTCCAGGATCAGCGCGCCGGACGGCAGCCGGTGCCGGGTCAGCAGCGCCTCGACGCTCTTGGGCGGCAGCGCCTTGTCCATCAGCCGGCTCGCGGACAGCCGTACGAACACGGGCACGCTGTGTCCCGCGCGGTACCGCTGCGCGGCCTGCTCCACCGCCTCCTCCAGCATCCAGCGGCCCAGCTCCGCGATGCGCGCGCCGCCGCCCCCGCCCCGGCCGTCGTCGGCGGCCCGCATGAACTCGGCCGGGGTGAAGAGGATGCCCTGGGCCGAGCGCCAGCGGGCCTGGGCGCCCACCGCGGTGACGCGACCGCTGCCCAGCTCCACGACGGGCTGGTGCAGCAGGGCGAACTCGCCCTCGTGCAGCGCCGTGCGCAGCCGGGTGGCCAGCTCGGCGCGGCGCACCACGTCGGCCTGCATCTGCGGCGCGTACATCTCGACGCGGCCCTTTCCGGCCTGTTTCGCGCGGTACATCGCGAGGTCGGCGTTGCGCATCAGCTCGCCGGGGGTGGTGCCCGGCTCGGCGAAGGCGACGCCGATGCTGGCGGCGACGCGGACCTCCGTGCCCCCCTCGACCTTGTACGGCTGGGAGAGCCTCAGCCGCAGCCGGTCGGCGATCTCGTGCATGCGGTACTCGCGCGCCGCGTGGTCGCGGGTGCCGTCGCCCAGGATGAGCGCGGCGAACTCGTCGCCTCCGAACCGGGCCGTGCTGTCCCCGGCCCGTACGGACTCCTGGAGGCGACGGGCGGCGCTGACCAGCAGCTCGTCGCCTGCCTGGTGCCCGACGGTGTCGTTCACCGCCTTGAAGCCGTCCAGGTCGATGAAGAGCACGGCGGTGCCCGCGTCGGTGGCGCGGCGACCGCTCAGCGCCTGCTTGACCTTCCTCGTGAACAGCGCCCGATTGGGCAGGTCGGTCAGCGGGTCGTGCTCGGCGTTGTGCTGTAACTGCGCCTGGAGTCGCACCCGTTCGGTGACGTCCCGGCTGTTGAAGATGAGGCCGCCGTGGTGGCGGTTGATCGTCGACTCGACGTTGAGCCAGTCGCCGGTGCCCGACCGGAAGCGGCATTCGATACGGGTGTTGGGCTCCTCGTCCGGCGGCGCGGCGAGGAACCGGCGCACTTCGTGGACCACCCGGCCGAGGTCCTCGGGGTGTATCAGCGACGCCAGCTCGGAGCCCATGAGCTCGTCCGCGTCGCGGCCGTAGACGCCCGCGGCGGCCGGGCTCACGTAGCGCAGGATTCCCGTGGGCGCGGCGATCATGATGACGTCGCTGGAGCCCTGCACCAGGGAGCGGAAGTGGTTCTCCTTGTGGGCCAGCTCCTGGGTGAGGGAGATGTTGTCCAGCAGCATGATGCCCTGCCGGACCACCAGGGCCAGCACGACCGTGCAGCCGGTGAAGAGCACGACGCGGTCGATGCGGCGGCCGTCGAGGACGTTGTACAGGATGCCCAGGGTGCAGACGGCGGCGGCGAGATAGGGCGTGAGAGCCGCCAGGGAGCCCGCGATGGGCCGTCCGGAGTGGTGGGTCACCCGGCCCGGCGACGGAGGCTGCGCGGCCTCGTCGCGGGCCACCCACGGCGCGTACGCCATCAGCATGGAGCCGGCGAACCAGCCGGCGTCGAGGATCTGCCCGGAGCGGTAGTGCTCGCGCAGCAGCGGCGACGTGAACAGCGCGTCGCACAGCACGGTGAGGGCGAGCGCCGCGATGGCGGTGTTGATGGCCGAGCGGTTGGCGGACGAGCGGCGGAAGTGCAGCGCCAGCACCATCGAGACCAGCACGATGTCCAGCAGCGGGTAGGCGAGCGAGAGCGCCGCCTGGGCCACGCTCTCGCCCTGGAAGTGCGCGGTGTGGGCGAGCGCGAGGCTCCAGGACAGGGTGAGCAGCGAGCCGCCGATGAGCCAGGCGTCCAGGGCCAGGCAGACCCAGCCCGCGCGGGTGACCGGCCGCTTGGCGAGCACCAGCAGCCCGACGATGGCGGGCGGCGCGAAGAGCAGGAAGCAGAAGTCGGCGAGCGACGGGCTGGGCACGGGCTCCTTGAGCACGACCTCGTACCACCCCCAGACGGCGTTGCCGAAGCCGGCCATGCCGGAGGAGGCCGCGAACAGGAGCCAGGCGGGTCGAAAGCGGCTGCTGCGCCTGCGCCAGTACCAGAAGCAGGAGGCGGAGGCGAGCACGGCGGCGCCGCTGAGCCCGAAGTCGCCCATGGCCAGGGCGGCTTCGGGCGACCCCCAGCCGAATGCCGCGCCCGTGGCGTAACCGCCGCAGACGAGGGCGAGGAGGAGCTGCGGCAGCAGCCCCGTGCCGCCGCGCGCCGGCTGCCGGGGCAGCGCCACGCCTGATGCGGCGCTCACCGCGCGGCCGTCCCGCGTCGCGCGATCCGATCCGCCGCGCGGCAGAGTCGTGATGGGTGAACGCTGTGCGTCGGGTGGTTCGTCCATAGGCCGTGCATCGCCCGTCGCCCCCCTTGAGTTCCGGTCCTTCGCTGCCGCCGTACGGTGCTCGGCGCAGCCCCCGCTCGGGACGATACACCAGACTCGTCACTCAGGGACATAGCTTATCTACACAGCGTGACTACCAGCGGGGTTACGAATACCGGGTGCATGCGGACGGTACCTGTGCGTGGCCTCACGTGGCGGTCGCCACGACGTTTAGGACCGGATCCCCTTGCGCGAACCGCCGCAGCTGCTCGCGGAGGATCTTCTTCGCCCGCGGCTCGAAGGCCGACGACGGGCCGCCCACATGCGGCGTGACGAGCACGCCGGGCGAGGTCCACAGCGGGTGTCCGGCGGGCAGCGGTTCGGGGTCGGTGACGTCCAGCGCGGCACGCAGCCGGCCGCTGTCCGTCTCGGCCAGCAGCGCCTTGGTGTCGACGATCTTGCCGCGCGCGATGTTGACCAGGAGCGCGCCGTCCTTCATGCGCCCCAGGAAGGCGGCGCCGGCGAGGTGGCGGGTCTCCTCCGTGAGCGGCGTCGCGAGGACCACGACGTCGGCTTCGGGAAGGAGTTCGGGCAGGTCGGCGAGTGCGTGCACCGGCCCGCGCGCGGTGGTACGGGCGGAGCGCGCGACGCGCGTCACCCGCTCGCACTCGAACGGCGCGAGCCGGTCCTCGATGGCGCTGCCGATCGATCCGTAGCCGACGATGAGCACGGTCTTGTCGGCGAGCGCCGGCCGGAACCGCTGCCGCCACTCCCCCGCGTCCTGGGCGCGCACGAAGTCCGGAACGCCGCGCAGGGAGGCGAGGATCAGGGTCAGCGCGAGCTCCGCGGTGCTCGTGTCGTGCAGGCCGCGGGCGTTGCACAGCCGTGCGCCCGCCGGGAGCCCGGGGACGGCGGGCAGCATGTGCTCGACGCCGGCGGTGAGGGTCTGCACCACCCGTACGCCCGTCATCTCCGGCAGCGGCCGCAGGCACACATCGGGCGCCTTGAGGTACGGGACGGCGTAGAACGCGCAGCGCGCCGGGTCGGTGGGGTACTCCGCCTCGCCGTCCCACTGCGCGTAGTCCAGCTCCTCGGGGAGTCCGTCGATCTCCGCGGCCGGCAGCGGGAGCCAGGCCAGCGGGCGGGCAAAGCCGTTGTCATCTGCACTCATGACATGAGGCTATGCGAAACGGACCGGTCGGCAGAGGTTAGTTTGGGTGGCCGGGAACGGGAGGGGTAAGGCCAGGTGGAGCGCAGGAGAATCGGCGCGTCGGCGCTCGAAGTGGGCGCGATCGGCCTCGGCTGCATGCCCATGCACTGGGCGTACACCGCCTCGCAGCAGAGCGGCGAGGGCGCGCTGCGCGCCGTGCACGCGGCGCTGGACGCGGGCGTGAACCTGCTGGACACCGCCGACATGTACGGCCCGTTCACCAACGAGCTGCTGCTGGGGCGGGTGCTGCGGCAGCGGCGCTCGGACGTGTTCGTCTCCACCAAGTGCGGGCTGCTGGTCGGCGAGCAGCACATCGTCTCCAACGGCCGCCCCGGCTATGTGAAACGCGCCTGCGACGCGTCGCTGCGGCGGCTCCAGACGGACGCGATCGACCTGTACCAGCTGCACCGGCCGGACCCCGAGGTGCCGATCGAGGAGACCTGGGGGGCGATGGCGGAGCTGGTCGCGGCCGGCAAGGTCCGTTCGCTGGGGCTGTGCGCCGTGGGTGCGCGGGCGCACCGGCGGTCGGGCGGCGGTCTGTACGACACCACGATCCGGCAGTTGGCGCGGCTTCAGCAGATCTTTCCGGTCAGCTGTGTGCAGGCGGAGCTGTCGGTGTGGTCGCCGGAGGCGCTGGACGCGCTGGTGCCGTGGTGCGGCGCGCGCGGCGTCGGGGTGCTGGCGGCGATGCCGCTGGGCAACGGCTTCCTCAGCGGGACGCTCACGCCGGGCCAGGGGTTCGAACCGGACGACGTACGGGCCCGGCATCCGCGGTTCACGGCCGAGATGATGGCCGCGAACCAGCCGATCGTGGCGGGGCTGCGCCGGATCGCGGAGCGGCACGGGGCGACGGCGGCGCAGGTGGCGCTGGCGTGGGTGCTGGCGCAGGGCCCGCATGTGGTGCCGGTGCCGGGGACGAAGAAGGAGCGGTGGGCGGTGCAGAACGCGGGCGCCGCCGGACTGCGGCTGACGCATGAGGACTTCGCGGAGATCTCGGCGCTGCCGCCGGTGCGCGACTCCTGGGTCTGAGCCGCGTTCGAGTGGGCCGCCGGGCGGAAGTGTTCCGGGGGCGCACGCCGGAGCGCGCCGCGCGGGCGCGTTTGGCCCGTACGGGGTCGTCGGAGCGGGACGCGGGGCGGGCCCTGGCGTGTCCCGGTGTATAAGGAACAGGACCGCGCCCTGGTGCACCGCCCCCGGCGAGAGGAACCCACCGTGCGACGTCCCACCGTCACCGCCGCGCTGGCCACCGCCTCCCTGCTGCTCGCGGCGGGCTGCTCGCCGGGGGGCGACGGTTCCCCCGGCGAGCGGAAGGCCACCGGCGCGGAGGGCGTCAAGCCCCCTTCCGCGAACGGCTCTTCGGCACCGGCCGCGGCAGCCGCGCCCGCCGAGGGGTCGGTGCGGGTGGAGCGCACGGTCGCCACGAAGCTGAAGTCGCCGTGGGGGCTCGTGCCGCTGCCCGGCGGCGACCTGCTGGTCTCCTCCCGCGACACCGGCAAGATCGTCCGGGTGGGGGCGGAGGACGGGAAGCAGACGGAGCTGGGCACCGTGCCGGGCGTCGCGGCGGCGGGCGAGGGCGGCCTCCTCGGCCTCGCGCTCTCCCCGGACTACGCCTCGGACCACATGGTGTACGCCTACTTCACCACCGACTCCGACAACCGCATCGCCCGCATGCCCTATGACGAGAAGAAGCCGGCCGGTCGCCGGCTCGGGGCCCCGAGCACGGTGTTCCGGGGCATCCCCAAGGGCTCCAACCACAACGGCGGGCGGATCGCCTTCGGCCCGGACGGGATGCTCTACGCCGGTACGGGCGAAAGCGGGCGGCGCGACCTGGCGCAGGACGAGAAGTCGTTCGGCGGGAAGGTCCTGCGGATGACGCCCGACGGCCGCCCCGCGAAGGGGAACCCCCGCCCCGACTCGGTGGTCTACTCCCTGGGCCACCGCAATGTGCAGGGCCTCGCCTGGGACGCGGACAAACGGCTGTGGGCCAGTGAGTTCGGCCAGGACACCTGGGACGAACTCAACCTCGTAGAGCCGGGCAAGAACTACGGCTGGCCGGTGGTGGAGGGCAAGAGCGACAAGAGCGGCTACGTACCGCCGGTGGAGCAGTGGAAGACCTCGGAGGCGTCCCCCAGCGGCCTCGCCTACGCCAAGGGCTCCCTGTGGATGGCGGGCCTGCGCGGCGAGCGCCTGTGGCGCGTCCCCCTGGACGACGCGCGTCCGGCGGCCGGGCCCCAGTCGTTCCTGGAGAAGGAGTACGGGCGGCTGCGCACGGTGGTGCCCGCGGACGACGGCGCCCTGTGGCTCATGACGAGCAACACCGACGGCCGCGGCGACCCGACGGACGAGGACGACCGCATCCTCCGCCTGAAGATCAGCTGACTCCGGCGATCACCCTTGTGACCTGGTCCGACGTGCGTCCCCCGGCGCACCCGGCCCATTTGACGGCCTCCCGTCTACAATGTATGAGGGGCCACCAATCCCACGGGGGTTCAGATGTTCAACATCTTCGAGGCCATCTTCGCTCCGGGCCGCAAGCACACCGAGGAGGAGCGGAACCGCCTTGAGCTGACCCGAGAGGACGTCGGCGACGGCTCATCGGGCCACGGCCCGATAGACCTCGACTCGGGCCAGGTCGTCATACGGCCGCAGCAGCACTGACCGGACCCGGGGCGCCAGGAGCCGCGGCTCAGGCGCTCTCCGGAGCACTGAACAACCGCAGCCGGTGCGCCAGCGCGCCCCCTCGCCGAGCCCGTCGCCCGCGTCGCGGCGGGTGTTACGGGCATGGCGCGCGTGACGGGAACATCGTGGTCTCCCTGGTGGGACGGTTTCTCGCGGTGCGAGAAGCGTCGTCCCCCAGGGAGACCCGGCACATCGGGCGAGTGCCGCGTCTTTCGCCCCGAAGGGGCCTTAGAAAGCCCCCTTGGAAAGGACTGCTCGGCGGCTCAGCGTCCGCTCGTCGCGGGCACCTTGGGAAGCGCGCCGAAGAGGTCGAAGTACATGCCGGCGGAGATCAGTACGCCGATGACGCCGAGTGCCACGCCGCCCCAGGCGACGGCCCGGACCCAGGGGGCGAGGGGGCCGGCCGGGGAGGTGCGGGGGCGGGAGGCGAGCACGGCGGCCGCCAGGAGCAGGGCGATGAGGGCGAAGCCGCCGTTGACCAGGGCGGTGGTGTGCCAGGGGGCGCCGTAGACGGCGCCGATCTGGTCGGTCGAGCCGCCCGACTGGACCTTGATCTGGCCGGTGAGGGTCTTGCGTTCGGCGAGCAGGGTGCCGAGCCAGGTGCCGCTCAGGGCGGCGAAGCCGAGGGCCGCGGAGACGACGGCCGAGGCCCCGGCGAACACGCCGGAGGAGGGCGGCCGCGCGGCCGCGTCCTCCTCGGGCGCGTCGGCGTCCTCAGCGTTGTCGGCCTGCTCGGCGTGCTCGGCGTCCTCAGCGCTGTTCCGCCCGTCGGCATCGGGCTCCGCCTCGGTGACCTCGGAAATGCCTGCCTCGGCAGCACCCTCCTCCTTTTTCAGGGCCAGGGGCGTCTCGTCGGCCGGGCCGTCCGCCTCTGCGCCGGTCTTGGCTGTCTTCGTCTTGGTGCTGTCCGTGTCCATGGCCGCACACCGTAGGGGTACTTTCTGAGAGCCGTCTGAGCGTCCCCGCACAGACGGCCCATAGCCCGTCCTCAGGCGGTCCATGGAAGGCGCGTCAGCCGGTGACCGACTCCTTCCCGTTCTCGATGTGCCCCATCAGCCGGCGCCGGAAGGAGCCGTCCTCCGCGACCGTGAGCAGCAGGTCGTACCAGCCGTGCGCCCGCGCCGCCTCGTAGGGCACGGTGCGGCTGCGGCCGGGCGCGAGGGCCACGGCACGCGGGCGCGCGTGCGCGTGCCCGTACGCCTCGACGCCCAGCGTGAGCGTCAGCGGCTCGCTTCCCCGGTTGTGCAGGGTCAGGTGCAGCTCGCGCCGCCGGGTGTCGACGGTGGTGCTGACGTGCAGTCCGGCGGCGGCGCCCCGGTCGGTCCCGGCGTATTCGCGGCGGAAACCGTTGGGGCCGGTGAGCGTGAAGTCGTACGCGCCCTTCTTGACCGGTACGTCCCAGGTGGCCGTCCCCAGGACGTCGCGGTGGCGCGGCGTCGCGTACTCCCCCGCGTACGGGTAGAGCGCGAAGTGGGCACTGGCGGCGCCGGTGTTGCTCAGCGCGAGGCGGAACACGGCCGCCTCACGGTCGTACGAGCCGTGCGCGTCGGGCTGGTAGGGCAGCGGCCGGGCCGGGCGGACGCCTTCCTCCTGGTGCGGCATCTTCTGGTCGGCGGGAGGTTTGGGGCTCCAGCGGCCGGTGAACGGGGGGATCGGGCCGGGGCGGTCGACAGCCGGCCGGGGACGGCCGCGGGAGAAGTCGAAGGCGCCCGTCAGATCGCCGCACACGGTGCGCCGCCACTCGCTGATGTTGGGCTCCCGGACGCCCAGCCAGCGCTCCAGGAAGCGGGTGATGGAGGTGTGGTCGAACAGCTGCGAGCACGCGTAACCGCCGACCGTCCAGGGCGAGATGACGACCATGGGGACGCGGATACCGAGCCCCACGGGGCGGTTCTTCCAGAACTCGTCCTTCGTTCCGTCCGGCGGAACAGGCGGCGGCACGTGGTCGAAGAAGCCGTCGTTCTCGTCGTACGTGAGGAAGAGGGCGGTGTGCCGCCAGACGTCCGGGTTCTTGCCGAGCGCGTCGAGGACCTTGTAGACGATGGTGGCGCTGGCGATCGGCGAGGACGAGCCGGGGTGCTCGGACTCGGCGGCCGACGGCACGATGTACGAGACCTGCGGGAGCTTGCCGGAGGCGACGTCGGCGGCGAAGGCGGTGGCGGTGGAGCCCGGTTCGCCGCGGTGCAGGGCGCGCCGGTAGAGGCTGCGCTCGTCGGCGGTCAGGGCGGCGACGCCCTCGGCGAGCAGCTTCTCCAGCTTCGCCCGGCCGGCGGTGTCGGCGGCGGCCAGCTTGCCGTAGTAGGCGGTCATGTTCTGCGCGCCGTCGACCTTGGCGAGGGCCTTGCGGGCGATGGCCTTGAAGCTCGCGTAGAACTCCAGGTTGTTGTCGGTGAAGTTGTCCCACTCCTGGTAGACCTGCCAGCTGTGGCCGGCCCGCTGGAGCCGCTCGGGGTAGGTGGTCCAGGCGTAGCCGGGGTGGGTGTCCTCGTTGTACGCGTCGTTGCCGACGGCCCGCGCGCCGCCGTTCGGCTCGAAGCCGGTCCAGCCGCTGACCAGGTGGTTGCGGTTGGGGCTGGTGGAGGAGTGGATGGCGGAGTGGTAGGCGTCGCAGACGGTGAAGGTGTCGGCGAGTTCGTAGTGCAGGGGCACGTCGGCGCGGTCGTAGTGCGCCATGGTGGCGGCGGTCTTGGCGGTGACCCAGCCGTCCATCCAGCCGCCGCGCCACGCCTTGCCGCCGCCCTCCCAGCTGTGGTCGAGGGCCCCGATGTACTGGAGGTCCTTCTTCTGCGCGGCGGCGGCGTCGCGGACGGCGAAGGGCAGTACGGTCCCGACGCCGAGCGGTCCGGGCTGCTCGAAGACGCTCTTGCCGCTGGGAAGTTTGACGGCGTTGCGGTCGGCGTAGCCGCGTACGCCTCTCAGCGCTCCGAAGTAGTGATCGAAGGAACGATTCTCCTGCATGAGGACGACCACATGCCGGATGTCGCCGAGGCCGTCGGCCCTGCCGCCCCTGTGCCCGGCCGCCGCCAGTGCCTCCGGCTCGGCTGCCAGGGCCTGCTGGAGCGACGGCGGCAGGAGCGACCCGGCCGCACCCACGGCGGCGGCGCCCGCGCCGAGGGTCAGTGCGCGTCTACGCGTTATCTCGGATGACAAGCTCGACCTCCCAGTCGATGGCCAATGGTCCAGTGCTGTGCCATTGGAGACTCGGGGGGACCGTAGCGACGGGAGGTGGACAGGGGAAGACTTCGCACCGACGCGGCGGTTACGAAGTGGACGTCGGGGCTCCGGTCGGAATCACGCTGACGCCGCGGGCCGCTCGCCGACGCCGCGGGCCGCTCGGCGGATGCGCCCGTACAAGTAAGGGGCGGCCCCCCATGGAGACCGCCCCTTACGTCCCTACGCCGCGCCGGAGCCCGCCGGTACCAGCGGGAAGTGGCACGCCACCCGGTGGCCCACCGCCGTCGGTTCCGCCGGCGGCGGTTCCGTGGTCGCGCAGACGTCCTGCGCGATCGGGCAGCGCGTACGGAACCGGCAGCCGGACGGCGGCGCGGCGGCCGACGGCGTCTCGCCGCCGAGCGGGGTGCCGGTGGGTTCGGACGTCGGGTCGGGCTCGTTGACCGTGTCGAGCAGGCCGCGCGTGTAGGGGTGCAGCGGCGCGCCGAAGACCGCTTCGGCGGGGCCGGTCTCCACGAGCTTGCCGAGATACATCACCCCGACCGTGTCGGCCAGGTACCGCACCACCGCGAGGTCGTGCGAGATGAACAGATAGGTCAGCCCCTTGTCCCGTTGCAGGTCGCGCATCAGGTTGAGGATCTGCGCCTGCACGGAGACGTCCAGCGCGGAGACGGGTTCGTCGGCGACGACGAGGGCCGGGCTGAGCGCCAGCGCCCGCGCGAGGCCCAGGCGCTGCCGCTGGCCGCCGGAGAACTCGTGCGGGTAGCGGTCCACGGCCCCGCGCGGCAGCCCGACCTCGTCGAGGAGTTCGGCGATCCGCGCGTCCTGCGCGGCCCGGTCGCCGATGCCCTGGATGACGAGCGGCTCCCGCAGGATCGCGCCGACGCGGGCCCGCGGGTCCATGGAGGCGTACGAGTCCTGGAACATCAGCTGCACCTCCCGGCGGTGCGCGCGCAGCTCCTTGCGGCCGAGGGCGGTGATGTCCTGGCCCCCGAAGCGGATCTCCCCGCCGGTCGGCGCCTCCAGCCCGACGACCATCCGGCCCAGCGTGGACTTGCCGCAGCCGGACTCTCCGACGATGCCGAAGGTCTCGCCGCGCTTGACGGTCAGCGAGACGCCGGCCACCGCGCTGACGGCGGAGGCGCCCTTGCGGCGGGCGAACGGCCCGCTGTTCAGCGGGTACTCCTTGGCGACCTCGCGGAGCGTGAGGAGCGTCTCGTCGGTGCGTACGGGCGCGGCGTCCGGCGCGGGCGGCACGACCTCGGCGACGGGGTCGGTGTCCGGGTCGACGGGGTGGAAGCAGGCGAAGGCGTGCTCCCCGGCGTCCTCACCGGTCTCCGTCAGCTCCGGCTCCGCCGTCCGGCACTCGTCCGTGGCGAAGCCGCAGCGCGGCGCGAAGCGGCATCCGGTGGGCCGTACGACCAGGGACGGCGGCAGGCCGGGGATCGTGGCCAGCGGCTGCGACTCGTCGGCGGCGCGCTCGGGCAGGGCCGCGAAGAGCGCCTGGGTGTAGCGGTGCCGGGGGGCCGCGAAGAGGGGGCGTACGTCCGCCCGTTCGGCGACCTTGCCCGCGTACATCACGGCGACCTTGTCGACCCGCTTGGCGATCACGCCGAGGTCGTGGGTGACCAGGATCATCGCCATGCCGAGCCGTTCCCGGAGCTCGTCGATGAGCTCCAGGATCTGGTGCTGGGTGGTGACGTCGAGGGCGGTGGTCGGCTCGTCGGCGATGAGCAGCTTGGGCTCGCAGACCAGGGCCATGGCGATGGCGACGCGCTGCCGCATGCCGCCGCTGAGCTGGTGCGGGTAGTTCTTCATCCGCTCGCCGGGCTGCGGCATGCCCACCAGCCGCAGGGTCTCCTCGGCCTTCCGCCACGCCTCGGCCTTGGAGGCGCCGGTGTGCAGCAGCAGCGGCTCGGCGACCTGCGCGCCGATCGTCATGGTGGGGTTGAGGGAGGTGAGCGGGTCCTGGAAGACCATGCCGATGGTGTTGCCGCGCACGTCGCGCAGGACGGGCTGGGCGGCGGCCGCCAGGTCGGCGCCGTCGAAGAGGATGCGGCCGCCGGTGACGCGCCCGCCGTTGGGGAGGAGTCCGAGGACGGACAGCGCGGTCATGGTCTTGCCGCAGCCGGACTCCCCGACGATGCCGAGGGCCTCGCCGGGCGCGAGGTCGAGGTTGACGCCGTCGAGGGCGTGCACGGTGCGGGCGCGGGAGGCGATCTCGACGTGCAGGTCTTCGATGGCGAGGAGCTTGTCGGTCATGGTGGTTGCCTCAGTTCTTCTGGAGCCGCACGTCGAAGGCGTCGCGCAGGCCGTCGCCGATGAAGTTGAAGGCGGCGACGACGAGGACGATCGCGATGCCGGGCGGGAAGATCAGCCACCAGTAGCCGACCTGCGTGTAGGTGATGCCGGAGGAGAGCATGGAGCCCCAGTCGGCGGCGGGCGGCGGGATCGACAGGCCAAGGAAGGACAGATAGGCGACGTAGAGGATGGCGTCGGCGATCTGGAAGGTGGCGTTGACGATGACCGTGCCGATGGCGTTCGGGACGATGTGCTTGAAGACGGCCCTGCCGCCTCCGCCGCCCATCAGCCGCATGGCGTGGATGTAGTCGCGGCTGCGCAGCGCGAGGGCCTCGCCGCGGATGAGGCGGGCCGGGGAGAGCCAGGCCACCGAGGCGATGATCAGGATGAGCACCAGCTTGCTGGGCGTGATGATCGCGGCGACGACGACGAGCAGGAAGAGCGCGGGGATGGCGAGGGCGGCGTCGGTGATGCGCATCATCGTGGCGTCGACCCAGCCGCCGAAGTATCCGGCGACGGCCCCGTAGACGGTGCCGAAGAGGGTGGCGAGCAGGCCGGCGGCGAGACCGACCTCCAGGGAGGTCTGGCCGCCGTACATGAGCCGGCCGAGCATGTCGTAGCCGAGGTCGGTGGTGCCGAGCGGGTGGCCGGCGCTGCCGGGGGCCAGGTTGGCCTGGCTCAGGTCGGTGTGCACCTGGTCGGTGTGGTGGATCAGCGGCCCGAGGAAGCAGAACGCGATGAGTCCGACGAGCAGCACCGCGCCGAGCAGCGCGAGCTTGTTGCGGGCGAACACGCTCAGCGTGCGGCGGGCGAGGCTGGGGGTGGCGACGGCGGCTTCCGGCTGCGTCGCCTCGACGGCTGCGGCGGTCACGAGACGCTCCTGATCCGGGGGTCGAGGACGGCGTACGCGATGTCGGTGATCAGCGAGCCGATGACGGTGGCGACGCCGACGACGAGGGTGACGCCGAGCAGTACGGGGAAGTCGGAGCCCTGCGCCGAGTTCCAGAAGAGCAGCCCCATCCCCGGGTAGTTGAACATCGACTCGACGACGAGGGCGCCGCTGATGAGGGTGGGGAGGTAGAGGCCGAGGAGGGTGGCGAGCGGGATGAGCGCGTTGCGCAGCACGTGCCGGGCCATGATGCGGGCCTCGGACTGCCCCTTGGCGCGGGCGGTGCGCACGTATTCCTCGCTGAGGTTGTCCAGTACGGCCGAGCGCATATAGCGGCTGAAGGCGGCGATGATGCCGAGCGCCATCGTGACCACCGGCAGCACCAGCGCGGACAGGTTGGAGAGGATGCCGCCGATCGTGTCGGCCTGTGGCGCCTCGGCGGGGAACAGCTGGAGCTGCTGGCTGAAGACCAGGATGAGGACGAGGCCGAGGAAGAAGACGGGGGTGGCGTAGGCGAGGAAGGCGGCGCCGGTCAGCGCGTAGTCGGCGGCCTTGCCGCGGCGCACGGCCTGGATGATGCCGAGCGGGATGGCGAGGATCGCGGCGAGCACGATGGACAGGCCGGTCAGGACGAGCGTCTTGGGCAGCCGCTCGCCGATCAGCGAGGCGACGGACTGGTTGAGCTTGTACGACTCGCCGAGGTCGCCGGTGAGCAGCCGGCCGAGGTACTGCACGTACTGGACGGGCAGCGAACGGTCGTACCCCTGCTGGTGGTCGAAGTGCGCGATGGCGTCAGGGGTGGCGCGCGGTCCGAGGATCGCGCGGGCCGGTCCGCCGGGCAGCAGGTGCAGGAGGACGAAGACGATGATGGAGACGAGGAACAGGACGATGACGGCCTGTCCGACGCGTTTGATGAGGAAGCGGGTCACTTGCCCTCGCCGCCCTTCTTCACGAAGTACCAGTCCTGGGGCGCGAGGGAGAGCGTCGGGTTCTGGCCGACGCCGCGCAGGTCGTTGCGGATGACGGAGACCTGGTACGCGGGGTTGGGCGTCCACAGGACGGGCACCTGGTCGGCGACGTACTGGGCGTACTCGCGCATGGCGGCCGGGTCGCCGGAGTACTCGGTGGCCTTGACGAGCTGGTCGGTCTTGGGGTCGGACCAGTTGCCCATGTTGGAGGGGGCGTTGGTCGCGAAGAGCGTCTCGCCGCTGGGGGCGGGCGGGAAGTACCAGCTGCCCTGTGAACCGAAGAAGCCCATCTGCCAGCTCTTGCAGGCGGCGTCGGTCTCCTTGCAGGGGACGGTGGTGCCGAGCACGGTGTTGAGCGGCTGCTGGCGGATCTCGAAGTCGATGCCGACCTTGCTCATCGCGGACTTCATCACCTGCATGGTGTTGGAGGTCTCGGTCGAGCCGGACTGGGAGAGGAGCTCCAGCTTGAGCCGCTGCCCCTTCTTGATCCCCTTGCCGCACTCGCCGTCGCCCTCACCGGGCTTCGCGCACCGCATGACGCCGTCCCGCGAGACCCAGCCGTGGTCCGTGAGCAGCTTCTCCGCCGCCGCCGGGTCGAACGGGTAGGGGTCCTTGGGGAGCAGGCTGGCGGGGACGGGGCCGCGGGTGGGGGCGGCGGAGCCCTGCCAGACGACCTTGGAGATCTCCTTCTGGTCGATGAGGTGCTGGAGCGCCTGGCGGATGTAGAGCTGGCGCAGCATGGGACCGGCCGTGGGGCTGTTGAAGTTCAGGACGATGTAGGTGATCGCCCAGCCCTCCCACGGGTCGATGCGGTACCCCATCTCCTTGAACTTCTTCGACTGGGCCATCACGGAGGGCGGGATGTAGCCGTAGTCGACGCCGCCCGCGCGCAACACATTGAACTCGGAGTCCGCGGTGGTGAAGGGCTTGAAGACGACGCGGTCCAGGTGCGCCTTGTCGGGGCCGCTGTACTTCTTGTTGGGTACGAGCGAGACCTCGCCGTTGGTGGTCCACCGCTCGATCCGCCAGGGGCCGGCGACGGTCTTCCACAGCGGGTCGGTGGCGAACTTGGAGAGCTGCTTGCCGTGCGCGGTCAGCCGGGCGAAGACCTTCTTGGGGTCCTCGTGCTTCGGGTTCCAGGCGTGCTCGGGCAGCGGCTTGAAGTACTGGAGCGTGTTGTTGGTGAACCAGTCCGGGTTGTACGAGCGGTCGAGCCGCAGCCGGAAGGTGTGCGCGTCCAGGACGTCGAAGCTCTCGACGTTGTCCGGCAGCAGGCCGGGCGAATAGCCGCCCCAGTCCTTCTTGTTGGCCCGGATCAGGTCGAACCAGAACTCGACGTCGGAGGCGGTGACGGGCTTCCCGTCGGACCAGTCGTAGCCCTTCTTGAGCTTGACGGTCACCGTCTTGTTGCCGTCGCTGTAGGCCGGCATGCCGTCGGCGAGGTTGCTCGGGCTGTCCATCGACAGCTTGTCGCCCTTCTGCTCCGGGTTGAAGAGCAGCGGGTAGAGCAGGTTCTGGATGGAGCTGTTGTACGTGGCCAGGTAGCCGGGCGCGCCGATCGGGAAGATCCAGTTCGGGGTGGCGGCGGGCGGCAGCGCCATGGTGGCCGTGCCGCCCTCGACCTTCGTTCCCCCGGTGGCGCCGAGTTCGGTGACGGCGGAGCTCTTCGGGCCGCAGCCGCTGAGCAGGCCCACGCCCAGCACCGCCGCGAGAAGGGCGGCGACGGGCCCGCGTATTCGGTTCTTGCGCAGCCCCATGCCGCCTCCAAAGTCAACCAGTCGAAGATTGCGAGCAAAGTACGGACGAAAACGAAAAGAAGTCAAGGGTCTAGCGCACAAGCCTTCGATTGATGTCTACTGTCAGCGAACCAAAGCCCGAACTTGCTTCGTTCGCCGAACGAAGCCCCACAGCAGAACCCCCGCAGCACGACCCTCAGCACCCCTCAGCAGAAGCCGCCGACAGAAGGGCCGCCAACATGACGGCAGCGGACGAGCAGTCCGGCTCCGCCGCACACGTCCTCGATCTCGTCGCGAGCGGCGCCGCCACCTCGCGCGCCGATCTCGTACGGGAGCTGGGGCTCGCCGCCTCCACCGTCTCCGCCCGCGTCCAGGAGCTCGTCGACGCGGGGCTGCTGACCGAGGGCGGCGAGGGCGCCTCGCGCGGCGGGCGCCGCCCCCGGCTGCTGCGCATACCGGACAGCGGAGCCGTCGCCCTCGCCGCCGACCTCGGCAGCCACCACGCCAGAATCGGCGCGGTCGGCCTCACCGACGCCGTCTTCGACACCTCCGAGCACGGCTTCGACCTCACCGCCGGCCCCGGCCCCGCCCTCGACCTGCTCGCCGCCCACCTCGGCGAGCTCGCCGACCGGCAGCGCGCGGCGGGCCGGCCGGTGCGGGCCGTGGGCATCGGCTTCCCCGGCCCCGTCGACACCGCCACCGGCCGCGTCATCGCCCCCTCCCGGATGCCCGGCTGGCACCTGTACGAACTGGGCGACCGCCTCCGCGACCGGCTCGGCCTGCCCGTCCTCGTCGACAACGACGCCAACCTCATGGCCGCCGGCGAGCACCGCGCCGCCCACCCGGCGCTGCGCCACCTCGTGGTCGTCAAGGCCGGCCGCGGCATCGGCTCCGGCGTCATCAGCGGCGGCCGGCTCTACCGCGGCGCGGGCGGCAGCGCGGGCGACATCAGCCACGTCCGGGTGGACGCGGCGGCGGAACGCCCCTGCTCCTGCGGGAACATCGGCTGCCTGGAGACCGTCGCGAGCGGCGCGGCCATCTCGGCGGCGCTGCGCGAGGGCGGCATCGACGCGGACGGCGCCGCCGACATACTGCGCCTGGTCGCCGACGGCGAACCGCTCGCCACGACGCTGGTGCGCCAGGCGGGGCGGCACATAGGCGGCGTGCTCTCCGTGGTCGTCAACTTCTTCAACCCGGAGGCGGTCGTACTCGGCGGCGCCCTGTCCCAGGCCGAGCCGCTGGTCGCGGCCGTCCGCGGCGTCCTGTACGAGCGGTGCCTGCCGATGGCGACGAGCGCGCTGACGATAGCGGCGGCGAGCTGCGGCCCGGACGCGGGGCTGCTGGGCGCGGGCCACGCGGCGCTGCGCGAGTGCGCGGCGGGCGTGCCGGGGCCCTGACCTCCGCGGCCTCCCAGAACACCTCAGACGGTCCGCCACCCCACGGAAAGTGAGCAACCATGACTGCCCCCACCCGCCGCCTCCGCATAGGCATCGGCGGCATGTCCATCGAGTCCAGCACCTTCTGCCCGCACCGCTCCACGTACGACGACTTCCGCGTCACCCGCGACGCGGACCTGCTCGCCCGCTACACGTGGACCGGCCCCGGCAGCGACCTCGACGACGTGGTGGAGTGGGTTCCGCTCGTGCACGCCGTGTCCCTGCCCGGCGGCGCGGTCGAGCGGGAGACGTACGACCGGATCAAGGTCGAGCTGACCGACCGCATCCGGGCGGCGGGCCCCCTCGACGGCCTCGTCTACGACATCCACGGCGCGATGAGCGTGGTCGGCCTGGAGGACGCCGAGGGCGACCTCACCGACGCCGTACGGTCGGCGATCGGCCCCGACGCGCTGGTCTCCGCCGCCATGGACCTGCACGGCAACGTCTCCCGCCGGTTCGCCGACCAGCTCGACCTCATCACCGCCCACCGCCTCGCCCCGCACGAGGACGCCTGGGACACCCGCGAGCGCGCGGCCCGCAAGCTCGTGGAGCGCCTCACCTCCGGCAAGGGCCGGCCGAGCGTCGCGTGGGTGCAGATCCCCGTGCTGCTCCCCGGCGAGAAGACCAGCACCCGGCTGGAGCCCGCCAAGTCGCTGTACGGGCGGCTGGCCGGCATCGAGGCGATGGACGGCATCGTGGACGCCGCGATCTGGGTGGGCTACGCCTGGGCGGACGAGCCGCGCTGCAAGGCGGCCGTGGTCGTCACCGGCGACGACGCCGAACTGGCCGCGGCGCAGGCCCGCTCGCTGGCCGAGGAGTACTGGCGGGTGCGCCGCGAGTTCGTCTTCGTCGGCCCGACCGCCGACGCGGACACCGCCATCGCCCGGGCCGTCGCCTCCGACGCCCGCCCGTTCCTGATCAGCGACTCCGGCGACAACCCCACCGCGGGCGGCGCGGGCGACCTGCCCTACATGCTGGAGCGCCTCCTCGCCGACGACGAGCTGGCGTCCGGCCGCAGCACCGCCATCCACCCCGGCATCATGGACCCGGCCGCGGTGGCCGCGTGCTTCGAGGCGGGCGTCGGCGCGACGGTGAACCTGTCGGTGGGCGGCCACATCAGCAAGTGCGAGCCGTACAAGCTCACCGGCACGGTCACCGCCCTCCAGGGCGCGACGGCCGCCGACGGGGACGGCCCGCGCGGCAACCCCGCCTACGACGAGGGCGGCCGGACCGCCGCCGTCATCTGCGGCGGCGTGACCACCGTGCTCACCGAGCGGCGCAAGCCCTTCCACACCCGCGCCGACTTCGGGGAGCTGGACCCGCGCACGTACGACCTGGTGGTCGTCAAGATCGGCTATCTGGAGCCGGAGCTGTACGACATGGCCGCCGACTGGCTCCTCGCCCTGACCCCCGGCGGCGTCGACCAGGACCTGCTGCGCCTGGGCCACCACCGCGTGGAGCGCCCGCTGTACCCCTTCGACGACGAGGGCTTCGAGGACCCGGACCTGACGGTCACGCTCCTGTAGCCCCGGTGGACCGGTACGGGGCCGGGGCCCTTCCCCTGCCCCGGCCCCGTACCAGCAGGCTCCCCAGCGCGGTGCGCCGGTGCAGGACCGAACGCCCGGCGCGGACCGTGGTGATCAGGCCCGCGCCGCGCAGGGCGGCGGCGTGGGCGGACGCGGTGGCGTTGCTGACGTGCAGCCGCCGGGCCAGACCCGTGGTGGTGTGCTCGTCGGCGAGCACGAGCAGGACGTCGAGCCGCGTCCGCCCCACCACCCCGGCCAGCGCCTCCTCCGAACCGGCCGGGTCGGCCGCTCCCAGCAGCGCGGGCGGCAGCCCGTCGCCCACCGGATACGTCACGTACAGCGGGCGGCCGGGCAGGTCGGCGATCAGCGGACGGCCCGTCCAGTGGAAGGTGGGTACGAGCACCAGCCCCCGGCCGTCCAGGCGGATGTCCCGTTCTGAGGGGCCCGCGAACTCCCAGACGCCGTCGTCGCCGAGCCGCCCTCCGGGGACGAGCGCGGTGAGCGCGGCGCCGATGCCGTGCTCGGCGACGGCCAGCGCGTGCCGGGTGAACTCCGCCCGGTGCAGGTCCTCCACCAGGTCCCAGGCGGGCCGCAGAACGGCGTCGAAGGCCGCGAGCTGGGCGCGGCGCAGGACCCGCCAGGAATCGCCGTCGCCCCGGTGCAGACCGCGAACCCACGGCGGGGCCGGGGTTGGCTGGAGCGCGTACACCCGCTCCATCTCGGAGCGTACGAGCGCCGGGCGCGCGGCCCGTACGGTCTCCAGCCCCTCGGCCAGGGTGTCGCTGAACACGTCGATGAACTGCGGTGCCACCGCCCCCGGCACGAGGTCCCGCAGCGGCAGGGCGGCGGAGGGCAGGTTCCGCAGCGCCCGCTGCCGCCAGTGGCCGAAGAGCAGCTGCCCGTCGCGGCGGACCATCATGGACAGCGCCGCGTTCAACTCCTGGAGCGGGGCGGGCCGGGGCGCGAACCGGACGCGGGCGAAGTCCGCGACCGTGAAGCGAATCCGTACCACTGCTCCCCCTCGCCGCGCCATCGTTTCGGCCGGGCCCGAAACCTTCGCCCGTACTCCCCGCAGAACCCCAGTATCGGCGCACGCGCCCTTCCCGCACGCGGAGGGCGGCGGGCCGGCACGAGGAACGCAGGGGAACACAGGGGAACACAGGGGAAGGCAGCAGAGCCATGATCAACGGCGAGGGACGATCCGGAATGGACCGACGGACCGTGGTGAGGACGGCGGCGCTGGCGACGGCCGGGGCGCTGCTGGGGAGCGGGGGCGTCGCGCGGGCCCGTCCGAGAACAGCGGCCACGGCCGGCGTCACCCTGCGCCTGCCGGCGCCCACCGGCCCGTACCGTACGGGCGTCACGACCCTCTATCTCGTCGACCGTCGCAGGCACGACCCCTGGGACCTCCGTATCCCCGTACGGGAGGTGATGGTCACGGTCTTCTACCCGGCCCGTACCGTCGGCGGCTTCCCGGTAGCGCGCCAGATGACCGAAGAGGCCGCGGCCGTCTTCGCGGAGATCGCCCCCTTGACGCACCTTCAGCTCCCGAAGACCGGGGTGAACTGGGCGGCCACCACGACCCATTCGCATACGGACGCGCCCGCGCACCCCGTACCGAGCCCGGTGCTGCTCTACAGCCCGGGCGGCGGCGACCCGCGCACGCTGGGTACGGGCGTGGCGGAGGAGCTGGCGAGCCACGGCTACGCGGTGGTGACCGTGGACCACCCGGGCGACGCGGCCGTGGTGTCGTTCCCCGTCGAGGGCCGGGGCAGGACCGGTACGTTCCGCACGACCGTCTTCCGGGGCGACCCCCGAGAGCAGCCGAAGGTGTTCCGCACGGCGATCGACACCCGCGTAGCGGACCTCGGCTTCGTACTGGACCAGCTGGAGATCCTGGCGGCCGGGGGCAACCCGGACCCGACGACCCGCCCCATACCGGACAGCCTGGGAGGCGCGCTGGACCTGAGCAGGGTGGGGATCTACGGCCACTCGGCGGGCGGCACGGCCGTGGCGGAGGCGATGTACGAGGACCGCCGCATCCACGCGGCGATCGACTTGGAGGGCTACTTGGACTACGCCCCGGAGCCCTCCGGCCGCCCAGGCCCCCTCTTCCCGGTCGCCCGCCACGGCACGCGCCGCCCCCTGCTCCTGCTGGGCACATCGGGCTTCCCGCACCGACGCGAACTCTCCCGCTCCTGGTCCGCCCTGCTCGCCCACCCCGGCGGCCACACCCGCCGCACCCGCATCGACGACGCCGCCCACTGGGTCTTCACCGACTACGCCGCCATGGCCCCACAGCTACAGACAGCGGACCTGATGACCGCCGCCGCCCGGACGGAACTGATCGGCGCGATCACCCCGGAACACGCGATCCCGCTGGTCCGCGACAACCTCCGTACGTTCTTCGCCCGGCGCCTGCCGGCCCGTCAGGGCTGACCCATGCCAACGGGCTGTCATGTCGTTACAAGAAGCGCAGCTTCTCCATCGCCGCTCGGAGTTCTCGGACCCAGCGCCGGTAGGCGGGAACCTTCCACAGCTGTTCGAGAGACACGGCCTGTCCCAGCCGGTCGAAGTCCCTCGCGGCGTCGCGCCGCCCGCCGAGAGCCGCCTTCAACACAGCCTTGGGATCGGCGACCTTCTCCACGTCATGCGGTACTTCCCACGCCGTATCGCTCGCGGGCGACGCTTCACGCAGCGCGTTTACGTCGGCCAGTATCCATGCCTCGGTTTCTCGTACGGGCACCAAGGCGACGATCCGGGACGCGTCGTCGGCGAACTGTTCCCGGACCGAGTCCACCTTGCCGCGCTCGTTGTGATCGTTATGGATCATCACCACATCGAAGTAACGCAGCAGCTCGGCCACTTCCCGCACCACCGCGTCCCGTGATGCCACCGTGAAGCGTTCAGCTGCGACGACTCCTGAATAGTCGAAGCCGGAGGGAGGCTCACAGGCCAGTTCAGCGATCTGCCGGTCGACGAGAGGAGTCAGAAACCACTGATCGCTACGTGCCTCGGTGATCAGCGCAGCGCTGAAGTACCTACGCCCCATGCTCGAACCGTCCTACCGGATCAAGGAACTTACGCACTTCGAGCGGTGTCACAAAGGCCCCCCGAGCGCCGCTGTCGGCGACTCTCCTGGAACGCGTCAGCCGACGCGGCGGAAGCCCATCGCCGAACCGGGTCACCGTGTCCAGGAAGACCACTGAATCCGGCGCCTCCTCCAGCGCGGCGGCGACCGCGACGGGCGAGTGCGAGGTGATCAGGGTCTGTCGCCCGTGCCCCGACGTGAGAGTCGTACGGTCGCTGGTCCGGCCGCACAGCCTGGACAGCAGACGAGGGACACGAATGGGGTGAAGGCCGTTCTCTGGCTCTTCCAGCATGAGAACCCCTTCGTGAGCGGGGTCGTGGGCCGCGGCAAGCAGCGCCAGGACACGCAGCGTGCCCGCCGAGGCCGTACTGGGTGTCATACGCGGCTCGTGCTTGTGTTGAAGCCAGACATCCCACTGCCCCCACTCGGCGTTGGCTGCCACGGAGATCTCCGCGAGGTCGGGCAGGAGCGCTACAGCATCGGCCTTGAAGTCGTACCAGCTCTCGGGGTGGCGGGACAAACGCCCCAGAACGGCCCCCAGGTTCTTGCCGTCTTCCGCGAGGGGCGCGATGTCGTAGGTGGACGAGACAACACGCATCGCCTTGGGGGATGGCTCGAGGATCCGCCAGTTCTTGGTGGCTTCGGCCAGCTCATCGCCGTACGGGCTGTCACGTACGGGCTGTTCGACCGCATGGAGTTGCCCGTTGTCCCGGCGCGACGAACTGGTGGGGAGTTTCAGACGCTCCACATATTCACCGGAGAGGTCGTATCCGTGCTGGGCATTGCCGACGTCGACACTCACCCGCAGCGGTTCCGGCGGGTCCGCGTATTGGACACGGGCCGCCACCCGCAAGTGGCAGTACCCACGGTCTCCGTGCACAAGGACATCGACCGCGATACGCATGACCCCGGCCGGATGGCCGTCCGCCCCCCGCCGGAACAGCTCTTTCGGCCCACCGCGACGGGCATGGTCGACCAGAGTCTGTCCGGTCGGCTCGCGGATCAGCTGCCCGAGCAGATCCACGGCCTCCAGAAGGTTGGACTTGCCGGAAGCGTTGGCCCCCACCAGGACGGCGAACGGCGGCAGGTCGAGGGCGAAGTCGTCGAACGACTTGTAGCCGTCGATCTCGATCCGGGTGATCACCGCTGCTCCTCACTACCACGTGTGCGCACGGGCAGCGCCACACTAGCCGTTCCAGCCTCCAACCCTGGCCCGGGTCACAGTCACGCCCGCACCCTGTCTGGCCCCGCCTGCTCAGAAGTGACCCTCATGGCTTGCAACATGGCCTGGAACGGCGCTAGTTGAAAGCTCACTGATCGACGGAGCCCACTCGCTGTCACTACAAGGTCATACCGAACACCTGACGGACTACCGGACAGTAGCGGCAACGCGACACGACACAAGCAAATGTGACATGGGTCACATCGATCGGTGACGATTCACCCCTACCCCAGAAATGGAACGCTTCCTCAGCGCCGCCCAGTTCGCCGGATTCGCTCTGAGCAGCACGTTCGATGCAGCGTCACCACCGGTGTGCGGAAGCGGAGTTGCGGTTCCACTTCACCGGTCGCCGTGGGGTACGCATGTGCGCGCCGCATGTTCGGGTGACGTCCGAGGGAACCGGTAGGCTCATCACAACTCTCTTCCGGTCCCGGGTCGGCGGGTACACGTGGCCAACCGGCCTGACCCCCACAAGGACACCTGGAAGGGAGCACGATCCACATGGCTGACGACTCCACACTGGACGAGGAGGACGGGGAGGAACCCCCGGACCGACACGACCAGGAGGAGCCGGATCGCGGTAAGACGTGGAATGAATGGGCACAGCTGATCTTCGACGGGATCGTCGCATTGGCTGCGCTCTGGGGGATCATCCACGGCAACGGCGGATGAGGAAGCCCTCCTCATCCGCCGCCTGATACCGAGCCGGCCCGGCCCGCGTTCCTGGCTGACACCCCGGACGCGGGCCACCATGCTTTACGGCTCGCTTTAATGCCGCATCTCAACAGCGTTATCAAAACGTGGAGCATGCACTCCGTGCCGTGAATACTGCCGGGATAGAGCGTACGCCGGGAACCCCATTCGACTCCAAACGATACCGGCCAAGTCTTTGATCAGTGTTCAAGCCCCGTCCCGGGCGACGAAGACACCCATGCATGCACAGAGCTGACCCTAGACGGTACCCTCCCGTGTCAGCTCGGCTTCGTTGCAAGTGAGTTGGGAGGATTCCATGGCTCGCGGAGCCGCCCCATTCGACCACCGTGCGCTACGGGAACTGCGCCGCAGCACAGCCGTGTACGGGCACCAGCTCAGCGCCGCCGAGCTGGCCCGCAGACTGGGCACGTCGAAGGCGCGCGTCCTGGCGTACGAAGGCGGTACCTCGGTACCTGAGGCCGGCCGCATCGCCGAACTGGCCGAAGTCTTCGGCGTACCGACGAAAGCCCTGTACCGGATGCCGCCCAGGCTCGAAGACGGCATACGGCACCTGCGGTTCTCCGCGGGGCTGACCATGGCCGAGCTGGCCACCCGCCTGGGGATCAGTGGCGCGGCCTACCGCGACCTGGAACATTACGCTCTGCTTCCGGCCCGCAACGACGGCACGCTGCCCTTGCGGTTGGCCCGTGAACTATGCGTCTCCCTAAGGGAGATCGAGACCGCCCTGAACCGGCATCCGCACGCCACCGAACGCCGCCGGAAGATTACCCAGATGTTGGAGCCACTGTTCCTCCGCGCCCACGTCAGGAACGCCCCGGCGGTCGTCGACGTGGACGAGCCCGCGCTACTGAACATCGCCCGCCTCCTGCGCAGACCCCCCGGTGTGGTGAGTCGATTGGTCAACTATGAGTTGTCCCGCTTACGCGGCTGGCTCCGGATGCGGGCAGAAGCCGAGGTGAGAGTCGCGTACGCGCAGAACGAGCGGGAAGCCTCGCGAGCCCAAAAACGGATCGCAGCCACCACTAGGTATATCGACCGGGCTGCCCAGCGTGCTGCGGCGACCCTGGTCCGCTTCCTGGCCGAGGCCATGAGCAGCCGACAGTGGAGGACGGTGGTGCACCTGGTGAACAGGGAGGTAACCGTGCCGGAGTCGCGGGCTCGGGAGCTGGCCGATCCGGAAGCATGGGACGGCCTGGTCGCACGCCGTTTTGTCACACACGAACGATCCTCGGACAGCGGCCCCGGCGCATACTCGCTCTCGGCTCAGGGGCTCGACAGGATCCTGGCCCAGGCCCAGTTGTACGCCTGTCTGTATCCGCGCGCCTCCACACCCCACGCTCACCTCGCGCATATGCAACGACATCGGCTATCGCGACGTGCGACGGTTCGGCGGATGGAGGCTGCATCGACGCCTTCGGACTCGTCGGCCTGAGGTGACAGCACCATACATATACGAGACGGCCGTCCTTCCAAGAAGGGCGGCCGTCTCGTACACAGCAGAGGTGTCAGCCCTCGACGCCCAGCCGCTCCAGGATCAGTTCGCGGACGCGGGCCGCGTCCGCCTGGCCGCGGGTGGCCTTCATGACCGCGCCGACCAGGGCGCCCGCCGCGGCGACCTTGCCGCCGCGGATCTTGTCGGCGATGGCGGCGTTGCCGGCGATGGCCTCGTCCACGGCCGTGCCCAGCGCGCCCTCGTCGGAGACGACCGCGAGGCCGCGCTTCTCGACGACCTCGTCCGGCGAGCCCTCGCCCGCGAGGACGCCCTCGATGGTCTGGCGGGCCAGCTTGTCGTTGAGGGAGCCCTCGGCGACGAGCGCGCAGACGCGCGCGACCTGGGCGGGGGTGATCGGCAGGGCGGCGAGGTCGACGCCGTCCTCGTTGGAGCGGCGGGCCAGCTCGCCCATCCACCACTTGCGGGCCTGGTCGGCCGGTGCGCCCGCGTCGATCGTCTGGACGATCGGGTCGACCGCGCCCGCGTTGAGGATCGACTGCATGTCGTGCTCGGAGACGCCCCACTCCTCGCGCAGCCGGTTGCGGCGTACGCGCGGCAGCTCGGGCAGCGCGGCCCGCAGCTTCTCCACCCACTCGCGGGCGGGGGCCACGGGGACGAGGTCGGGCTCCGGGAAGTACCGGTAGTCCTCGGCGTTGTCCTTGATGCGGCCGGCGGTGGTGGAGCCGTCCTCCTCGTGGAAGTGCCGGGTCTCCTGCACGACCGTGCCGCCCGAGGACAGTACGGCCGCGTGCCGCTGGATCTCGAAGCGGGCGGCGCGCTCGACGGAGCGCAGGGAGTTGACGTTCTTCGTCTCGCTGCGCGTGCCGAACTTCTCCACGCCCTGGGGGCGCAGCGACAGGTTCACGTCGCAGCGCATCTGGCCCTGCTCCATGCGCGCCTCGGAGACGCCGAGCGCCTTGATGAGCTCGCGCAGCTCGGCCACGTACGCCTTGGCGACCTCGGGGGCCCGCTCGCCGGCGCCCTCGATCGGCTTGGTGACGATCTCGATGAGGGGGATGCCGGCCCGGTTGTAGTCGAGCAGCGAGTGGGACGCGCCCTGGATGCGGCCGGTGGCGCCGCCCACGTGGGTGGACTTGCCGGTGTCCTCCTCCATGTGGGCGCGCTCGATCTCCACGCGGAAGACTTCGCCGTCCTCCAGCTGGACGTCCAGATAGCCGTTGAAGGCGATCGGCTCGTCGTACTGGGAGGTCTGGAAGTTCTTCGGCATGTCCGGATAGAAGTAGTTCTTCCGGGCGAAGCGGCACCATTCGGCGATCTCGCAGTGCAGCGCGAGGCCGATCTTGATGGCGGACTCGACGCCGATCTCGTTGACGACCGGCAGCGCGCCGGGCAGGCCGAGACAGGTCGGGCAGGTCTGGCTGTTGGCGTCCTGCTTCAGCTCGGTGGAGCAGCCGCAGAACATCTTGGTCTTGGTGCCGAGCTCGACGTGCACCTCAAGACCCATCACGGGGTCGTAGGCGGCCAGCGCGTCGTCGTACGGCACCAGGTCGGTGACAGTCACGGAAAACTAACCTCTCAGCCCTGCAGGACGTCGTCGTCGCCCATGCGGCGCAGCTCGCGGACGAGCAGGGCGACACCGGTGGCGATGGCGGCGGCCGAGACCACCGCGTCGATCAGCTGGAGCGTGTCCTGCTCGAAGCGGGCCTTCTTGGCCTGCTTCGCGACGCTGATCGCGCCGAAGAGCGTGGTGCCGATGGACAGGTACGTGCCGGGCTTGGACTTCTTGAAGCCCTTGGCCTTCTCGAGCTTTCCACTCATAGCGACGGTGCCTCCTCAAGCAGCGGGTGTCCCCAACGTGCCTCGAAGGCGGCCTCCACGGCCGCTCCGACACGGTAGAGCCGGTCATCGGCCATGGCGGGGGCGATGATCTGGAGTCCGACGGGCAGCCCGTCCTCGGGCGCCAGTCCGCAGGGCAGCGACATGGCCGCGTTGCCCGCCATGTTGGTCGGGATGGTGCACAGGTCGGCGAGGTACATCGCCATCGGGTCATCCGACCGCTCCCCGATGGGGAAGGCGGTGGTCGGGGTGGTCGGCGAGATCAGCACGTCCACGGACGCGAAGGCGCGCTCGAAGTCGCGCGTGATGAGCGTGCGGACCTTCTGCGCGGAGCCGTAGTACGCGTCGTAGTAGCCGGAGCTGAGCGCGTACGTGCCGAGGATGACGCGGCGCTTGACCTCGTCGCCGAACCCGGCCTCGCGGGTCAGGGCGGTGACGTCCTCCGCCGACCTCGTGCCGTCGTCGCCGACCCGCAGGCCGTAGCGCATGGCGTCGAAGCGGGCCAGGTTGGAGGAGCACTCGGACGGCGCGATCAGGTAGTACGCGGCGAGGGCCTTGTCGAAGGACGGGCAGGAGATCTCCACGACCTCCGCGCCGAGCTCGCGCAGCAGCTCCACGGACTCGTTGAACCGCTGCATGACGCCGGCCTGGTAGCCCTCGCCCGCGAACTCCTTGACGACGCCGACGCGCATGCCCTTCACGTCGCCGTGGCGCGCCGCCTCGACGACGGACGGGACCGGGGCGTCGATGGACGTCGAGTCGAGCGGGTCGTGCCCGGCGATGGCCTCGTGCAGGAGGGCCGCGTCCAGGACCGTACGGGCGCAGGGCCCGCCCTGGTCGAGGGAGGACGAGAAGGCGACCATGCCGTAGCGGGAGACGCCGCCGTAGGTGGGCTTGACGCCTACGGTGCCGGTGACGGCGGCCGGCTGGCGGATGGAGCCGCCGGTGTCGGTGCCGATGGCGAGCGGGGCCTCGTACGAGGCGATGGCCGCGGACGAGCCGCCGCCGGAGCCGCCGGGGATGCGGGTGAGGTCCCAGGGGTTGCCGGTCGGGCCGTACGCGCTGTTCTCGGTGGAGGACCCCATGGCGAACTCGTCCATGTTGGTCTTGCCGAGGATGACGATGTCGGCGTCCTTCAGGCGCCGGGTGACCGTCGCGTCGTACGGCGGGATCCACCCTTCGAGGATCTTGGAGCCGACGGTGGTCGGGATCCCCTTGGTGGTGAAGATGTCCTTGAGCGCGAGCGGCACGCCGGCCAGCGGGCCGAGCTTTTCGCCGTTCGCGCGCTTCTCGTCCACGCGGCGGGCCTGCGCGAGCGCGCCGTCCCGGTCCACGTGCAGGAAGGCGTGGACCTTCTCGTCGACGGCCTCGATGCGGGCCAGGTGGGCCTCGGTGACGGCGACGGCGGTCACCTCGCCCGAGGCGATCTTCTCTGCGGTCTCGGCGGCGGTGAGCCTGGTGAGATCGGTCATGTCAGTCCTCCCCCAGGATCTGCGGCACCTTGAAACGCTGCTGCTCCTGGGCCGGGGCGCCGGAGAGCGCCTCCTGCGGGGTCAGCGACGGACGGACCTCGTCCGGTCGCATGACGTTGGTCAGCGGCAGCGGGTGGGACGTCGGCGGTACGTCCTCGTCGGCCACATCGGAGACGCGGGCGACCGCGCCGATGATGTCGTCGAGCTGTCCGGCGAAGTGCTCGAGCTCTTCGTCCTTGAGCTCCAGACGCGCCAGCCGGGCGAGGTGGGCGACCTCCTCGCGCGTGATGCCAGGCATGCAGCGATCCTCAGGGTGAGTGTGTAGGTTTCGGGCCCAATCCTATGGCTCCCGACGCGGTGCCCGCGAAACCCTTTCCCCTGACCCGGCCCGAGGCCGCCGGCGGAAGGCCCGCGCCCCCTTCCGAGGCCCGCCGGCAGCGAGCCCCCGCCCGTCCCCTACCTCCCGCGGGGCTAGAGCATCGGGCGGCGGGACGCGGTCCCCGCTTCTTCGGCCGGGGCCGGGGCCGGCGGCATCTCCGGTTCGGTCGGCGGCACGGGAGCGGCGGCGGGCGGCGGGGGCTCGCCCTCGCGGTGCCAGCCGCTCTCGCTGCGCAGCCGCAGCCAGGCGGTGGTCTCGTCCGGCGGCATCGCGGCGGCGACCAGCCAGCCCTGCACCGCGTCGCAGCCCAGGTCGCGCAGCCGCTCCCAGGTCTCGTCGTCCTCGACGCCCTCGGCGACCACCAGGAGGCCGAGGGAGTGGGCGAGGTCGAGGGTGCAGCGGACGATCTCGGCGTCCTCGGTGTCGACGACGAGCCGGGCCACGAAGGACCGGTCGATCTTCAGCTCGCTCACCGGGAGCCTGCGCAGGTGCACGAGCGAGGAGTAGCCGGTGCCGAAGTCGTCGAGGGACATCTTCACGCCGTGCCCCGTGAGCCCCGCGAGGGTGTCGGCGGCCCGCTGGGGGTCCTCCAGCAGGACGTGTTCGGTTATCTCCAGTTGCAGTGATCCCGGCGGCACCCCGTGCCGGGCGAGGCGGGCGGCGACGGCTCCGGCGAAGCCGGGTGAGTGGACGTCACGCGGGGAGACGTTGACGGCGACCGGCACCTCCAGCCCCATGGCCCGCCACTTGGCGACCTGTCCGAGGGCGGTCTCCAGGACGTACTCGGTGAGCCGGGGCATCAGGCCGGACGACTCGGCGATGGCGATGAACTCGTCGGGCGGCACCCGGCCGCGGTCGGGGTGCACCCACCGCACGAGCGCTTCGAGCCCGGCGACGTGGCCGTCGAAGCCGACCTTCGGCTGGTAGTGCAGCTCGACGTCGCCCGCGTCGAGGGCGCGCCGCAGGTCGCCGAGGAGGCCCAGCCGGTCGGGGGTGTTGCCGTCCCGGCGGGCCTCGTAGACCTCGACGCCGCTGCGGTCCCGCTTGGCCTGGTACATGGCGACGTCGGCGCGGCGCAGCAGCCCTTCGGCGTCGAGGGCGTGGTCGGGGTAGACGGCGACGCCCGCGCTGGCTTCGAGGACGAGGGTGAGCCCGTCGAGGTCGAGGGGGGTGCCGAGGCCCGCGACGAGCGAACGGGCCACGCGCTGCGCGCTGGTGAGCGAGTCGACGGTGGGCAGCAGCACCGCGAACTCGTCGCCGCCGAGCCGGGCGGCCTCCGCGCCGCGCGGCAGGGCGAGCCGGAGCCGGTCGGCGATCTGGAGCAGCAGCCGGTCCCCGGCGAGGTGGCCGAGGGTGTCGTTGACGGAGCGGAAGCGGTCGAGGTCGATGAGGACGAGGGCGGTGCGGGTGCCGTCGCGCTGGGCCTCGTCCAGCGCGGACCAGGTGCGCTGGAGCAGCCGCTGGCGGTTGGGGAGGCCGGTGAGCGGGTCGCGCAGCTGCTCCTCGGCGCGGGCCCGGGCGATCCACAGGGTGGAGTCGAGGGAGATGAGGGGCACGGCGAAGAGCGGGAGGACGATCGGTTCGCTCATGGCGACGACGGCGATGAGCGGGGCGAGGCCGAGCAGCGCGACGCCGATGAGGGCCTGCCGGACGAGGGCGGCGCGGGCGACGGTGGGGAGTTCGGCGCGGCGCGGGGCCATGCAGTACCAGAGCAGGAGGCGGGTGACGACGAGGTAGGCGAAGGCGGCGAGGGCGACCTCGGGGGCGGTCGCCGCGTTCCATTCCTCCGGCCGCCAGGGCGTCTCCACGGTGGGCGCGGTGGAGAACGCGGCGAGCGCGAGGGCCGCCGCGCCGATGCCCAGGATGTCGACGGCGCTGTGCAGTACCGCCTGTCGCCAGCGGTGTCTGCGGGCGGCGGCGACGAGCGCGACCACGGCGAGGCTGATGAGGACGGCGGGCAGCCAGCCGTAGAGCAGCAGGACCGCGAGGGTGAGGGCGGCTCCGGAGCCGGTGCCGCCCCACCAGCGGTCGCGGCCTAACGCGACGAGGTGGCCGACGATGATGCCGGTGAGGGCGGCGAGCCCCCAGCCGACGGTGGCGCCGGGGAAGAGCGCCCGCCCGGCGTCGAGTGTCCGGTAGGCCGCGATGGCGAGTGCGATCACGGCCAGGGCGACCGCTGACGTCGGCAGCGCCGGCAGGGCCAGCCGGCGCAGCCGTGACGCCGGTTCGGCGCTGTCGGTGGGTTTCATGCCCGTCCCTCTCACAGCCTTCGATGCCCGCGCCACGGCAGGCGCACATCTCAACAGTAGGCCGCAGAGGGTTGCGGCGGGCCGCGATCGGCTACGGTTTCCCGATTGCGGCCTGGTCCTCCGCCACCCTCTGGTATGCGCTCCAGGGTTGATGCCCGCTGACTATGCCGGGACTCCTGATCGGACTATTCGGGTGGGGTCACGGCCGCTTCGCGTGCGGCGTCCGGCCCCTGTTCGAGGAGTACGGCGAAGCCGTCCTCCTCCAGTACCGGCACCTTCACCTGCATCGCTTTGTCATATTTCGATCCGGGGTTGTCGCCGACGACCACGAAATCGGTCTTCTTCGAGACCGAACCGGTCACCTTCGCCCCCCGGCTCTGCAGCGCCTCCTTAGCGCCGTCCCGCGTGTACGACTGGAGCGTTCCGGTGACGACGACGGTCAGGCCCTCCAGCGGCCGCGGACCCTCATCGTCTCCCGCCTCCTCCTCCATGCGTACCCCCGCGGCGCGCCACTTCTCCACAATCGCGCCATGCCAGTCCTCCGCGAACCACTGCTTCACGGACGCGGCGATGGTCGGACCCACGCCCTCGGTGGCCGCCAGCTCCTCCTCGCTCGCCTCCGCGATCCGCTCCAGCGACCGGAATTCACGGGCCAGCGCCTCCGCCGCGACCGGCCCCACGTGCCGGATCGACAGCCCCGTGAGGATCCTGGCCAGCGGCCTTTCCTTCGCGGCCTGGATGTTCTCCAGCATCGACAGGGTGTTCTTCTTCGGCTCGCCCTTCTGGTTGGCGAAGAACGTGACGATCTTCTCCTCGCCCGTCTCCGGGTCGCGCTTGGGCAGTCCGCTGTCCGGGTCGAGCACATACGACTTGATGGGGAGCAGCTCCTCGACGGTGAGGTCGAAGAGGTCGCCCTCGTCCTTCAGCGGCGGCTCGGCGGGCTCCAGCGGCTGGGTCAGCGCGGTGGCCGCCACATAGCCGAAATTCTCGATGTCCAGGCTCTTGCGGCCCGCGAGATAGAAGACCCGCTCCCGCAACTGGGCGGGGCAGGAACGGGCGTTGGGGCAGCGGAGGTCGATGTCGCCCTCCTTGGCGGGGCGCAGCGCCGTGCCGCAGTCCGGGCACTCGGCGGGCATCGCGAACTCCCGCTCGCTGCCGTCGCGCAGGTCCACGACGGGCCCCAGGATCTCGGGGATCACATCGCCGGCCTTGCGCAGCACCACCGTGTCGCCGATCAGGACGCCCTTGGCCTTGACCACGTCCTGGTTGTGCAGCGTCGCGAACTCGACCTCGGAGCCGGCGACCGTGACGGGCTCCACCACCGCGTACGGCGTGACGCGGCCGGTGCGGCCGACGCCGACGCGGATGTCGACCAGCTTGGTGTTGACCTCCTCCGGCGCGTACTTCCAGGCGATGGCCCAGCGCGGGGCGCGCGACGTGGACCCCAGCCGCCCCTGGAGGGGGATCTCGTCGAGCTTGACGACCACGCCGTCGATCTCGTGCTCCATCGAGTGCCGGGTCTCGGTGTCGCCGAAGCGCGCGATGAACTTCCGCACGCCCTCCAGCGAGTCGACCACCTGGTTGTGCCTGGCGGTCGGCAGCCCCCAGTCGCGCAGCAGGTCGTACGCGTGCGACTGGCAGTCGATGTCGAAGCCCTCGCGCGCGCCGATGCCGTGCACCACCATGTGCAGCGGCCGGGTCGCCGTGATCTTCGGGTCCTTCTGGCGCAGCGAACCGGCCGCCGCGTTGCGCGGGTTGGCGAACGGCGGCTTGCCGGCCTCCACCAGCCGGGCGTTGAGCTCCTCGAACTTCTCCATCGGGAAGAAGACCTCGCCGCGCACCTCGACCAGGTCCGGGACCCGCTCCCCCTCCAGCCGGTGCGGGATCTCGTCGATGGTGCGGACGTTGGGCGTGATGTCCTCGCCGGTGCGGCCGTCCCCGCGGGTGGCGGCGCGGGTCAGCCGCCCGTGCTCGTAGGTGAGGTTGACGGCGAGGCCGTCGACCTTGAGCTCGCACAGGAAGTGGTACGAGGTCCCCTCCCCCACCTCCTTGGCGACGCGCTCGGCCCAGGCGGCCAGCTCCTCGTCGTCGAAGGCGTTGTCCAGGGAGAGCATGCGCTCGCGGTGCTCGACGGTGGCGAAGTCGGTCTCGTAGGCGCCCGCGACCTTCTGGGTGGGCGAGTCCGGGGTCCGCAGCTGCGGATGCTCCTCCTCCAGCGCCTCCAGGGAGCGCAGCAGCTTGTCGAACTCGGCGTCGCTGACGACCGGGGCGTCCCGCACGTAGTACCGGAAGCGATGGTCCTCGATCTGCTCAGCGAGTCGCGCGTGCTTCTCCCGCGCCTCCGCGGGCACCGCTGCGTCCTGTTCGCCTGCCACCGTCTCGTCCTCCCGTTGCTCCAAGAGCGCCGTCACTCAGGGTTGTCCGCGAGCGATCTCGCCGCCTTGACGCAGTGTGCGAGGGCCGTACGGGCATATGCGGGCGAAGCGCCCGCGAGCCCGCACGCGGGGGTGACCACGACGGACTCCGCGAGAGTCCCCGGTGCCAGCCCCAGCCTGCGCCACAGCGTCCTGACACCCATGACGCTACCGGCAGGGTCCGACAATGGGCCGTCGATGCCCGGCACCACGCCCGCGAACAGCGCCGTCCCGCCCTCCACAGCCTCCCCGACCACCTCCTCCTCACGCTCGGTGAGCAGCGAGAAATCGAACGACACGCCCGCGGCCCCGGCCCGCCGCAGCAGGCCGAACGGCACGTCCGGCGCGCACGAGTGGACGACGACCGGCGCGCCCCCGGCGACGGCCACCACGTCCCGCAGCGCGCCCTCCACCACGCTCCGGTCCACGGCCCGGTGGGTGCGGTAGCCGCTGGCCGTACGCACCTGGCCGGTCAGCACCGCGGTCAGCGACGGCTCGTCGAGCTGGAGCACGAGGCGGGCCCCTGGCACCCTGCGCCGCACCTCCGCCAGATGCGCCCGCAGCCCCTCGGCGAGCGACGCGGTCAGGTCCCGGCACGCCCCCGGATCGCGCAGCGCCGCTTCGCCGCCGCGCGTCTCCAGGGCGGCGGCCAGCGTCCACGGCCCGACGGCCGACACCTTCAGCGGCCCCTCGTACCCCTGGGTGAACTCCTCCAGCGCGTCGAGGTCCTCGCCCAGCCACGACACCGCGCGTCTGGTGTCCCGCCCCGGCCGGTCGCTGATCCGCCACCCGCTGGGCTCGACATGCGCGTACACCTCCACGAGCAGCCCCGCGGTCCGCCCGATCATGTCCGCGCCGGGCCCCCGCGCGGGCAGCTCCGGCAGATGAGGGAACGCCTCCAGCGATCCGGTGACGGTCTTCGCGGCCTCGCGCGCGTCGCCGCCGGGCATCGACCCGACGCCGGTCGCCACGCCCGCGGCCCAGCTCTTCTCGCTCTTCTCACTCACCCCGGAAGGGTACGAGAGTACGAGCACGCGGGAACCGCGACCGTCCGGGCGGAGTCTCCGTCCCAGAAACCGGAGGTGTGTGCCATGTCCTTTCTGTCCAGCGCACTCGTGCTCGCCATCCCGGCGCTGATGGCCTGCCTCGCGCTCTACGGCATCGGCAGGGTGGCCGAACGGCGGCGGCGCCTCACCACGCTGTGGCGTACGGGCCTGACCGCCCAGGGCCGCTGTCTGCGCGCGTACGCCACCACGCGGGGCGGCGACGGCCGGCACACCGTCCTCCGCCACGTGTACGAGTACCGGACGCGCGACGGCCGCCCGGTGCGGTTCGAGGAGACGGGCCCGGCCACGGTGATGGCGGGAGACACGCTCACCGTCCGCTATTTACCGGACCAGCCGGAGCAGGCGACCGCCCTCCAGCCCGACAACTCCGGGATGCTGCGCGCGGCGGCGGCCTCGATGGCGGTCCTCACCGCGCTCCTCGCGGTCATCGTGTGCTGCCTCGCGGTGTACGTGGCGGTGTTCATGTAGCGCGTACCCGCCCGTTCGAGAGCGCCGCGCGTCAGCGCCCCGGCCGCACCGTGATGTCGTTGATCTCCGCGTCCCGCGGCAGGTCGATCGAGAGCAGGATCGTCTTCGCGATCGACTCCGGGTCGATCCAGCGCCCGGCGTCGTACTCCTTGCCCTCCTGCTGGTGCACCTTCTCCTGCATCGCCGTGGCGGTGCGCCCCGGATAGACGGACGTGACCCGCACGCCGTTGCCGTGCTCCTCGGCGCGCAGCGAGTCGGCGAGGGCCTTGAGGCCGTGCTTGCTCGCGGCGTACGCGCCCCACTGGGGGCCCGCGCTGAGGCCGGCGCCGGAGTTGACGAAGAGGACGTGGCCGTGGGCGATGCGCAGCTGGGGCAGGAACAGCCGGGTCAGTTCGGCCGGGGAGACGAGGTTCGCGGCGAGCTGGCGGTTCCACGCCTTCGTGCTCAGCTCGCCGATGCCGCCGAGGTCCACGACGCCCGCGATGTGCAGCAGCGTGTCGACGCGGTCGGGGACGGACTGCTGGCTGAGCGCCCAGGAGAGCCGGTCGGGGTTGCCCAGGTCGGCGACGAGGGTGCGGGCGCCGGGGTAGCGCTCGGCGAGCTCCTTGGCCCGCCCCGCGTCGCGCGCGAACAGGTACAGCTCGTCGCCGCGCGCCAGCAGCTTCTCGACGACGGCCGCCCCGATGCCCGAGCCGGCCCCAGTGATCATGTGCGTACTCATGGGACCCAGCTTGCCCTACGGGACTTACTGGACTCCGGCCGACTCTTCGAGGTACGCCATGGTGCCGACGCCGTCCTCGGCGAAGAAGACCAGCTCCGTCAGCGGGATCGGCAGGAAGCCCTCTTCCTCCATCCGCTGGAACTGCTGCTTCAGCCCGTCGTAGAAGCCCGCGGCGTTCAGCAGCACCACGGGCTTGCTGTGCATCCCGTGCTTCTTCAGCTCCAGGATCTCGGTCGCCTCGTCGAGCGTGCCGGTGCCGCCCACCATGATCACGATCGCGTCCGCGCGCGCCAGCAGCAGCGCCTTGCGCTCCGCGAGGTCCTTGGTGACGATCATCTCGTCCGCGTTGGTGCGCGCCTTCGCGGCCAGGAACTCCACCGAGACGCCGACCAGTTTCCCGCCGTTGTCCTGCACCCCGTCCGCCATGACCTTCATCAGGCCGGACTCGGAGCCGCCCCACACCATGGTGTGGCCGCCCTTGCCGATCAGCTCGGCGAATTCACGAGCGGGGGCGGTGTAGCGGTCGTCGAGGTCGGCGGCGGAACAGAAGACGCAGATATTCATGGGTGCCACGTTACGCGCGGCACGTGCCTTGCCGCCCCCGCCATTGCGGGCGACAAGGGCTGCGGCCCCTGGCTGGTTCCGTGAGCGCCCGTACGTCCGTACAGGTCCGCCCCGGTCTCTGTGTTCTCGTTCGCACCGGCCGAGCGCCCTCGCCCGGCCTCGTTCCGGGCCGGTCAGATGCCGGTCAGATGCCGGTCAGATGAGGCCCTGCTCCAGCATCGCGTCGGCGACCCGCTCGAATCCGGCGATGTTGGCGCCCGTCACGTAGTCGCCCGGCACGCCGTAGCGCTCGGCGGTCTCGAAGCAGGTGGCGTGGATGCCGCGCATGATCTCCGCGAGCTCGCCCTCGGCCCGTTCGAAGGTCCAGGACTCGCGCCCGGAGTTCTGCCGCATCTCCAGCGCGCTGGTCGCGACGCCGCCCGCGTTGGCCGCCTTGCCCGGCCCGAACGCGACCCCGGCCTCCCGCAGCACGGTGACCGCCTCCGGCGTGGCCGGCATGTTGGCGCCCTCGGAGACGGCCTTGACCCCGGCGCGTACGAGCGTACGGGCGGCGTCGCCGTCGAGTTCGTTCTGGGTGGCCGAGGGCAGCGCGACGTCGGCGGGCACGTCCCAGACGGAGCCGCCCGGCACGTATGTGGCCGAGGCGCCGCGCCGCTCGGCGTACTCGATGATGCGGCCGCGCTCGACCTCCTTGATCTGCTTGAGCAGGGCGAGGTCGATGCCCTTCTCGTCCACGATGTAGCCGCCGGAGTCCGAGCAGGTCAGCACGTTGGCGCCGAGCGCCTGGGCCTTCTCGATCGTGTAGATCGCCACATTGCCCGAGCCGGAGACCGTGACCTGCTGCCCGTCGAGGTCCTCGCCGCGCTGCTTGAGCATCTCGGCGGTGAACAGCACGTTCCCGTACCCGGTGGCCTCCGTACGGGCGTGGGAGCCGCCCCACTGGAGCCCCTTGCCGGTGAGGATGCCGGCCTCCCAGCGGTTGGTGATGCGGCGGTACTGACCGAACATGAAGCCGATCTCCCGGCCCCCGACGCCGATGTCGCCGGCCGGTACGTCCGTGTGCTCGCCCAGGTGGCGGTGGAGCTCCGTCATGAACGACTGACAGAACCGCATCACTTCGGTGTCGGACCGGCCGTGCGGGTCGAAGTCGCTGCCGCCCTTGCCGCCGCCGATGTTGAGCCCGGTGAGCGAGTTCTTGAAGATCTGCTCGAAGCCGAGGAACTTCACGATGCCGAGGTTGACCGAGGGGTGGAAGCGCAGCCCGCCCTTGTACGGGCCGAGGGCGCTGTTGAACTCCACTCGGAAGCCCCGGTTGATGTGGATCTGCCCGGCATCGTCCTGCCACGGCACCCGGAACATGATCTGCCGCTCCGGCTCGCAGATCCGCTCCACCAGCTTGGCCGCCGCGATCTCCGGCCGCGCGGCGAGGACCGGCGCGAGCGTCTCCAGGACCTCCAGCGTGGCCTGGTGGAACTCGGGCTCGCCGGGGTTGCGGCGTATCAGCTCGTGGTGAAAGGACGACATCACATCAGTACTCACATCGGTCCCCTTCCAGGACAGCGAATATGACCATGCCGTTTCTGGTATGGCCATGCGACTTTAAGCGCCGGACGCACCGGGGAGGCCGCCGGGGCGGCGACGGAACACTGGCCGCGCTGCGCGAAAGCCGGGCGGGAGGGGCCGCTCGCCGTGCCAGGACGGGGTGCTCGCCGTCCTTCCGGAAGACGACGCCATTGGCTTCCTTTGCCCCCGAATGAGAGATCAGAACCTGCGAAGGGGCCTTACGCAGGGATGACATAGCTCTCAGTCGGGTCGGACGGGTCATGAGGGCTCGGCGTCCCCGGTGAGGGCGGCCAGCAGCTCTTCGGGGGTGCGGTCGTTGACCGCCACGGCAGCGGCCGCGGCGGCGGCGCCGCGGGGGAACAGTTCCCGCTCGTACGCGGCGAGCGCGGCCTCGACGTCGCCGGGGTGCGCGGCGAGGGCCTGCCCGAGTTCGGCGCCGTCCTGCATGGCGAGGTTGGCGCCTTCGCCGTCGGGGATCGAGAGGTGGGCGGCGTCGCCGATCAGGGTCACGCCCGGCGTGCGGTCCCAGCGGTGCCCGACCGGCAGGGCGTGGAGCGGACGCAGTACGGGCGCGGTGTCGGCGTCGGTGATCAGCGCGGTGAGCTCCGGCGCCCAGCCGTCGAACTCCGCCGCGAGGCGCGCGGTTGCCGCGTGGGTGCCGGTGCCGGTGCCGGTGAAGTCGATGTCGGCGAACCAGTCCAGCGGCTTGGACAGCGTTATATAGGTGTGGATGGTCGCACCGCTCTCCCGGTGCGCCGCGATCCACGCCCGCTCCCCACTCGGGACGATGACGCCGAACGAGCCGCCGCCGACCGCTTTCGCGGTGGCGGGGTGACGGGTCTCGACGTCGAAGAGATACGTCTCGACGAAGGACCGGCCGACGTACTCAGGGGTGGCGTCCGAGAGCAGCGGACGCACCCGTGACCAAGCGCCGTCCGCGCCGACCAGCAGGTTCGTGGTGACGGTGGAACCGTCGGCGAACGTCACCTCGTGGCGCCCGTCGCCAAGGGCGCGGGTGCCTACGGCCTTGTGCCCCCACTTGACGGTCCCGGCCGGGAGGGAGTCGAGCAGAATCCGCCGCAGTTCGGCACGCTGCACCTCGGGCCGGCCGCCCGTACCGTCGTCCGCCTTGTCGAGCAGGACATTCCCGTCCCGGTCGACGAACCGCATCGCCTGGCGGCCCTCCAGGATGATGCCGCGGAACTCGTCCATCAGGTCGGCCGCCTTGAGGGCGAGCTGTCCGTTGTAGTCGTGGATGTCGAGCATGCCGCCCTGCGTACGAGCCGTCGGCGACGCCTCCCCTTCGTAGACCGTGGCGGGTATGCCGTGCAGGTGCAGGACGCGGGCCAGAACGAGTCCGCCGAGGCCGGCGCCGATGATCGTGACGTCCGTGGTCGTGACGTCGGTGGTCGTGGTCATGGTGTTGCTCCTTGCCTGTCGGAGGCCGGCCGGGCGGGCGCCCGACCGGCCTCGGGCAAGATTCCGGCCTCCGGCCGACAAGGAGCCGATGCCGGGCCGATGTCGGCCCGACGCCGGGGCGACACCCGCCGACGTACGGCCGTCGAGCCCCTGTCGGTCTCATCGGTCTCATCGGTCTCAGTGGAAGACCCGCTCCACGAACGCGTCGATGTTGCCGCGCAGGCGCTCGATCTGCTGCTCGACTGTGAGGTACTCCTCCATGTGCCCGCCCGCTGCCGCCTTCTTCCGGCCCCGTACGTACAACGAGCAGTCCAGGTCGGCGCAGATGTAGAAGCCCACCGAGTTGCCTCCGCGGCCGGCCGGGCCCGCCTTGGGGGCGGTCATGAGGGAGACGCCGCTGCCGGGATGCGTGGTCAGGCACAGCGAGCACAGGCTGCGGCGCAGGAAGCCGCGGTTGCCGGAGACGGAGCGCAGGGACAGGCCGACGAGTTCATCGGCGCGTTCGACGACGAGATACTTGCGATCGGGCGCGGACAGATCGAACCAGCCCAGGAAGTCCAGGTCGTCCCAGTGGTCGAGGTCCGCCAGGTTCTTGGGCAGGGGGAGGCGTTTGGCCTCGCCCTTCGAGCAGTTGACGAACGAGGTGCGGATGTCGTGCTCGGTCAGGGGTTTCATGAAGGGTCCTTCGAGAAGTGAGGTGGAAGGCGGCGGGACACGGCCCTGGCCGGCTAGGCCGGTGCGTCGTTTCCGGCGGGCTTCGGCGTCTTGCGCCGTACGGTGAGGCCCGCTACCAGGGCGGCGAGCAGCAGGACGCCCGCCGAGCACCAGTAGGCGACGGAGAAGCCGTGCACCATGCCTTCGTCGATGGTCGCGCCGCCGTGGGCCGGACCGTGCGCGTGCGCGTGGACATAACGGCTGGTGGCGCCGGTGGCGATGGTGTTGAGCAGGACGGTGCCCAGCGAAGCGCCCATCTGCTGAATGGTGTTGAGGGCGGCCGAGGCCACACCGGCGTCCTGCGCGGGCACGCCGGCGGTGGCCGTCGCGTAGACCGGCATGAAGGTCAGGCCCATGCCCAGACCGAGCAGCAGCAGGGCGGGCAGCACGTGCGGGAGGTACTGCGCATGCACGGTCAGGCGGCTGAGCAGCACCATGCCGACGGCGGCCAGCGCCATGCCGGACGACATCAAGACGCGCGGTGCCGTGCGGGGCAGCAGGCGGGCCGCGATCTGGGTCGCGCCGATGACGATGCCCGCTGAAATCGGCACGAAGGCCAGGCCCGTCCGCACCGGCGGGTAGCCGAGGACGACCTGGAGGTAGTACGTCAGGAACAGGAAGACGCCGAACATGCCGATGGTGGCCAAGCCCATCGTCGCGAGCGATCCGGCCCGGACACGGTCCTTGACGATGCGCAGCGGCAGCAGCGGGTTCGCCGCGCGGCTCTGCCACCACACGAAGGCGGCGAGCAGGACCACGCCGGCCGCGAGCGGCGTGAGCACCAACGGGCTGGTCCAGCCGCGGGGTTCGGCCTCGCTGAAGCCGTACACGAGGGCGACGAGCCCGCCGCAGCCCAGCAGCGCGCCCGGCACGTCCAGACGCCCGCCCCGGCGGCCGGAGCGGTCGCGCAGGAAGGCCGGTGCGCCGATCAGGGCGGCCAGCGCGATGGGCACGTTGACGTACAAGGACCAGCGCCAGTTCAGGTACTCGGTCAGCAGACCGCCCACGATCAGCCCGACCGCGCTGCCGCCGCCGGCCAGCGCGCCGTAGACCCCGAACGCCCTGGCCCGCTCCTTGGGGTCGGTGAACGTCGTCGTCAGCAGCGACAGGGCCGAGGGCGCCAGGACCGCCGCGAACGCGCCTTGCAGGGCCCGCGCCGCGAACAGCATCCCGGGACCGGCCGCCGCGCCGCCGAGCGCGGAGGCCGCGGCGAACCCGGCCAGGCCGATGACGAAGGTGCGCTTGCGCCCCACCAGATCGGCGATCCGGCCGCCGAGCAGCAGCAGCCCGCCGAAGGCCAGCGTGTAGGCGGTGATCACCCACTGCCGGTCGGCGTCCGACATGCCGAGAGCGTGCTGGGCGGAGGGCAGCGCGATGTTCACGATGGTGCCGTCAAGGATCACCATCAGCTGGGCGAGGGCGATGACGGCCAGCGCCCACCAGCGCTTCGGATCCGGTGCCGGAGTCGATGCCGGGGCCGGAGTGGGAGTCGGTGCCGGAGTGGGAGTCGGTGCCGGAGTGGGAGTCGGTGCCGGTGCCGGAGTCGCGGCGGGGACCTCGCTGTCCGGGGAACGGTCGGTGGCCGCGGAAGGGGCGGACGGGAGGGATTCCCCTCCGGGACGTTTCTTGCTCATGACGATCACGTACGTTTCGTGTCGAAGTGCTGTCGGGACAGCCGGCCAGGGAAGGTCGCGGTGGTGACGACGGGCCGGTGTACGCAGCACGGGGACACGGCATGGCGATAGGGCAGCGGGAACCGCGGACAGCACCCGGGGCCTGCCTCACCAGCCGCGTGTCACTCACGCCGGCGCAATTGCCGGTCGTGAGGCGGAGCGTGCCGAGCTCACGGTGACCAGCAAAAGAAGGGCCCGTCTTCGGGCGCGCGCCCCCGCAGCCCGCGCGGCGACGAACGACGCAGGCCAGGACATCTCGTGACGCGGCATCTCAAGGAGACGCCGAAGACAAGAAACAAGAAGGGGGAAGAGTTACCGCGCACCGCAGAGGAGGGAGGGCACACGGCCGGAGGCAACTATGGCCGCAACGCATTCAGCACGGTCCATGTCTCTCGCCTCCTTCCGGGCAGGGCACGCGGTGCGTGTCGACGCCGAGCGCGCCGAGCGGGGCGGCAGAGAACCTGCCGCGCGAAATCCCGAACAGACTATCCCATCGACACCACCGCGCGACCGGAATTACCGACCGCCCGCGCGCACGGAGGGGCGTGGTGCCAACCCCGAGCCGGAGTACAGCTGCTGGTGCGGCCCCGACACGTAGGCGGCATTCGATCACTGAATACAACGGACGTATTCGTCTAGACGAGCGTGAGCGCCGCAGCCGCGATGTAGACGAGCTGCCACAGGCTCCGCCGCACGATCGGATCGCCCTGGGCGACGTGCCGCCTGGCGGCGGACACGTTGGCGGGGAACATCGCGACCATGAGCGCGATCAGGCACCAGGCGGCCGCGGTCGATGTGGCGGGGGTCAACAAGCCGATGGCACCGGCGAGTTCGAGCACCCCCGTGGCCGTCACCAACAGGTCCGGTCGGGGCAGCGCCGGAGGCACCATGCCGATGAGGTCGGCGCGCAGTTTGGGGTGGGCGTGGGCGGACGCGGTGAACAGGAACATCAGGGCCACGCCGACCCGCAGCGCGGACTGCCAGTCGTCGAGCGCACCTACCCCGGCCACGCCGATCAGGCGCGCCACCGCGAACCCGACGACGAGGGCGATGAAGGGTTCCACTCGGTCCTCCAGTGGGTGACGGCCGTACGACCAGGGGGGCGGGGGCCCAGTGCACCACCGGGCGCCGCCCGGCCGACCGGCGAAACCGCCCGCCGGACCCGACCAGGTGTACGGCCCCACCCGAACGGCCGCGTTGAACCGCTACGAGCCGCGTCGCGGCGGGCCCGCCGCTCAGGCGGCGAGCGCGGAGGGAAGGGCAGGCCCGGGCGGAACGGGACCGACCGCGAGCGCGAGTTCGAACCAGACCGTCTTGCCGCCGGGCCCGTTCGCCCCGCCCCCTATGGCACACCCGCCCCAACGATCGGCGACCAGCTCCACGATCGCCAGCCCCCGCCCGCTCTCGCCGTCGGCCGGCGGCTCGTACCGCTGAGGCAGATCCGGACTGGCGTCCCAGACACTGACCCGCAGCACCGGGTACAACCAGTGCAGCCGCACGGTCGCGGACCCTCGCGTATGCCGCACGGAATTCGTGGCCAGCTCACAGGCCAACAGCTCGGCGCGGTAGCTGAGTTCGGTGAGCTCGTGCGCCGCCAGGATGGCGCGCAGGGTGATCCGCGCGATGCGCGGCCCGCGCGGATCACACGGGAAGCCGAGTTCGTACTGCCAGGGTTCCGTGAACGGGATGGGGGCCGGGTGGTCTGCGGGACGGCCATCGGCGTGGGGGGATTCTTCTGTCCTCACGAGGCACCTCCTTGGGTGCGGGCGTGCGATGACGAACGGACGTGTGCCGGTGATCGCCGGTGGCGGGCGGTGGCTTTGCCGGTTCCCCCCTGCGGAGCCGGGTCGTTTCCGGGTGGGCAGGGGGGACCGGTGCGCTTCCGCCCGTGACGGCGACGCGAGTGGCACGCCTCACAGAGTAAGGCCAAATCCCATAACTGTTATGCCAAGTCACCCTGAAGGGTTAACATCTCGTCCTCGGTGGACCGTACGCACTCGCCTGGGCACACTGTGCTCGGACGAGAAGAGGGCACATGGCACCACGGCAGATTCCGACCATCCTGCAACGCCGATTCGGCGTCGAGTTGAGAAGGCTCCGCGAAGCGGTCGGCATGACCGCTCCGACAGCAGCCGGCCTTCTCGGCACCGACCGAACCGTCATCTCCAACGTGGAGGCCGGACGGTTCGGCATCAGCGAGGAACGTCTGCGAAGGCTCGCGAGCATCTACGAGTGCGACGACTCAGCCCTGATCGATGCGCTGGCAGAATTGACAGGCGGCCGCAAGTCGGGGTGGTGGGAGGACTACCGGGGCAAAGTCCCGCCGGGTTTCCTGGACGTCGCGGTACTGGAACACTACGCGGCGCGTCTGCGCACCCTCCAAATCGCGCACCTGCCTGGCTTGTTCCAAACCGAGGACCACGCCCGCGCCATCTTCGACCTCCGCGTGCCCCCTCTGCCGCGCCTCGAAGTCGAACTACGGGTGGCACACCGTTTGGCGCGCCAAACAGTCATCACCGGTGACCACGCCACCCCGTACACCGGCGTGATTCACGAGGCTGCCATCAGGATGCAGATCGGAGGGCGCGCCATCACGCGCGCCCAGCTCACCCACCTGATGGAGGAGAGCACGCGACCCAACATCACACTCCGGGTGATCCCCTTCACCGCCGGGGGATTCCCACTGCTCGGCGACGCTTCCGTCCTCTACGCCGAGGCGCCGAACCAACACCTGGACACCGTGCAACTGGACGGGCCCACCGGCGCGGTGTTCTTCGACTCCCCCACGCAGCTCGCCAACTTCCGGACGCGACTGGACTTGGTGGACAACGTCGCGTTGACTCCGAGTAAGTCCAGGCAATTCATCCGCTCCGCGCTCAGGGATCTGTGAGAGGTGTCTTACGTGCACGGCCTTCGTTGGCTGAAGTCCTCGTTCTCCGATGAGGGAGGCAACAACTGCATAGAGCTCGCCGCCTACGAGAACGACAGGATCGCGCTCCGCGAGAGCGGCAGTCCGACCGCCGTCCTCTCGCCGCACCGAGACGCGTTGAGCGCGCTCGTTCGAGGCGTGAAGTCGGGAGCCTTCATCCGTACCGCCCCCAGGGAGTTGTGATCGATGCGGCACGCACCCCATCCCCATTGGCTGAAGTCGTCCTTCTCCGGCGACGGCGGCAACAATTGCATCGAGCTGGCCGCGACGCGCAACAGCGGTATCTCACTTCGCGAGAGCGAAAGCCCGGCTACCGCCGTCACGACGAACCGAACCGCCCTACGTGCATTGCTGCGCCACATAAAGGCCCGCAGCACCGAACCGTTCCATTCCTGAAAGGATTTCACCCGCACCGCTCAGGTGCCCGTGCCGATCACGTCCTTCACGAGCCGCTCGGCGAGCAGTTCGGAGGACGCGGGGTTCTGGCCGGTGTACAGGTTGCGGTCGACTTGTGTGAAGGGACGCAATGGCAAGCGCCCTTTGCGGTAGTCGGCGCCGCTTTCGCGCAGGCGGTCTTCGAGGAGCCAGATCGCCTTGCGGCCGAAGCTGTTGAACTTCTCCTCCAGGTTGGACAAGCCCGTCATCCGGTATCCGGTGAACGGCCAGGAGCCGTCCTCGTTCTTCGCCGCGAACGCGGCGGCCGGTGCGTGGCACAGCAGTGCCAGCGGTTTGCCGGAGCGCAGCACGCGGGTGAGCAGCGCTCCGGAGACCGGGTCGACGGCGAGGTCCTCCATGGGGCCGTGGCCGCCGGGGTAGAAGACCAGGTCGTAGGCGTCCGGGTCGATCGCGGCCAGGGGCCGGGGGCTGTTCAGTTCGCCCTGGATGGAGTCGAGGTACCGGCTGACCTCGCGCAGTTTGGACGGCAGTCCCGCCGTGCGGGACATGCTCAGGCGGTCCAGGGTCGGCGCGGCGCCACCTGGCGTCGCGAGGGTGATCTGGCAGCCCGCGCGGGTGAAGATCTTGTGCGGCATGGCCAGTTCCTCGCCCCAGTAGCCCGAGGGGTGTACTTCTCCGTTCTTCAGCGTCCAGCGGTCGGCCGCGGATACGACGAACAGGACTCTGGTCATCTCTGTCTCCCTTGTGCGGGGCGGCTCGCCCGGCTCGTTCGTGGCGCTCAGCGTGCGCCGACCGCCTTGAGGACCTTCTGTGCGCCGGTCAGCAGGGAGGCCCAGGTCTCGGGTGAGACGCGGGCAGGCGGGGTGAAGCCCTGGAGGCGCTGGTGGGCGATGGTCTGCGGCTCGGTGTATTTGAGGATGCCGTCAGCGCCGTGGCGTCGGCCGAGTCCTGATTCGCCCATGCCGCCCATCGGGGCGTCGACGCTTCCCCAGGCGGCGGCGAAGGCTTCGTTGACGTTGACGGTGCCGGCGTGGATGCGGGCGGCGACGGCCCGGCCCCGGGCTCCGTCGCGGGTCCAGACGCTGGCGTTGAGACCGTACGGGGTGGCGTTGGCGCGCGCGACGGCCTCGTCGACGTCGGTGAAGGAGTAGAGGGAGACGACGGGGCCGAAGGTCTCGTGGTCGTGGAGCGTCATGTCGGGGGTGACGTCGGTGAGGATGGTCGGTGCGTAGAACAGCGGGCCCAGGTCGGGGCGCGGTGCGCCGCCGGCCAGTACGGTCGCGCCCTTGGCGACGGCGTCGTCGACGTGTGCGGTGACGATCTCCAGCTGGGCGGGGGTGGTGAGGGAGCCGACGTCGACGCTGTAGTCGTAGGCGGCGCCCATCGTGAGCCGCTCGGCGCGGGCGACGAAGGCGGCGACGAACGTGTCGCGGAGGGACTCGGCCACGTACAGGCGCTCGATGGAGACGCAGAGCTGTCCGGCGGAGGGGAAGCACGCGGCGATGGCGCCGTCGACGGCGCGGTCGACGTCGGCGTCGTCGAGGACCAGCATGGCGTTCTTGCCGCCGAGTTCGAGGGAGGCGCCGATGAGGCGCTCCCCCGCGTCGCGGGCGATCCGCCGCCCGCTGGCGGTGGAGCCGGTGAACATCATGTAGTCGGCGTTGTCCATCAGCGCGTCGCCGATGGAACTGCCGCGGCCGATCACCATCTGCCATACGCCGTCGGGCAGTCCGGCCTCGCGCATCAGGTCCAGTGCCCACAGCGCGGTGAGCGCGGTCTGGGTGTCGGGCTTCTGGACGACGGCGTTGCCGGCCATGAGCGCGGGGATGGCGTCGCCGGCGGCCATGCTCAGGGGGTAGTTCCACGGGGAGACGATGGCGACGACGCCTTTGGGGTGGCGCAGTTCGGTGGTGTGGGTCAGCAGCGGGATCGCGCCGCGGCGGCGCTTGGGCGCCAGGTACGCGGCGGCGCTGCGCGCGTAGTAGCGGGAGGTGATCGCGGTGTCGACGACTTCGAGGGAGGAGTCGCGGCGGGTCTTGCCGCTCTCGGCCTGCATCAAGTCCAGGGCCTCGTCCTGGCGGCGGAGTACGAGGTCGTGGAAGCGCAGCATGATCTTTTTGCGCTCGCTCAACGAGGTGTCCGCCCAGGCCCGTTGGGCAGTACGGGCACGGGCGAACGCGCCCTCGACGTCGGCGGGGGTCGAGACGGGAAGGTCGGCCAGCGGGGCGCCGGTGTAGGGGGCGCGAGTGATGACCCGTACGGCGTCGTCCGCGGCCGCGACGCGCCCGGCCAGCCGGTGTATACGGTCCGGCGTGAGGGATGCGGGCAGGCCGGTACCGCGGGCGGCGGCGGGTCGGGCAATGTGATCGATGGCCATGGCGGGGCTCCTTGTCACCGGTTCCGGCTCGGGACCGAGGTGGGGACGGGCATGTGCAGGGCGGCCTGGCCTTCCGTGACGACGTCGAACTGGACGGGCCTGGTGGGGTTGAGCGAGCGCAGGTCGTCGGCCATGCGGCCCTGCCCGACCTGGAGACCGACGCCGCGGGGGAAGCGGACGGCGCCTGCCGCGAGCAGGTTGGTCTGGTTGAGGGTGGAGTGCCAGGCGCCGCCGATCGACGTGTACGAGGTGAGGCTCGATACGCGCTCACCGCTCGCGTACACGGTCTGGGCGGGTGTGGGCGCCGAGAGGGACACGTCGGTCCCGCCCGTGTCGTTGGCCACTCGCGCCGTCGTACGGCGCGCGTCGATGTCGACGTCGAGTCCGGTGACCCACTTGGGGAAGCCGTAGCCGTCGTGCCCGCGGACCTGGGCGATGTCGGTACTCACCGGCAGGGAGAGCACGTAGGAATCGAGGTGGTCGTTCTTGAGGGCGGTCACCAGGTCGAAGAATCCGAGCTTGCCGTGCCGGGCGGGCTTCACCGCGATTCCGACGGCGGCTTCGGTGTAGAAGTCGATGTCGCACACGTCGTAACGGAAGAACATCACCGAGACGAGCCCGAATCCGGGCGCGACCTCCAGCGGCGCCAGCTCGCCGGGCAGGCGGGTGCGGATCGCGCGGGTGGGGGCGAGCATCGTGAGCCGGGCGGTCGAGATGCGGTAGTAGAAGTTCGGGGTGAGCGTGGGCCCGATCGGCGAGTCGACCTCGGTCTTGGGCAGCCGCCGGAAGAAGTCCACGCTGCTGACGCGGGGATCGTCGGCGACCTCGTCCAGGTCGGTGTCCATCCGGTACCGGTCGTAGAGGCCGCCCTTGGGGACCGCGACCGTGCGACCTCCCAAGTCGACCTTCACCGTGTCCTGCGGTTCTGACGGCATGTCCTTCGCTCCCTCTCAAATGTTGGCGGTGCTCACATCAGCCTAAGCGGCGATGTAAGCACCGTCAACACTGCGGGGCGAGCGTCTCGGGCGTCGTGCGGTGCTCGGGTGGCGGGCAGTGCTCGGGTGGGATGCGGTGCTCGGGTGGAGTGCGGTGCTCGGGTGGCGTGCAGGTCAGGTGAGATGCAGGTCAGGTGGCGTGCAGTGCTGAGGTGAGGGCGTCGACGGCTAGTTTGCGGGCGACGTTGGCGGCGCGGGTGTCGCGCAGGCTGTCCAGGAGGAGGAAGTCGTGAACCATGCCGGCCACCCGGACCGAGGTGACGTCCACACCGGCCTCGCGCAGCTTGTTGGCGTACTGCTCGCCCTCATCGCGCAGGACATCGGCCTCGTCGGTGATGACGAGGGTGGTGGGCAGTCCCCGGAGCTCGTCCAGGGATGCCTGGAGCGGGGAGGCGTGCGCCTCGGCGCGTTGGGCCGGGTCGGTGGTGTAGGCGTCCCAGAACCACTTCATGCCGTCGCGGGTGAGGTAGTAGCCCTCGGCGAACTGCCGGTAGGAAGGGGTGTCGAAGTCGGCGTTGGTCACCGGGTAGAGCAGGACCTGGGCCTTGAGGCCGATCCCGCCGCGCTCCTTGTTCATCAGCGCGAACACCGCCGACATGCAGCCGCCGACCGACTCGCCGGTGACGGCGACGCGCGAGGTGTCGAGGCCGTGCTCCGCGCCGTGGTCCAGGACCCACTGGCCCACGGCGTAGTTCTGTTCCACCTGGGTGGGGTACTTCGCCTCCGGCGCCCGGTCGTAGACGGGGAAGACGCCCGCGGCGCCCGCGCCGACGGCGAGTTCGCGAAAGAGGCGGTCGTGGGTCTTGTCGTCGCCGAAGACCCAGCCGGCGCCGTGGATGTAGAAGACCACCGGCAGCGGGCCGCTCGCCCCCTTGGGCCGAATGATGCGCGTACGCACCGTGCCCCACTTGCCGGCGTCCACCTCGACCCACTCCTCGTCGACGTCCGGACGGGGCACGCTGGTGTCGCTCTGGAGGTCGAGGAGCATCTGACGCCCCTGCTCCGGGGGGACCTCGTAGATCCGGGGGTGCGGGTCGGTCGCCTCGGCCAGCTCCTTCGCGGCGGGTTCGAGGTAGGGGGTGATCGGAGGTGGAATCTCGGTCATCACTACTCCCTGGTTCCGGGTAGGCGCTCTGCTTCGCTCTTTCGTCGCGGCTGTGCTCCGTCGCGCCCGACGTCCGGCACCTGAGACCCGGCACCTGACATCCGACGCCTACGACCCAGCACCCGACATCCGACGCTTGGCATCCAGTGGCATCCGGCACGTGTCGTACGCAACGGCTCGCATCCCCCATTCATCGTCGCGTCTCACCCGAGATGCGCAACCTGCCGTGGGAGGGGCGGGGCTCCCGCCAGCGCCCTCCGGACATCCGGCGTACCAGGACCGGCTGCGCGGTGCGGGCACGCAGCGGGGTCGGACCGGCGAGGCGGGGCGGGCACACCCAGAGGTCAGGCGGAGGCCCGGCTCGTCGCTGTGCCGGGGGGGCGGAGCGGGGAGCGGAGGGGTGGCCGGGATCATGTCAGCCGCGTGCGCGGGTGAGCCGGTGATTCGTGGCCGTGCGCGCGTGCGCAGGAGGATGAGCTCGCCGGAAACTCCGAAGACGGCTGATTTACGGTCGAGTTGTCATCCGTAGCCGTGTGCGCGGCGGAGGCTTCCGCATGGTCCGATGCGGTTCCGGGACCCAGACCGGGACCTGGACCAGGGCCCGAACCCAGAGTCGGCCCCGGCCCCGGCCCCGGCCCCGGCCCCGGCCAACGGCATCGATCCCCCGTCGCCGCGCGGTACAAGGCAACCGCAGCCCGGCCTACGCCACGCAGAACTCGTTGCCTTCCGGGTCCAGCATGATCCACCAATGCCCGGCAGGCCCCTTGTCGACCTCACGGACGCGGGTTGCCCCCAAGCGTTCCAGCCGGGCTACCAGCTCCTCAAGGCCGCCGGGCTCGCTGTGGACGTCGAGGTGCAGGCGGTTCTTGCCGGCCTTGCCCTCGGGCACGTCCTGGAAGAGCAGCCGTCGACCGCGGCCGACGCCGCTGGTCGCGTCGTACGGGTCCTCGGGATGGCGGATCGCGGCATAGCCGCGGAAGATCTTCCGGCCGCGATGCTCGGTGACCGCCTCGTCGCCGATGTGGCCGGCTACCAGGAGCTGCTCGATGAGAGAACTGGGGTCTTCCACCTCATACTCCAAGGCCGCGGCCCAGAAGTCCGCGAGGGCGGGCGCGTTCGCGCTGTCGACGACCAACTTCCAACTCAATGCCATGTAACCACTCATATTGGTTACATGGACTCCACCGCAACCAAGGGGCTGACGCTGCACTCCCATACCGGCGTCGCCTACCGATTCGACCCCGGCGCACTGTGCCTGGAACTGCTGACCACCGGCGGCCCCGGCCCCTACCGCCGGTACGAGGTCCTGTACGAACCCGCCGGCCTCGTCACCTGGGCGGACCGGTCGCGGCTGACCCCGACGCCCGCACTGCACGTCTCAGAAGCGGAGGTAGCCGATACGCGAAGGCTGCGCGACGCGGTGTTCCGGGTGGTCATCGCCCATACACGCGGCGAACCGCACCCGCCCGGCGACCTGGAGGCCATCAACGAGGCAGCCGCCCGGCCGGCCCTGGCGCCCGCCATCACGCCGACCGGGAAGCGGCAGTGGGCCGGAACCTCCAGCGGCACGCACCTGGCGGCCACCGTCGCCCGTGACGCCATCGAATTGCTGACCGGCCCCTTCGCGCACCGCATCCGCACCTGCGCCGCCGAGGACTGCCACCTCGTCTACGTCGATACCTCGCGCCCCGGCCGCCGCCGCTGGTGCTCCATGGAGCACTGCGGCAACCGCCACAAGGTCAGGGCCCTGCGCGCCCGCCACGCCGAAGAAGGATGACCGCGACGCCCACTGGACTCACCAAGGACGCCGGCTGGCAGATCGGCGTATCCCGCACACTGCCCCACCCCGCGCCCGTCGTCTGGGACTTCATCAGCGGCCCCGAAGGGCTCGCCCTCTGGCTCGGCCCCGGCGTGACCCTCACCCCGGAACGCGGCGCCCCCTACCGGACAGCCGATGGGCTGATGCGCGATACCCGCAGCGGCCGTACAGAGCACGTCGAGCATCAGCGCAGACGACTACGGCACCTGACGTGAACGCCGGGCCCGGGGGCGTCGCCGCAGACGATGCGGCGCAGGCGGTGACGGACCTGGGCCATTGTGACGGACCTGGCCCATGGTGACGGGCCTGGCCCATGGTGGCGACCGCGGCGAGGGCCCTGGCCCGGGTGACCTGGACTCCGACCCGGATCAAGACCCTGATCGGACGGCGTTTCCACAAGTCGTCAGGCCGGTCGGCCTCCGGCACGTTCCCACTGAGCCTCGTCCCATTCCACGTATTCGATCTGGACGCCGCCCGGCAGCTTGGCGGTCAGGTTCCTGCCGGTGGGAACGGCCTGCGGACCGCGCACGATCTGCGCTCCGGTTCGGTTGAGCAGAACCTGGCACTCGTCGAGGTCATCGATGATGAGCGTGGCCACCGTCGCCCTGTAGGGCTCCAGTACTTGCTCATCGCCCGCCACCACGAGAACGCGGCCGACCGTGGCCAGCTCCAAGCCATTCGGCATCGTGAAACGGGTGCTGACCGGTTCACCCGTAACCGCGGTGAACGGCGCCAGCATCGCATCCAGGTCGTCGGCATAGGCGCGGGCATAGGTTCGGAAGATGCGCATGATCACCAAACGGTGTCAAGAGAGGCGCATATTCCCCTCGCCATCTCGGCGAGGACGTGAGTCTCCGACGACGTCACACGCATCAACCCTCGGTAGCCGCCGGGATGGCTGACCCGCATCCGCTCGGATTCATCCTGATCTGCCCCGACCTGCCGCGACCTGTTCTGACCTGTCCTGACCCCCTCCGGCCAGCCCTGCCCCCCTCCGACCTGCTCCGCCCCAGGCGAGCTCCGCCCCACGCAATCGGAGCGGTCACATAGCATGTATACGCCGCTCACATCAGCCGGACGAGGCAAGCGGCGCACACACGAAAGGGCGTGACCCGTGCCACGAGCGACCGCGTACCACCACGGCGACCTGCGCGCCGCCTGCCTGCGCGCCGCGCGCGAACTGCTGGAAGAGGACGGCAGCGCCGCACTGTCGATGCGGGCCGTCGCGCGGCGCGCGGGCGTGTCGCCGACCGCCCCGTACCGCCATTTCCCGGACCGCGAAGCCCTCGTCTCCGCGGTCGCGGCCGAGGGCTACCGCGCACTCATCGAGCACCTCGCCGCCGCCCACCCCGCGCCCGCCGCCCCCGAAGAACTCGCGGCGGTCGCCGTCGCCTACGTCCGCTTCGCGCTCGACCACCCCGCCCTGTTCCGGGCGATGTTCGCCGAGCCCTGCGACCCCGACAACGAGGAGCGGGTCGCCGCGACCGCGGCCATCACGGAATACCTCCACGGCATCGTCCGCCGCACCTTCCCTGACGCCGCCCCGGACGCGCTGTGGACATCGGTGTGGGCGCTCGCCCACGGCCTGGCGTTTCTGCACCTCGACGGCAAGTTCGACGCCGCCACCCCCGACACTGTCGCCGACCAGGTCCGCACCGCGGTCCTCGCCCTGTTCAGCGCCGCCCCTGCACTCACGCAGGCGACGACCGTGCAGCCTCCCGGCGGCGCGTGACCGGAAGCCGCCGCCGGAACTGACGCCGACAGCGGCGCGAGAGCACCCCAGGCGATCCACGCCCCCTCACCGCACGCACGCATGTTGACGCTGCACACTTTCAGCCCTAATGTGAGCAGCGCAAACATTCGCTTTGCGGATATCGGTCACAAAGAGTGCTATTTCCCTATAGCTGCAAATCCCTCCCACCCGAGAGTGAGCGGAGCATCATGAAGGCAGTAACGATCAAGGAAGCGGGCGGACCCGAGGTCCTGGAGTGGACCGAAGTCGAAGATCCGTCGCCCCGCGCAGGCGAAGTCGTCGTCGACGTGGTGGCCAGCGCGCTGAACCGGGCCGACGTCATGCAGCGGATGGGCCTGTACCCCGTACCGGAAGGCGCTTCGCCCTATCCGGGGCTGGAGGTCTCCGGCCGCATCAGCGCCATCGGCGAAGGCGTCAGTGGCTGGCAGGTGGGCGACGAAGTCTGCGCCCTGCTGACGGGAGGCGGCTACGCGCAGAAGGTCGCCGTGCCCGCAGGACAGCTGCTCACGGTCCCCGAGGGCATCGGCCTGACCGAGGCAGCCGCCTTGCCGGAAGCCGTCGCCACGGTGTGGTCGAACATCGTCATGACCGCAGGACTCAAAGCGGGCGAGACCTTCCTCGTGCACGGCGGAGCCGGGGGCGTGGGCACCACGGCGATCCAGATCGCCAAGACGCTCGGAGCCCGGGTCGTCACCACCGTGGGCAGCCCCGAGAAGGCCGCCCGGGCGAAAGACCTCGGCGCCGACGTGACGATCAACTACCGCACGCAGGACTTCACCGAACACGGCCCCTACGACGTCATCCTCGACGTCGTCGGCGGCCAGTACCTCGAACGCAACATCCGCTCCCTGGCCACCGACGGCCGCCTGATCATCATCGGCCTGCAGGACGGCCTGGAGGGCAACCTCAACCTCGCCGAGATGGTCTTCCGCCGCCTGTCGGTGCACGGCACCACCCTGCGCACCCGGCCCGCCGAGCAGAAGGCCGCCGTCGTGGCCGAAGTCCGGGAAAAGGTCTGGCCGATGATCGAGAGCGGAGCCGTGCGGCTCATCATCGACGAGACCCTGCCCATGGCCGAGGCCGCCGAGGCGCACCGGCTCATGGACGCGGGCCGGCACGTAGGCAAGATCCTGCTGGTGAACGAATAAACCCAGACGAATAGAGCTCACCGCCCAACCCGAGACCGGGCGGACCCACCCGCCCCACGCCACACTCCCTCCCCTCGTCACGTTCTCGGCCTGCGCCGCACCCCCTCCCCCCGTCACGTTCTCGGCCCGCGCCGCGCTCCCCGCCCTCGTGGCGTGCGTGTGCGTGTACATGTGCGTGTGCGTATTCGCGGCAGGCGAGGCAGGTGAGGCAGGCGACGCGGTCCGGACGCGGGGGCGTCATCGCGTACGGCACGTGCAGCCCGCGTCCGAGTGCGGCGTGTGCCGCAAGAGCGGCTGCCTCGCGAGCCGAGTCGGGCATCCTGCGGACAGGCCCGGTGGACAACGGGACCATGGACAGGCCCAGGACAGGAGGCACCGTCATGCGCATTCCCGGACCCAGGCACCAGGAGGACGGCGGGCTCGGCGCCATCGCGGCGGCGGGTGGGCTGCACCAGTATCAATTGCGCCTGCACGACGCGTACGGGCCCGTCGTCCGCTTCCAGCTTCCGGGCGCGGACACGGCCGTATCGGTCGCCGACCCCGTACTCCTGGAGGCGACGGCGCACCTCGACAAACGGCCCGAGGAACTGTTCGCGTTCCTGGACCCGCTGTGCGAGGCCGGCAACCTGCAAGTGCTCCCAGCCGACGAGCACACCCCCTGGCGACGGCTGCTGTTCTCGGTACTGGCCGGACGCCCGTCCCACGAACGGCACTTCGCGCGTTTCACGGAACTGGCGCGGGAGCTCGCCGACCGCTGGGCCGACCAGGGCCGGGACGGCAGCCAACCCGTCGAATTGCAGAGGGAGTTGACGGCGCTGTCGCTCCGCATGATCTGTGGGTTCGCCTTCGGCGACGCGGACGTGGGTACAGCCGCCGGTACAGACGCCGATACGGACGTGGATCGCATCGCCGTGGCGTTCGAGGAGGTGCTCACCGAGCATCTCGGGCGGCTCTACCAGGTGCCGCGGGACGACCCGCGCTCGACGGAACGGGCGGAGGAGGCGCTCGCGTACCTGCGCAAGACGGTGGACCGCGTGGTGGCGGCGCACCGCTCCGGGGATCGTACGGACCGCAGCGACCTGATCGGGGCGCTGGTGGACGCCGGGGAGAGTCCGGCGCGGATCCGGGACACCGTGATGATGACGCTGCTCGCCGCCCACCACACCACCGGCGTCGCCGTGTCGTGGACGCTGTATCTGCTGGGCCGCCACCCCGACGCGGCCGACCGCGTCGCCGCCGAACTGGACGACGTACTCGGCGAGCGGGCCGCGCCCGACTACGGCGGCCTGCGCCGGCTCACGTACCTGGACATGGTGCTGAAGGAGTCGATGCGGCTGTTTCCACCCGGCCCGTACGGCGCGCGCGAGACGACGGAGGACCTGACCCTCGGCCCGTACGAGCTTCCCGCCGGGACGACGGTGTTCTACCCCTTCTGGGCAGTGCATCTGAATCCCCGGTACTGGCCCGAGCCGGAGCGGTTCGACCCCGAGCGGTTCACTCCGCGGGAGGCGGCCAAGCGGCCGCGGCTCGCGTACATCCCGTTCGGGATCGGGCCGCGGAGCTGCGAGGGCGCGGCCCTGGCGACGGTCGAGGCCCAGCTCGTCCTCGCCGTACTGCTGAAGCGTCTGCGCTTCCGGCCCGCGCCGGGGCACGAGGCGGTGCCGGTGGAACGGTTCGTATTGTGGGCTCGGGACGGGATCCGGATGACGGTGCGGCCACGGGAGTGAAGACGACTGCACAGGCTCTACGGCCGACACGGCATCTACGGCAGTCGCGGCAGTCGCGGCAGTCGCGGCAGTCGCGGCAGTCGCGGCAGTCGCGGCAGTCGCGGCAGTCGCGGCAGCAACAGCATCCGTGGCAGAACGTGAACGGCGTACAAAACTGGGCACGGCACTCCCCTTCTGCCATGATGGACAGACGGAACCTTGTTCCGCTTGAGACTATACGGAACACGGTTCCGATTGACAAGGTGGAGCGATGGGAGTTTCAGCGCAGTGACCGGCACCGGCAGCGAAACAGGATCACGGGCGCCCCGGAAGCGGGCCGACGCCCGGCGTAATGAGAAGACCCTGCTGGAAGCGGCGGCGGCGGCCTTCGTCGCCTCCGGCGTCGACGCGCCGGTGCGCGACATCGCGGCCAAGGCCGGCGTCGGGGTCGGCACGATCTACCGCCACTTCCCCACCCGCGCGGACCTCGTCGCCTCCGTGTACCGGCACCAGGTGGAGGCGTGCGCCGAAGCGGGCCCCCACCTGCTGGCGAACAGCCCCTCGCCGCACACCGCCCTCACGCAATGGGTGGACCTCTTCGTCGACTTCCTCGTCACCAAGCACGGCCTGGCCGAGGCGCTGCGCTCCGACGACCCCATGTTCTCGACCCTGCACGCCTACTTCATCGACCGCCTCGTACCGGTCTGCGCCGCCCTGCTGGAAGCCGCCGCCGATACGGGCGAGATCCGCGGCGACATCGGGGCGCTGGAGCTGATGGCCGGCGTGGGCAACCTGTGCATCGGCGCCGACAACCCCCGCTACGACGCCCGCCGCCTGGTCGGACTCCTCCTCGCCGGCCTGCGCGCGCAGTAGGCGGTCCGGCGCCGACTCCGGCGCCTCGGCCCGCTTTCCTGGCCGGAACTGGCGCGGCCGAGTTTTGGACAAGCCTGTGCAGCCGGTTCCCAACGCGCGGCTCTGCGACAGGGTGGGTGGTGTCGCAATCGAGCGTGTTCCTGCGTCCGCCGGGGCGCGCTCGCCGTCATTCACGACGTCATCCACGAGGGGAAGCCTGATGGCGAACGAACTCAAGTATGGCGAACAGATCCATCTGCAGAACGGCTACGACAGCTGGAAGGGCGGCTACCTCGACACCAACGGCCACAGCAGCGCGTCCGGCGGCAAGTACCAGGTGGCGACCGCCGACAGCCCGTCCCGCGGCAAGGGAACCGGCACCTGGGAGGTGCTCTCGGCCTCGGGCAAGGCCGCCGGCCAGCCCGTGGTCAGCGGTGACGTGATCTACCTGCGCAACATGTACGGCGGCGACGGCGGCTACCTCGACACCAACGGGCACGCCAGTACCGAGCAGAAGAACGCGGGCGCCAAGTACGACGTGTCCACCTCCCAGTCCCAGGACCGGGCCACGGGCACCGGCCGCTGGCGGATCTTCGCGCAGACCTCCAGCCCCGCCGACCAGAACGTCCGGGCCGGCGACGTCGTCCACCTCTGGAACCTCTACGGGGACAACGGCGGCTTCCTGGAGACCAACCACACGAGCGCACTCACCGGCGCCAAGTACGACCTGTGCACCAACGCCTACTTCAACCGCAGTTCCGACGTCGCCGACTGGAAGATCCACAGGGCCCAGGGCTGACCCGACCGGGCCCCGGCGGCGCCGGCCGCCGGGGTTCCGCGCCGTCCCCCGCCGCAGCGGCCTGCGGTCAAGCGAGCGAGGGTCAGCGGAGCAGAGAGAGCTTCCCGACGAGCTTGTCGACGCGGTTGCGGGGGCCGAGGAGGCTGACGGCGCAGTAGGCGAGGTCCGCGGCTTTGGTGCCGGCGACCTGTTCCAGGTACTGGTCGTAGACCCTTACGTTCTGCGCGTTCTCCGGCATATCGACGATGAGGACGTCCTGCTTCTCCGCCGCCTTGCCGCGCAGGGTGTTCAGCGTCGGGGCGTCGGCGGCCAGGATGGAGCATCCGGCCCAGGGCAGCCCGGGGTGGCGGAACCCGTCGGCGTCCTCGGCGTCGGCGCCCAGCAGTTCGGGGTGCTGCCGTCCGATGGCTGCCGCGATGCAGGCGGCGGCGTTGGCCTGCCGTCCGGCGGGGAGGGCGGCGTCGATGACGATCACCCACTTGAGCTTGGCCTGGCGGGTGGAGAGGTCGGTACGGACGTCGCCGGCGGCCAGTTCGGGTACGGGCATGGCTGCTACTCCTGGGTGCGGGGTGTGACGGTGGTGATTGCTGCTGTCTTTTGAGGCGCACAAGGTGCGTGAGGTGCGTGAGGCGCCTGGCGTGCGCGAGTTGTATGAGCCGGCTGCCGAGGACGACGGCCGCGGTGGAGATCAGCCACGTACGGGTGAGCCGTTCGCCGTTCAGGGCGGGGAGGTGGCGGCGGGCGAGTACGCCCAGCACCGCCAGTGAAGCCATGCAGCCGTGTTGCCGTGTTGCCGTGTTTCTGTTGCCTCATGTCGCCATAGGCTAGGTATTAATGCGCCTTGGCAGGCAGATCAGCGCACTTCGTGCAGCGTGGAGGCGAAACAGTGGAACTTGATGCGGTGGACCGGGCTCTTTTGCGGGAGTTGCAGAACGATGCACGGCAGACCAACCGGGACCTGGCCGCGAAGACGGGCGTCTCGCCCTCGACGTCCCTGGAACGGGTGCGGCTGCTCCGGGAGCGCGGCCTGATCACCGGCTATCACGCCGCGCTGGATCTGGAGGCCGTCGGGCGGCCCGTACAGGCGCTGATCTCGGTACGCATCCGGCCCCCCGCCCGGCCGGTCATCGAGGGGTTCCGGGAGTGGGCGCATCAACTGCCTGAGGTGATCGCCATGTTCGTCACCTCCGGCGCCTATGACTTCCTCCTGCACATCGCGGTACCGGACGTGAACGGCGTCTACGCCTTCGTCATCGACCGCCTCACCGAGCGGCGCGAGGTCGCCGACGTCCAGACGACGATGGCGTACGAACACGTCCGCCCCCGCATCATCGAACCGGCAGGTGCCGGCGCCGCCTACGGGGAGCCGATTCGGCACACGCGCCGCCATCGGTAGGGGGACGGCCGTGCAGCGCGGCGGCTGAAGCGAGGGGGAGTTGGGGCTGGGGCAGGAGTGGGACGCGCTGCGCCCCGCCCAGTCTCACCCCACCCCCGGTACAGCGATGGGATTCGCCCCCTTACGCGCGGTGCGGGCCGTTTGGCGCGGCGCTGTCGGACCCATCCACTAGCCTCGGGCACTTCAGCGAGATCTTGGCCCCGGATCGGGTCCGCTCAAGGGGGAATTGCTCATGTACAGCGCCGTTGTGACACCCGCGGGGGACCGGATCCGGTGGGTGGAGCTGCCGGGAGAAGAGCCCGCGCGGGTCTACGTGCACGGGCTGGGTGCTTCCTCCGGGCCCTACTTCACCGGGGTCGCCGTGCACCCGCTGCTGGCCGGGCGGCGGGCGCTGCTGGTCGATCTGCTCGGGCACGGGATCAGCGATCGGCCGGAGGGGTTCGGCTACACCCTGGAAGCGCATGCCGACGCCTTGGCCGCCGCGCTGGACTCCGCGGGCGTCACCGGCGCGGAGGTGGTCGCGCACAGCATGGGCGGGTCGGTGGCCGTGGTGATGGCGAGCCGGTATCCGGGGCTGGTCTCGCGGCTGGTGCTCGTGGACGCCAACCTGGATCCGCTGCGGCCGGAGCGCGGCGCCGGCGGCAGCCGGGGGATCGCCGCCTACTCCGAGGCGGAGTTCCTGAGGGGCGGCGGCTGGGAGGAGACCCGGGTGCGGGCCGGAGGCCACTGGTGGGCGACCATGCGGCTGGCCGGCCGGGTGGCGCTGCACCGCAGCGCCGTACACCTCGTCGCCGGGTCCGTACCCACCATGCGGGAGCAGCTGCTCAAGCTGGACATTCCCCGGACCTTTCTGCTGCCGGCCGACGACGCGCCGCTGCCCGGCGCCGGTGAGCTGACCGCCGCCGGAGTGTCCGTCGTCGCCGTCCCCGACTGCGGGCACAACATCATGCTCGACAACCCGGAGGGGTTCGTGCGTGCCATCACCGAGACCAGGCCCGTAGCCGAGCCGGAAGTCTGCTAGGGCGAGTCCTCGCCTCCCGCCGCGCGGTTGTCGTAGGCCCGGCGGGCCTCCTGCACTCGTGAGACGTTGTCCTTGGACCAATCGGCGATCGCCGTGGTGAGCGCGCCCACCTCGACCCCCAGCTCCGTGAGGGCGTACTCCACGCGCGGCGGAATGGTGGGGTACACGGTGCGGCTGATCAGCCCGTCGCGCTCAAGGTTGCGGAGCGCCTGCGTCAAGGACTTCTGCGTCACGCCCTCGACATGGCGGCGCAGCTCGGTGAAGCGCAGCGGCCGCCGCTGCCGGCGCAGCACGCTGAGCACGTACAGCGACCACTTGTTGGCGAGCACGCTGAGCACCGTGCGCGACGGGCAGTCCTTCGCGTACGTGACCTGGTTGGTATCCATCAGGTACCTATATATCCAATCGGTGCCTACTTCACAATTGATACCGCTGTGACGCAGGCTTGTACAGGCCCACAGAGGTCCGCGGAGGTCCGCAGGGGCCCGCGGAGACCGAACAGAGGCCCACAAAGGTCCACGGAGACCCGTCGAGGGCCGCAGCACCACCCGCGCAATCGAAGGAGAACGTCGTGATCGTGGTCACCGGAGCTACCGGCAAGATCGGCTCGGAGACCGTTCGGCTCCTCGCCGAGCAGGGCCTGGCCACCAGGGCGCTGGTACGGGACCCGGCCCGTGCGCCGGGAGGCTCGTTCCCGGCCGGCGTGGATATCGCCGTCGGCGACTTCGAGCGTACGGACACGCTCGACGCTGCCATGCGCGGCGCCGACACCGTCGTGCTCATCAGCCCGTCCGTCCCCGAGCAGGAGATCGCGGTCATCGACAGCGCCGTCCGCCAGGGCGTGAAGCATGTCGTCAAGATCACCAACCACAAGGCGACCGCGTCCTCGCCCGTCGGCCGACGACGCGATCACGCGCGGATCGAGGCGCACTTGAGGGCGAGCGGGCTGGGGTTCACGCTGCTGGCGCCGAACATCTTCATGCAGAACCTGTTCGCCTTCGCACCGGTGATCAAGCAGACGCGGGGCTTTGTGATGTCGGCCGGCGACGGGCGGTTCGCGATGGTCGACTCCCGTGATGTCGCCGCGACCGCGGCGGCCGTCGCCGCCGCGCCGGACGATCACGCGGGGCGTACGTACCTGCTGACCGGACCCGAGCTGATCACCTACGCCGACGTCGCGCGGGCGCTGTCCGACGAACTGGGGCACGAGATCGAGTACCGCCGGATCTCCCCCGCCGAGCATCGGGCCGCCATGATCGAGGCCGGGGTCCCCGAGCCGGTCGCGACGTCCAATGCGCAGGTGTTCGGGCTCATCGCCGAAGGCGACGCGGAATGGCTGTCCGATGACGTGGAGGCCGTAACCGGTGTCCCGCCGCGCGACGTACGGACCTTCATCGCCGACCACGTCAGCGCCTTCGTCTAGGAAGCGCCCCAGCCACGAAGCCTCTGCTGCGAAGCCCTTACGAACCTACAAAGCACCCCGCCGGCGCTGCCCCCGCCCTACCCTCCGCACGGAGTCGGCTCGACCGGCGGGGTCCCGTCCAGGAACCAGCGCCCGCCATCGGATTCCACCTGCCATGAGGTGCAAATAGCGCCGCCCTTCGCGGCCTTGCCGGACTCACCCGCATTACCTGATTTACCCGACGTGCTCCCCGACGCCCCCGCCAGCGTCAGGAATTCGGCGCCGCCGCGGGCGTGAACCGACACCTTCAGTCCGCTCGGTTCGGCGTCGCTCAACCGGTCCAAATAGTCCTTCGCGTAGTCGTCCGCGACGCTGTCCTTCGCGAAGAGCTGCTTCAGACCGTCGGCGTCGCCGTTCCGAGCGGCCTTGAGCACCTGTTCCTCAAGGGCTGTGCGCGAAGAGGCCCCCGGCTCCGGGTCGTTGTTTATGAAGAAGACCTCGGCCGCCACCCACATCGCCAGGGCGGCGAAAATGACATACGGAAGAAATCGCAGTCGGCTCTTCTTCGCGTTCGTCGCCGTCACCGCTCCGCCGCCCATCTCACACCCGTCCCCTCCCGCGAACCCTTGCCGGACGACGCCGCCCCCTACCTCGTACACGTCACACGCGTCGTACATACCTCGTACACGTCACACGCGTCGTACACGTCATACGCCCGATACGCTCGATACGCGGATCGATGTGAGCTACAAGCAGCCGTCCGGAATCAGGCTACCCAGGGGGCATTGCCCGTGGGGTACGGACCCTCCTCACCCGCCGGTACGGGCCCGCATCATCGCGTGACCTGGGCCGCGGAGGTCCGGGGAGACTTCCGGCCAAGATCGCACACGAGGGCCGCCCCAGGCACCGCCGTCCAGATGCGAACGAATTCGCCGGGGGGGGAGGTCGATAGGCCCCTGCGGCCCTTGAACAGGGTCACGCGGCGATCAGATCACGGAGCCCTCAGCCCCGCTCCTCCCCCGGCTCCCGCGCAGGCAGCCCCCGCAGCAGGGTGCCCAGGAAGAGTTCGAAGCGAGGGGCGGTGTGGCCGAGGTTCAGGGGGTTTTCCTGGACGGACAACCAGCTGACCAGGGAGGTGATGAAGATGTACCAGCTCTGTTCGGCCAGTTCGGGGGCGACGCCGGCATCGGTGAAGGCGGTGACGACCTCTTGCCGAAGGCGGTCGAAGGCGGTGGAGTGGCGGTGGGGGCGTGAAGTGCGGGTGGCGTAGCCGGGTACGGCGAGGAACTGGTCGTGCATGGCCCAGGCGACACGTGCCAGCCACGGTCGCCACTGGTCGCCCTGCGGGCCCTCCGCGGGGAGGACGCGTTCGACCATGACCTCGTTGATGAGGTCGAAGAGCTGGTCGCGGTTCTTGACCCAGCGGTAGAGGGCGCCGTGGGTGACGCCCAGGCGCGTGGCGAGTTCGCGCATGGTCAGCGAGTCGAGGTTGCCGGCCGCGAAGGCGGCGTCGACGATGCGTTCGCGGCTGATCTGCGCGGGACGGCCGGGGCGTGCGGGGCGGCCGGGGCGCTGTGTGGATCGAGTCGTTGCGGCATCAGCCATGGCCACGACTATACGTTCGGACACCCTCGGGGGCGTGGCCCGGCGTTCAGCAGATGGCCGCCCCGCGCGTCACCGGCTCCAGCCGCCCCCGGCCGATCTGCTCGACGCGACCGCCGCGCGGAGCGCCTGGCGCAGCCCCGGTACGACCGCGTCGAACTGGTCGCCGAGCGCGGCGAACGCCTTCCTGTGCTTCCAGCGTTCCGTCAGCGTGAACACGCTCTCGATCTCGCCCTCGGCGGCGAGCACGGCCATGGCCGTCTCGTCCACCGGGACCGTCGCCGGATCGGGGCCGAGCAGGACCGCGTTCCGCGCCTTCTCCCGCAGCACGCGCACCTCTTCGGGGGTGTTGACGGTGACCTTGCGGGTGGGGAGTACGCCGAGCGCCCTGCCTTGGCGGACCGTGATCACCCCGGTGTCGCCGAGCTGCTCCCGTACGGCTGCCTCCGCCGTATGCGCGTCGCGCAGCAGGAACGCGATCCAGTGGCGCGGCTTGTCCGCGGCCACCTCGCGCAGCGCTTCGGCGAGGAACGGATCGCTCGGCGGTTCGGCGAGGAACGAATCGGCGGTGGTGGCGGCGTCGTCGTCGGTGCCGGCCTCGGAGGAGGTGGTGTCGGAGGACGTGGCGTCGGAGGGTGTGGCATCGGCGGAGGTGGTGCCGGAGGGCGTGGCATCGGCGGACGCGTCCCGTACAACGACCCTCCCGTCCCGGTCCCCGAGCCGCCCCTCGATGCTCAGCTCGGTCAGCGCCGCCGCGCGCATCAGCAGGCCGCGGTAGCGGCCGAGGCCCGGCTCGCCGGCTTCCGTGTAGAGGCTGAGCAGGTACATCCGCCGGGGCAGTGTCGGGTCCACGTCGCTCGCTTCCGCTGGGGGCTCACCCCCGATTATGGCCCCTGGCAGGCCGCTGACCAGCACGCATATTGAGCGCCGAGACGAGGTGACGACCACCACACCACCATTTGTAACCACTGGTCATTAACTGAACTACGCTCGACGGCATCCGCGACCTGCATGAGGAGGAAACGATGACCGAAAGCAACGCGATACACGGCACCGTGGCCGACGGCTTCGAGCCGGTACAGGCCGAGTTCGCCGCGGCCTCGGCCGCGGAGGACGGCGACTACGCCGCGCAGGTCGTGGCGTACCGGCACGGCGAACGCGTCGTGGACCTGTGGACCGGCCCGGAGATCACCCCCGATTCGCTGCTCGCCGCGTACTCGGCCACCAAGGGCGCCGCGCACCTGGTCGTGGCCCTGCTCGTACAGGACGGCGTGCTGGACCTCGACCAGAAGGTCAGCCACTACTGGCCGGAGTTTGCCGTGGAGGGCAAGGGGGACGTCCTCCTCCGCGGTCTGCTGTCGCACCGGGCCGGTCTGGTCGGCGCGGACGCCGGGTTCACGCTCGACGAGCTCGCCGACGACCGGATCGTCGCCGAGCGGCTGGGCGCGCAGCGCCCGTACTGGCGGCCGGGCAGCGCGTTCGGCTACCACGCGCTGGTCATCGGGGCGCTGAGCGGCGAGGTGGTGCGACGGGCCACCGGTCGGAGCGTGCAGGAGCACTTCGCCGAACGGGTCCGCGATGCCTACGAGGTGGATGTCCACCTCGGGTTGGCGGCCGGCGAGGAGTCCCGCTATCTGAGCGCGCGGCCGGCGGTGGCGACCCCCGAGCGGCTGGCCGCCCTGGCCGCGCGCGCGACGGACGCGCACAGCCTGCCGGGCATCGCCTTCAACCGGAACCACCCGGACAACCCGGAGCTGTGGAAACTGCCGAACTTCCCCGTGGTACGGGCCCTCGGCCCGGCGTCCCTGGGCGGCGTGGCCTCGGCGCGCGGCCTGGCCCGGATGTACGCGACCGCGATCAGCCAGGTCGACGGCCGGGCGCCGTTGCTGAAGCCGGACACCGCCGCCGCCTTCGCGCAGATCCACTCGATCGGCTACGACCTGGTCAACCGCGAGCGGAAGGCGTTCGCGGTCGGGTTCCACGCCACGTCAGAGGTGTATCCGGTGCTGGGGCAGGGCGCGTTCGGCCACAGCGGCGCGGGTGGCCAGCAGGCCTTCGCCGACCCGCGCCACGGCCTGGCCTACGGCTTCACCCGCCGCCGCTTCCCCTTCCCGAACGGGCCCGCCCCGGAGAACGAGCGCCTCGTCCGAGCCTTGGTCGCCTCGTCCGAGGCGCTCAGCTGAAGAAGCGCCCCGCCAGGGAGGCGACCCGCTGAGGAGGCGCTCCGCTAAGAGGTACGGCCCCCCGCCTCCAGCTCCGCGGTCGTACGGCAGCCGCAGTCGGCCCCCGGCGGCGGCTCGACCGGGCCGAACCGGCACCCCTCCCGCCGATGCTCGACCCGGCGCAACGCCGCGACAGCGGCCTCCAGTTCTTCGAACAGCTCCCAGGACAGCACGGCCGCCACAGCCTCGCCGTCCTGGGTCAGCGCCGTCGGAATCCCTGTCGCCCGGACGCGGTTGACGATGGTTTCGAGAGCTTCGGCAGAGGCCGCCGCGGCGGCCGTGCTCTCGGTCGGCAGCTCGGAGAGCCGGTCGAGAATGTCCACTCCGTGAGAGTAGGAACCACAGCCTCCCAGCGCAAAGTCGCCGGGCCAGGGCATCATCCCCGGGTGACTCATATCGGACTGGTGACCCTCGTCGTGCGCGATTACGACGAGGCCATCGCCTTCTACGTCGGCGCCCTCGGTTTCGAACTCGTCGAAGACACCCGCATCGACGAGCGGAAACGCTGGGTGGTGGTCGCGCCGCCCGGAGCGCGGGGGACGGCGGTGCTGCTTGCTCGGGCCGCCGGGCCCGCCCAGGCGGCGCGGGTGGGCGATCAGACGGGCGGGCGGGTCGGGATGTTCCTCAACACGGACGACTTCGCGCGGGATCACGACCGTATGCGGGCGGCCGGGGTCGTCTTCGAGGAGGCTCCCCGGCGCGAGCCGTACGGCACGGTGGCCGTCTTCCGGGACCTGTACGGGAACCGGTGGGATCTGCTCCAGCCGCGCGGCGAGCAGCGCTCGGGCTGAAGCCCCTACGCCCTCAAACCGCCGCTGTAACCCGCTCCGTCGTGGCGATCGTCGCCGACCCCACCACCCGCGTCCCGTCGTACAGCACGATCGCCTGACCGGGGGCCACGCCGCGGACCGGTTCCGTGAAGGTGACGGCCAGCTCGGCGCCGTCCAGCGGCTCGGCGTGGACCTCGGTCTCGCCGCCGTGGGCGCGGAGCTGGGCGGTGTAGGTGCCGGGGGCGGTGGGCGGGGTGCCGCACCAGCGGGGCTTGATGGCGGTGAGGGCCGTGACGTCGAGGGATTCGGCGGGGCCGACCGTCACCGTGTTGTTCACGGGCGAGATGTCCAGGACGTAGCGCGGCTTGCCGTCCGGGGCCGGGGTGCCGATGCGCAGGCCCTTGCGCTGGCCGATGGTGAAGCCGAAGGCGCCTTCGTGGGTGCCGAGCTTGGCGCCGGACTCGTCGACGATGTCGCCCTCGGCCGTGCCGAGGTGGCCGGCGAGGAAGCCCTGCGTGTCGCCGTCGGCGATGAAGCAGATGTCGTGGCTGTCGGGCTTCTTCGCGACGGCGAGCCCGCGCCGCTCGGCCTCGGCGCGGATCTCGTCCTTCGTCGTGAGGGTGTCGCCCAGCGGGAACATGGCGTGGGCGAGCTGCTTCTCGTCCAGGACGCCGAGCACGTACGACTGGTCCTTGGCCATGTCGGAGGCGCGGTGCAGTTCGCGCGCGCCGGACTCGGTCCGTACGACCGTGGCGTAGTGGCCGGTGCAGACCGCGTCGAAGCCGAGGGCGAGGGCCTTGTCCAGCAGCGCCGCGAACTTGATCTTCTCGTTGCAGCGCAGGCACGGATTGGGCGTCCGCCCGGCCTCGTACTCCGCGATGAAGTCCTCGACGACGTCCTCGCGGAAGCGTTCGGCGAGGTCCCAGACGTAGAAGGGGATGCCGATGACGTCCGCCGCGCGGCGCGCGTCCCGCGAGTCCTCGATGGTGCAGCAGCCGCGCGCGCCGGTGCGGAAGGACTGCGGGTTCGCGGACAGCGCCAGATGGACGCCGGTCACGTCGTGGCCGGCCTCGGCGGCTCGGGCGGCGGCGACGGCGGAGTCGACGCCGCCGGACATCGCGGCGAGTACGCGCAGCCGGGAGCCGTCGCGGGGACCAGTGGGCGCACCAGGGAAGTCAGTCATAGCCCGTCCAGGGTAACGGGCCCCGCGCCCTCGGGCCGCGCCGCGAGAACCCCGGCACCGGCGGCCACACGCCCCGGGGCCGCCGTTACGAGAGGCCGGCCGAGCGGGCCCGCGCCACCACCGGGCCGATCGCCTCCGCCACCGCCGCGACGTCCGCCTTCGTGGACGTGTGGCCGAGCGAGAAGCGCAGCGTGCCGCGCGCCAGCTCGCGGTCGGTGCCGGTGGCGAGCACCACGTGGCTGGGCTGGGCGACGCCGGCCGTGCAGGCGGAGCCCGTGGAGCACTCGATGCCCTGGGCGTCGAGGAGCAGGAGCAGGGAGTCGCCCTCGCAGCCGGGGAAGGAGAAGTGCGCGTTGGCGGGGAGCCGGCCCGCCGGGTCGGGGTCGCCGCCGAGGATCGCGTCGGGGACGGCGGCGCGTACGGCCGCGATCAGCTCGTCGCGGAGCGCGCCGACCTCGCGGGCGAAGGTCTCGCGGCTCTCGGCCGCGTGCCGCGCGGCGACCGCGAAGGCGGTGATCGCCGGGGTGTCGAGGGTGCCGGAGCGCACATGGCGCTCCTGGCCGCCGCCGTGCAGCAGCGGCACGGGCGCGTACTGGCGGCCGAGGAGCAGCGCGCCGATCCCGTACGGGCCGCCGATCTTGTGGCCGCTCACCGTCATGGCCGCCAGGCCGGACGCCGCGAAGTCGACATCGACCTGGCCGAACGCCTGGACGGCGTCGGCGTGCAGCGGAATACCGAACTCCCTTGCCACCTCGGCCAGTTCACGCACCGGCATGATCGTGCCGATCTCGTTGTTGGCCCACATGACGGTGGCCAGCGCCACATCGTCCGGGTCGCGCTCGATGGCCGCGCGCAGCGCGTCGGGGTGGACCCGCCCGTACGCGTCGACGGGCAGGTACTCCACCCGCGCGCCCTCGTGCTCGGCGAGCCAGTCGACGGCGTCGAACACCGCGTGGTGCTCGACGGGGCTGGCCAGTACGCGCGTACGGGCCGGGTCGGCGGCGCGCCGGGCCCAGTACAGGCCCTTGACGGCGAGGTTGTCGGATTCGGTGCCGCCGGCGGTGAAGACCACCTCGCTGGGGCGCGCGCCGAGGCAGGCGGCGAGGGATTCGCGGGACTCCTCGACGGTGCGGCGCGCCCGCCGCCCGGCGGCGTGCAGCGAGGAGGCGTTGCCGGTGACGGCGAGCTGGGCGGTCATCGCCCGCACCGCCTCGGGGAGCATCGGGGTGGTGGCGGCGTGGTCGAGGTAGGCCATGGTGGGACGATTCTACGAGCCGGAGCGGGGGCGCGTGCCGGGCGCATCGGCTCAGGCCGCCGAGCGCCCCCGCGAGCGGCGCCGCGGGCGGCCTGGCAGGCGCGCCTCAACGAGCCCGGCGGCCCCAGCGACACCAGTTGCTCCAGCCGCCCGTAAGCCCGCGCCCTGCAAGCCTCGGCTCATGGCCCCGTCAGCCCCTGGAACCCGTCAGCCCCTCACCCCATCGTCGGCCGCGCCAACTGACGGGCCTGGGCCACCAGGCGGTCCGCGCTGTCCCAGACCTCGACGTCCTCCTCCATGAAGCCGCCCGCGAGATTGCGGGTGGTCAGGGCGACGCGCAGCGGGCCGGGGGCGGGGCGGCAGCGTATGTGGGCGGTCAGTTCGATGGTGGGGACCCAGCCCTTGAGGCCCAGCTCGAAGGCGGTCGGCGGCAGGGCGTCCACCGCCAGTAGCAGCGCCAGCGGGTCGGCGTCGCGCCCGTCCGCCAGGCCGAACCAGCCGCGCATCTCGCCGAGGCCGCTGGGCGAGCCGACGGCCCAGCCGCAGGTGGCGGGGTCGAGCCGGATGTCGAGGCGGTCCGCGATCTCGGTGGTGTCCGGCACCTCGCCGTCGTGCCGGCTCAGGCAGCGCTCGTACGGGGGCAGGTTCGGGGGCTTGGCCGAGGTGCGGACGTCGTCGGGGAGCGTGTCGAGGTCGCCGTGGGTGGCGAGGGCGCGGAGCCGCTCGACCTCGTTGCCGTCCTCGTCGAACTGGAAGAGGGACGCCTGGCCGACGGAGAGCGTACGGCCGGTGCGTACGGTCTCGGTGCGGATGACGGCGGGGCCGGGGCGGGACGCCGAGAGGTAGTGCGCGGTGATGGAGTACGGGTCGGGGTGCGGCAGCGCGTCGCCGAGCGCGCGGCCGAGCAGGGCGAGCAGGAAGCCACCGTTGACGGCTCCGAAGATCGTCCAGCCGAGCGAGAGGTTCGCCTCGTACACGCCGTCCCCGCGCGGCGTGAGCGCCGAATCGCGATCGAATTCGCTGAGGGACGCGCTGTCGCCGATGTCACCGATGTCACCGATGGTTGCCTGTGCCATGCGATGCACGCTACACCGAGAGGTTACCGGCAGGTAAGGGTCAGCTGCGGCGGCCGGAAGGCGCCGGTCGCGGTCGTCGAATCACGGGCGTCGAATCACGGGCGTCGGATCACCGGCGTCGAATCACGAGCGTCGGATCACCGGCGTCGAATCACGAGCGTCCGGATTGTCCCCCGCGCCTGCGATGATGACGCCCATGCTTCACGTGCTCTACCTGGTGGGTGTCTCCGCTTTCGCCGCGAGCGGGGTACTGGCGGCTCACCGGGCCAACATGGACCCCTTCGGCGGGCTCGTCCTCGCCTTCGCCGCCGCGATCTCCGGCGGTACGCTCCGCGACCTCATCCTCGACCGGCACCCGCTGTACTGGACCCACGACTGGGTGCTGCTCACGATCATCGCCTGCGTGGGCGCCGCCACCATGGCGTTCCTGCGCTTCCGCGCGCTGCCGCAGCGCACGCTGCTGGTCGTGGACGCCGTCGGCCTCTCCGTCGTCACCGTGATCGGCGCCCGCGCCGCCATCGGCGCGGGCGCGACCCCCGTCGCGGTCCTCATCCTGTCCGTGCTGACCGGCGTCGCCGGCGAGGTCATCCGCGACGTGCTGTGCGGCGAGTTCCCGCCGCTGCTGCTGCGCGAGGACGTGTACGCGACCGCCGCGCTGGCCGGGGCCCTGTGCTACCTCCTGCTCGACCGGGCCGGGGTGGCGGCCACCCCCGCGGCGGTGGCCTCGGCGGGGGTGGTCTTCGCGCTGCGCATGGGGGCGATGTACTTCGGGCTGCACCTGCCCCGGCCGCGCCGGACCTGAGCAGCACGCCTCCCCACCCCCACAGCTCCCCCACAGGCTGGGCCTCCCCTTCCCACGGCGAGGCCCGGCCTCTCAGCACCTCCTACCGCCTACCCCCTACCGCGCGCTGGGCGAACCAGGCTTGCTCGGCTGATAGATCCACGTCTCGAAGAGCCCGTCCAGCGACATGCCCGAGATCTCCTCCGCGAGGTCCACGAAGTCGTCGATCTCCGCGTTGCCGTAACGGTTCTCCTCCGTCCACGCGGGCAGCAGCTTGAAGAACGCACTGTCCCCGATCCGCTCGCGCAGCGCCTGGAGCGCCATCGCGCCACGCTGGTAGACCGCACTGGCGAACATCGTGTCGCGCTGCGGGTCCGCGACGACGGTCGTCCAGAACTTGTCGCCGGCCGGGTAGCGGTTGTACGCGGCGATGAACGCGTCATGCGCGGAGGTGCGGCCCTTGTGCTCGTTCCACAGCCACGACGCGTACGTGGCGAACCCTTCGTTGAGCCAGATGTCCTTCCACCGCTCGACCGACACCGAGTCGCCGAACCACTGGTGCGCCAGCTCGTGCGCGATGGTGCCCTCGCTGCGGACGGCCGAGTAGATCGGCTTGGACTGGGTCTCCAGCGAGAACCCCGCCTGCGGCATGTCGTCGACGATCGCGCCGGTCTCCTCGAAGGGGTACGGGCCGAAGACCGTGGACCAGTAGTCGGTGATCTCGGAGGTCAGGCCGTAGACGTCGACCTGCCCGGAGTTCTGGAGCACGGGGTCGATCGCCACGTAGATCGGCGTGCCGCCGGGCGTCTTCCCGGTCTTGACGTCGAACTTCCCGATCGTGGCGGTGGCCAAATACGTCGCCATCGGGCGGCTCTCGCGCCAGTGGCTGACGGTGTCGGAGCCCTCGTCCCGCGTCGAGACCAGCCGCCCGTTGGAGACCCCGGTCAGCCCCTTGGGCGCCTTGATCCGGATGTCGAACGTGGCCTTGTCGGAGGGGTGGTCGCTGGACGGGAACCAGGTGGAGGCCGCGTTCGGCTCACACGCGACGAAGACGCCGTCCTTGGTCTTCATCCAGCCGTAGTCGGAGCCAAAGACGATGGGGCCGCTGAGCGGTTCGGGCACGCCGCCGTAGACGACGGTGACGTCGAAGGTGCGGCCCTTGCGCAGATAGCTCTTGGGCGTGATCTTAATTTCGTCCCCGGACCTGCTGAAGCCGGCCCGTCTGCCGTTCACTTCGACGGACGTGACCTCCAGCTTCTGGAGGTCGAGGTCGAAGGAGGAGAGGTTCTTGGTCGCTCTCGCGGTGACGGTCGTACGGCCGTCGAGCCGGTCCGTGTCGGGGTTGTACGCGACGTCGAGGGCGTAGTGCCTGACGTCGTAGCCGCCGTTGCCGAGCTGCGGGAAGTACGGGTCCCCGACGCCCGGCGCGCCGGGCGAGGGGGCGGGGGCCGCTGAGATCACCCAGGCGGAGGCCGCCGCGGTGGCGAGGGCGAGGAGCCTGGTCGAACGGGAGAGTGCCATAGCTGTCCCTTCGAACGCGTGAGCCCAATGGAGCAGACCCGCCGAACTCTGCACTCTCCCGTACCGCCATGCGCACAGCTTTGCCAACTTGTCATGAATGACAAGGCAGTTGAAGGGGCAGGGCCGCTGAAGCCCCGCCCCCTCCTTCGCCGCCGGCTACTTCGGCGCCGCCTACTCCGACTCCCCCTCCTTCGGAGTCGACGAACCCTTCGGACTCGCCGAGCCCTTCTGAGTCGACGAACCCTTCGAGGCCGCCGACCCCTTCGAGGTCGCCGCGCCCTTCGAGGCCGCCGAACCCTTCGAGGTCGTCGAAGAGACCGCGTCCGACGCCGAGGCCAGCTTGCCGGTGCTGCCCGGCGCCTGGTCCGGGGCGTTCTCCGGGTGGTGGCAGGCCACCCGGTGGCCCGTCTTGAGCGCCAGCAGCGGCGGCTCCTCCGAGGCGCAGATGTCCGTGGCCTTCCAGCACCGGGTGCGGAACCGGCAGCCGGACGGCGGGTTGATCGGCGAGGGCACGTCGCCCTTGAGGAGGATGCGCCCGCTCTTGGCCGACTTCCGCCGCGGGTCCGGCACCGGCACGGCGGACAGCAGGGCGGTCGTGTAGGGGTGCATCGGCGACTCGTACAGCGACTTGCGGTCGGTCAGCTCCACGATCTTGCCGAGGTACATGACCGCGATCCGGTCCGAGACGTGCCGGATCACCGAGAGGTCGTGGGCGATGATCACGTACGTCAGGCCCAGCTCCTGCTGGAGGTCGTCCAGGAGGTTGACGACCTGCGCCTGGATGGAGACGTCCAGGGCGGAGACCGGTTCGTCGGCGACGACCAGCTTGGGGCTGAGCGCGAGCGCGCGGGCGATGCCGATGCGCTGGCGCTGGCCGCCGGAGAATTCGTGCGGATAGCGGTTGTAGTGCTCGGGGTTGAGGCCGACGCGCTCCAGCGTCGCCTGGACCGCCTGCTTGACGCCGCCCTCCGGGGTGATGCCCTGGAGCTTGTACGGCGCGCTGACGATCGTGCCGACGGTGTGGCGCGGGTTCAGCGAGGAGTACGGGTCCTGGAAGATCATCTGCACGTCGCGGCGCATCGGGCGCATGGCGCCGACGCCGAGGTGCGTGATGTCCTTGCCCTCGAACTCGATCTTGCCGCCGGTGGGTTCGAGCAGCCGGGTGATCAGCCGGCCCATGGTCGACTTGCCGCAGCCCGACTCGCCCACCACGCCCAGGGTCTCGCCCGGCAGCACGTCGAAGGTGAGCCCGTCCACGGCCTGCACCGCGCCGACCTGGCGGCGCAGCAGCCCCTTGGTGATCGGGAAGTGCTTGACCAGGCCCTCGACCTTGAGCAGCGGCTCCGCGGAGGGGTCCGCCTTCGGCTTCGGGGTCGTCAGCTCTTTTTCCGGCACGGCGTCGTCCTTCACAGCTTGGGCGCAATCTCTTCGGTCCAGATCCGCGTCCGCTCTTCCTGCGACATGTGGCAGGCCGAGAGGTGCCCCTCGGCGACCTGCCGCAGCTCCGGCCGCTCGGTGCGGGTGATGCCGTCCTTGGGGACGTCCGCGTACGGGCAGCGCGGGTTGAAGGCGCAGCCGGAGGGCACGTTGATGAGGCTGGGCGGGGAGCCCTTCACCGGGATCAGCCGTTCGGTCTGGTCGCGGTCGATGCGCGGCATCGAGCCGAGCAGCCCCCAGGTGTAGGGGTGCTGCGGCTCGTAGAAGACCTTCTCGGCGGGGCCGCGCTCCACGCACCGGCCGCCGTACATCACGAGGATGTCGTCGGCCAGCTCGGCGACCACGCCGAGGTCGTGGGTGATGATGATGACCGCGGAGCCGAACTCCTTCTGGAGGTCGCGGATGAGGTCGAGGATCTGCGCCTGGACGGTGACGTCGAGGGCGGTCGTCGGCTCGTCGGCGATGAGCAGTTCGGGGTTGTTGACGAGCGCCATCGCGATCATCGCGCGCTGCCGCATGCCGCCGGAGAACTGGTGCGGGTAGTCGTCGACCCGCTTGTCGGGCTGCGGGATGCCGACCCGGTCGAGCAGTTCGACGGCGCGCTTGCGGGCGGTCTTCTTGTCGACGTCGTTGTGGACCCGGTACGCCTCGACGATCTGCTGGCCGACGGTGTAGTAGGGGTGCATCGCGGACAGCGGGTCCTGGAAGATCATCGCCATCTCGCGGCCGCGCAGCCGCCGCACCTCGTCCGGGTCGGCGGTCAGCAGCTCCTTGCCGTCGAGCCACAGCTCGCCGGAGATCCGGGCCTTGCCGCGCCCGTACTGGCCGACGGTGTGCAGGCCCATGATGCCCAGCGAGGTCACCGACTTGCCGGAGCCGGACTCGCCGACGATGCCGAGGGTCTTGCCCCGCTCCAGCTGGAAGGAGAGCCCGTCGACGGACTTGACGATGCCGTCCTCGGTCGGGAAGTGGATGCGCAGGTCGCGCACTTCGAGGAAGGCGCTGGGGGCGGCGGAGGCGGGTACGGGCTCGCCGACGGCGCCGCTCCTGGTCAGGTCGTCGCTCACGTGAGCCTCACTCGCGGGTCGATCACGGCGTACAGCAGGTCCACGACGAGGTTGGCGATGACCACGGCGGAGGCCGCGATGAGCGTCACGCCGAGGATCAGCGGCAGGTCCTTGTCGCTGATCGCCTTCACCGCGGCCTGGCCGAGGCCGGGCAGGTTGAAGGTGGTCTCGGTGAGGACCGCGCCGCCGAGTACGGCGCCGAGGTCCAGGCCGAGGATGGTGAGGATCGGCGTCATCGTGGAGCGGAGCGCGTGCTTGCCGATGACCACGGGTTCCCGCAGGCCCTTGGCGCGGGCGGTGCGGATGTAGTCCTCGCCGAGGATTTCCAGCATGGTGGCTCTGGTGAGCCGGGCGTACATGGCGGCGTAGAGGAACGCCAGGGTGACCCAGGGCAGGATCATCTCGCGGAACCACGTCAGCGGGTCGTCGGCGAGGGGCGTGTAGTCGCCCTTCACCCAGCCCAGCCCGTACGAGAAGATCGCCAGCGACACCAGGCCGGTGAAGTAGATGGGCAGCGAGACGCCGGCGAGGGCGACGGTCATGGCCGAGCGGTCCACGGCGGTGCCCCGCTTGAGCGCGGAGAGGATGCCGGTGGCGACGCCGCCCAGCAGCCAGAGCACGCAGGCGCCGGCGGCGAGCTGCATGGTGACGGGCAGGCGGTCCTGGAGCACCGGCCAGATGGCCTGCTCGGTGCGGAAGGAGTAGCCGAAGCAGGGCGCGGCGCAGTGCACGACGTCACCGTCGCTGGTGTAGTCGCGGCCCGCGAAGATGCCGCTGACGAAGTGCCAGAACTGCACGAAGATCGGGTCGCTGAGACCGAGCTTCTGCCGAATGCCCTCGATGGCCGCGGGGTCCGCCTGCTTGCCCACGAAGAGCGTGGCGGGGTCGGTTCCGGTGAGCTTCGGAACCGCGAAGAAAATGCCGAAGGTCACCAGGATGACCACCAGCAACATCACGATGACGGCGATCAGCCGCCGGACGATATAAGCGAACACTGCGGTCGGCCGGCGGTGGCCCGGGGCCCCTCCTCCCGACGGTCGGAGGGGTTCCCGGACCACCACGCGCGGCCCTCACCTGCCCTTCGGGCCTAGCGGCGGGTGTGCCGGTGGAGCGGACGGACGATCACTTGGTAACGCCCAGCGAGGCGTAGTCGTAGCGGCCGTTGTAGGCGTCCGCCGTGTAGACGTTGGTCACTCGCGAGGAGCGCCAGATGACGTTCTTCTCGTAGGTGAACGGCAGGTACCAGGCGTCGTTCATGACCTTCTCGTTGGCCTTGCCGTAGAACTCGGCGGCCTTGTTCGGGTCGGTCTCGGCGTTGCCCTGGTCGAAGAGCTTGTTGACCTCGGCGTCGTCCAGCAGGGGGTAGTTCTGGTTACCGGTCGGCTGGATGAACTTGCCGTCGGAGATGGGCTGGAGGAAGCCCTGGCCGCTGGGGAAGTCGGAGCCCCAGCCCTGGATGATGATGCCGTAGTTCTTGCGCTTGACGTTCGCGGGGGAGCCGATGATGCCCGCGTACTGGGCGCCGTCGTACTCGTCGATCTGGGCCTTGATGCCGACCTTGGCCAGCGACGCCTGGAGCGACGTGGCGGTGGCGACCTCCGGCGGCTTGTTGTTGCGCACCGCGATCGTGGTGGCGAAGCCGTTCGGCTGGTCGCACTGCTTCAGCTCGTCCTTGGCCTTGGCCAGGTCCGGCTTGCCCGCTTTGATGTTGTACGGGTCGAACTTCGCGTCGTAGCCCTTGACCGCCGGCGGCAGCATGCTGGTGCCGAGGTCGCCGCCGGCCATCGGGCCGCCGCGCGCGGTCTGCAGCGAGGTGTGGTCGGCCGCGTAGATGACCGCCTTGCGGCAGTGGATGTTGTCGAACGGCTTGACCGTCTTGGGGAACGCCGCGTAGCGGATAAAACCGGTCTGCGGGTTGTCGACATTGGCCTTGTGCGCCTGCAGCGCCTTCTGGCGGCCCGCCGAGCCCATGCCCGTGGCGTTGATGTCGATGTCGTACTCGCCGGAGATGAGCTTGTTGTCCATGTCGTCGGCGTTGGTGGTGATCTTGACCGAGACCTTGTCCGGCAGCGCCTTGCGGACGGAGTCGGAGGACTGCTTCCACTTGTCGTTGCGGACCAGCTCGACGCCCTTGTTCGGGGTGTACGACTGGAACTTGTACGGGCCGTTGGAGAACGGCTTGAGGCCGTACTTCTCGCCGGTGTCCTTGTCCTGGCGGACCGGGGCGGCGGCGGGCAGCGCCAGCATCTGGAGGAAGTCGCCGTTGGGCTGCGGCAGCTTGAAGACGATGGTCTTCGCGTCCGGCGTCTCGATCTGCTTCAGGCCCAGCTTGTCCTTGCTGGTGTCCTTGTACGGGCCCTTGTAGTCCAGTTCCGGGTCGAGGACCTGCTGGACCCAGGTGGGACCGCCGGTGATCTTCTCCTTGGCCCAGGTGCGCTCGATGCCGTACTTGATGTCCTGGCTGGTGACGGGCTTGCCGTCCTCCCAGGTCAGGTCGGGGCGGAGCTTGAAGGTGTAGGTCTTCTTGTCGGCCGAGATCTGGCCGGTGTCGGTGGCCATGTCCGGGACGAGCTCGGAACTGGCCGCGCCCGGCGCGGGCTTGGGGGTGACCAGGGTGCGCGTGTAGTAGCGCGCGAAGTCCCACATGAAGCCGTAGTAGCCGCGCTGCGGGTCCCAGGAGTCGGCGTCCTGCGTGCCGATGAACTTCAGCTCGCCGCCCTTCTTGGCGGACGTGCTGGCGACCTTGCCGACGGCCGCGTTGAAGCCGGGCGCCTTGGAGCTGTCGGCAGAGCCGCCGCCCCCGCCGCAGGCGGTCGTGGAGACCAGCGCCGCGACCACGAAGGCCGATCCGGCGGCCAGTCTGCGCCTCGGAATGCGATGAGTTGTCACGTTGTCGCGACCTCCGTGAGATTCTCGGCCCGGAGCGGACCGGTGGTTCGGGGGTGAGCTCCTGGCGGAGGGCCAGTCGTGCGGTTCGCCGGAGCCGTCATGGGTGCTGCTGCGGGTGGTTCTGGTGCGTACTGCGGGGTGCTGCTGCGGGGTGCTGCTGTGGGGTTTCGTGGCCGCGAGCCTCGGCCCGGCGGCGGCGCGCGAGGGTCAGCGCGAGCCCTTCGGGTCGAGCGCGTCCCGTACGCCGTCGCCGAAGAGGTTGAAGGCCAGCACGGTGATGAAGATGGCCAGACCAGGAATGATCATGAACATGGGGTCGGACTCGTAGGTGTTCACGGCCGCGGAGAGCATCTGCCCCCAGGAGGCGGTCGGCTGCTTGACGCCCGCGCCGAGGAAGCTGAGGGCGGCCTCGGTGAGCACGTTGGTGGGGATCATCAGCGTCGCGTACACGGTGATCGGCGCCACCAGGTTGGGCAGCAGCTCACGGAAGAGGATGTACGAGCGTCCGGCGCCCAGGCTGCGCGCCGCCTCCACGTACTCGCGCTCTCTGAGCGAGAGGGTCTGGCCTCGCACGATCCGGCCCACATAGGGCCAGCCGAAGAATCCGATCACCACGATCAGCACGCCCATCCGCACGCCCGAACCGGTGAATCCCCAGATGGAGTTCGGCACCACGGAGACCAGCGCGATGATGAAGAGCAGCTGCGGGAAGGCCAGCAGGATGTCCATGACGCGGCTGATGATGGCGTCGACCCAGCCGCCGAAGTAGCCGGCGATGATGCCGAAGACCGTGCCGACGACGACGGCGACCACGGCGGCGAAGAACGCCACGAGCAGCGAGACGCGGGCGCCGTAGACCACCCGGCTGAAGACGTCGCGGCCGTTGACGGGCTCGACGCCGAAGATGAAGTCCGAATTGATGCCGCCCCAGGAGCCCTTGGGGGTGCCGAAGAGCGGGTCGATCTGGTCCTCGTGGAAGTTGTTCGGCGGATGTCCGAGCAGATCCACGATCAGCGGCGCGAACACCGCGACGAGGATGAGCAGCAGCACGACTATTCCGCCGGCCAGGGCCAGCTTGTCGCGCTTGAGCCGCACCCAGGCGATACGCCACGGGGAACGGCCCTCGATGGCTTTCGCCGGGACGCCGGCCGCGACATCGACGGCGGCGGTCTCGGCCGCGCTCGTGTCGTGCATTGGTGCCGTCATCGTCTGGGGGACCCCTCTCGACCGGCAATAGCCGGCCCACGCTGCCGCCGACGCGGCTTGGTTCACATCTGGTGCTGCGAATGGTGCTGAAGGCGCGGGAAGTTCACGCGGGGCAGGTCGTACACAGGACCGACTCTGCTTGTTTCGGGGAGTCTTCATCGGGCTCGCGATCACCCGCCAGACCTGACCGGCAATGGATGCGCAACCGTGATGTGTAGGGAGAGGTTCCGTTATACGGACAGTTGTGATCCGTGAGCGGATCAGTAACTGGGAGGACAGTTTGTCCAGTTGGTGTCAGTACGCTCCGGCCTGGCGGCCCTGCGGCGGCGGGTAGCCGTAACCGGCTGTGGGCGCGGGTGCTCCGGCGCCGTACGCGTCGCGGTCGAAGAACGGCCGCGCGTTGGCCCGCATCCACATCGCGACGGGGTCGTACTCGTCCGACATCGACACCGTCGACACCGGCAGCCCCTCCGGCACCACGCCCACCGACTGCTGCATCATCAGCCGCACCGCATCGACGGCCGGCTGGGACGTGTCGTACAGATCGAGGCCGATAGCCAGATAGGGCGCGCCCAGCGCGGGCTGCACCCAGGCCCGGCGCAGCGCCCGGACCACGGGCGTACGGTGCGCGTTCTGCCCCAGTAGGCCATAGAAATGGTCGATCTCGATGGCCGGCTCGCTCAGCCGCAGCGGACCGGCGGGCAGCCGCTCCAGGCCGCCCGCGACGCGCCGCAGGTCGAGCCAGGGGACGCCGACGCCGCCGCCCGGCGCGTGCGGATTGAGCCACAGGCCCCAGCGGTCGGGGAAGAGGGAGGCGGCGATGGCCCGGCCGCCGACCACCTCATGGGCGCGGTTCCAGCCGCTGGCGGCGAGCTCGGGGGCGGAGGTCACGCAGGGCGCGTAGCCGAGGCCGTCGATCTCCATGTTCCCGTACTGGGCGTCGGGCGAGCCGGCCCGGCCGTGCCAGAGCAGCATCCACACCTGGCCGTCGGCGAGGGCGTGCAGCAGCGCCTCGTAGGCGTCGTACCGGCCGGGCGCCACTTGGCGCAGCATCTGCTCCACGCCGCTCTCCGCGCCCGCGCTCACCTGGGTCCGCCCTTTCCCTCGGCCGTATCGGCACCGCTTCGGGGCGCGCCAGTGCGCCCCGCCGGTCATCCCACCAGCTTACGAGTCCGTACCGCCCTGCCGCGGGTCAGCGCTCGTGTCATATCCACGGCCGGTCGTCATGCGCCGGCCCCGTCGGGGAACCGCCACGTCCGCCACGGTCACGGCGTCACCGGTCACGGTCGTAGAACGGCCGGACGCGCTCGGTCAGCCACTCCCCCACCGGGTCCTGCGCGACGTCGAGGAACACCATCTGCACGGGCCAGGCGACGGGGACCGCGTGCAGCGCGCGCCCGAGGGCGTCGACGGCGGCGGCCCGGCCCTCGTCGTCGGGCAGGTCGAGTTCGACGCCGACGAACAGCGCCGGGGGCTGGGTCTCGACGCGGGCCAGGGCGCGCCGGGCGGTCCGCACCCGGCCGACGGCGGCGAACTCCAGCCCGGCGGCGGCGAGGAAGTCGACGGGCTCGTCCTGCCAGTCGGGCTCGTGGAGCCGCACCCGGCCGCCGGTGGCGGGGCCGTCCAGCGGGCCGCGCCCGGCGCGGCACAGCTCCGCGACGGCGGGCGGCGGCAGCGGCACCCCGACGGCGCCGTCGGGGTTCACCGCGATGCCGAGCTGCGGGGGCAGGCCGCGGGCGAACTCGACGGCGGGCGCGACGGTGCAGGACATCCGGTCGCCGGTCACCCTGCGGAACTGCTGCTCGGAGCTGAACACGGGGACGTACGCGCCGCCGTCGATCTCCAGCGTGGGCAGGTCCAGCTCGCGGCTCTCCGGGGAGCCGCCGTTGGGCAGCGGGATCCACAGCACGCTGCGGCCCAGCACCTCGACGATGCGCGCCCCGGCGTCCGGCACGCCGAGCGAGGCGGCCAGCACCTCTTCGAGTTCATTGGCGGGCCAGCCATGGGCCTGGGTGTGTCCGTAACTCTCCGGGATGCTCATTCCGTCCAACCGCCGTCTCGACAAAGCCGCATCCGAACCCTAACGGCTGCATGCCCCACGTTCCTCGGAGACCGCCGAATTTCTTGACGAACACCCAGGTCAGGCGGGGGCGATGGGAATTGGACGGGGGCACACTGCGGGTAGTCGGCGAGTTGCGGACCGTACCGGCCCTCCGCAGGGTGGTCGGACACCTTGCACGCACCACGAAGGGAAGCCCCTATGCGCATGCCCCGGAAGATGTCCCGGAAGACCGGCGCGGTCGTCTCGTCCGTCGTATGCGGCGCGCTGGCGTTCGGCGCCTCCGGAGCGGCCCTCGCGACCGCGCACGACGACAGTACGCACGCGGCCGGGGCGACGGCCGCGGCCCCGATCCCGGGGGCGGACGCGCTGGCGGGCCAGACGAGACTGCTGGGCGGCCTGGGCTCGGTGCTCCAGCCGGTGACGGACCTCGTCGACGCGGTGCTGAAGTCGCCGGACGGCAAACTCCCGACACCGGAGGCGGCGAAGCACGCGGAGGCGGTGAAGGAGGCCCTCGCCAAGATCACGGCGGCGGCGAAGGCGCCGACGGCATCGGCATCAACGCTTCCGAAGGCGCCGGAGGCGCCGGTCGCGCCGAGCGCGCCCGAGGTGCCGAAGACGCCGGTGGACCCGGCCTCGCCCAAGACACCCAAGACACAGCAGACGCAGAAGACGCAGAAGCAACAGACATCAGAGCTTCCGAAGGCGCCGGAGGCGTCCGCCCCGCCCGTCGACCCGACGAACGCCAAGGCGCCGGAGACGCCCGCCGCGCCGAAGGTCGCGCCGAAGGCCGGTCAGCAGGGCGCGCCGTCGCAGGCCGCTCCGAAGCCGGAGCTGGTCACGAAGGCCGTGACCGACCTCCAGGCCAAGGTCAACGCGCTGCTGAAGGCCACGACGGACGGCAGCCCGGCCGAGGTCGCGACGGCGCTCAAGACCACGCTGACCGCCACGGTGAACGTCGTGACGAGCACCCTCCTCGGCGGCGGCCTCCCCGCCCCGGACCTCCCCGGCCTCCCGAAGCTCCCGGCGGCGCCGAAGACCCCCGGCCTGCCGTCGTAGTGCGCGACGCCTGAACCGACCAGACAGTCTTTTACGGGCACCCGGCGCCGTAACCCGTCGCGGCGGGTCACCGGGGCCAAGGGCGATCGACACCCGCGCCGTGGCGCCCCGCCGATGCCGACGGCCGGTCACAGGCCCCCGGCGCCCGGCCTCGGCACCCCTTCCACCACGACTTCCACCACGCCTTCCACCACCCCTTCCACCGCCCGCCCGAAGCGGATCGTGCGTAACGCGTCCGCGGCGGGCCGGTCCAGGAGGACCGCCGAGGCCGTGCCGGCGGGCAGGCGGCCGGCTTCCAGGGCCGAGACGAGGCGCGCCACCGCCCGGCGGTGGCGCGCGAAGGCGTAGGCGGAGACCCGCCGCCCTCGCCGGGCCTGCCCGGCCACGGCGTCCGCCGCCGGCACGTCCAGGAGGAGCAGCCGCAGCGCGACGCCCCGTCGCCGCGCGTCGCGCGCCAGCCAGTGGCGGACCCAGGCGAGCGTGCCGCAGTCGTGCACGACCACGCTGGAGCCGGAGCGGAGCGCGCGCCGCAGTCCCGTGTAGTGGGAGAGGCGGACGAGCGGGCGGTAGAGCCCGTACGGCACGTACGCCGGGACGCGGTGCGCCCAGCGGTCGCGGGCGTCCTGCGAGTCGACGCGCCAGACGATGCCGCCGCGGGCGTCCAGTCCCGGCACCGCCCGCCGGATGAGGGTGGACTTGCCGCTGCCCGGCAGGCCGGAGACGACGAGCAGGTCGCCGACGGGAAATCTGAGGTCGTGCGCGGCGGCCGTGCCCCGCAGGTCCGCCACCGCGGCCGGGGGCCTGAGCCGCGGTGAGGGGCCGGGCAACGCCGGCCTCGGATACGTACGCTGCGCGTGCACGGTGATCGTCCTCCCCGGTCCGGTCACTGCGGGCTACCCGAAGAGTGTCAAGAAAAGGTAATGCGCTTCAAGGGCGGATCAAAACGATTGACCGCACGTCCGGGGGTTTACAGCGGACCGTGCCATGCGATGATGTGCCCGCAAACTGCATATCGGCCGCTCGTAGTCCGCGCGGGAGAGTCCCGGTCACGCTCCGTGCGCTGGGCGCCGAAGGAGCAAGTTCCTCCCTTGAATCTCTCAGGCCCCGTACCGCGCGGGCGAGGCAGATCTGAAAAGCGGGCCGCCGTTCCACCGGCGGCCCCACCCAAGGTGCAAGCCGAGGGGCCCGTCCGGGCCTCCCGGTGAACCTCTCAGGTTCCGATGACAGATGGGGAGGCGCGTTCTTCGTGTGCTTCTTCCAAGAACTCGCCACCGTCAGCCGGGAGCCTGAACCATGACCGATTCGTCTTCTCCGCGCCGTACCGCGCTCGACGCGACCCATCGCGCCCTCGGCGCGACCATGACCGACTTCGCGGGCTGGGACATGCCGCTGCGCTACGCGAGCGAGCGCGACGAGCACCTCGCCGTCCGCGGCCGCGCCGGCCTCTTCGACCTCTCCCACATGGGCGAGATCACGCTGACCGGCCCGCAGGCCGCCGACGCCCTCGACTACGCGCTCGTCGGCAACATCGGCAAGGTCGCCGTGGGCCGCGCCCGCTACACCATGATCTGCGACGCCGGGGGCGGCATCCTCGACGACCTGATCGTCTACCGCCTCGGCGAGCAGGAGTTCATGGTCGTCGCCAACGCCTCCAACGCCCAGGTGGTGCTGGACGCGCTGACCGAGCGCGCCGCCGGCTTCGACGTGACCGTACGGGACGACCGCGACGCCTACGCGCTGCTGGCCGTGCAGGGCCCGGAGTCCGCGGGCATCCTGAAGTCGCTCACCGACGCGGACCTGGACGGGCTGAAGTACTACGCGGGGTTGCCGGGCACGGTCGCGGGCGTGTCCGCGCTGATCGCCCGTACCGGCTACACCGGCGAGGACGGCTTCGAGCTGTTCGTCGACCCGTCCGACGCGGAGCGGCTGTGGCAGGCGCTGACCGAGGCGGGCGCGGGCGTCGGGCTCGTGCCGGCGGGGCTGTCCTGCCGGGACACGCTGCGCCTGGAGGCGGGCATGCCGCTGTACGGGCACGAGCTGACGAAGGGCACAACGCCGTTCGACGCGGGCCTGGGCCGGGTCGTGAAGTTCGAGAAGGCGGGCGACTTCGTGGGCCGGGCAGCGCTGGCCGAGGCGGCGGAGAAGGCGGAGGCGGCGCCGCCGCGGAAGCTGGTCGGGCTGGTCGCGGAGGGGCGGCGGGTGCCGCGCGCCGGGTTCTCGGTGGTGGCGGGCGACGGCTCGGTGATCGGCGAGGTGACCTCCGGGGCCCCCTCCCCCACCCTCGGCAAGCCGATCGCCATGGCGTACGTGGACGCGGCGCACGCCGAGCCCGGTACGGCCGGGGTGGGCGTGGACATCCGCGGCAGCCACGAGCCGTACGAGGTGGTCGCGCTGCCCTTCTACAAGCGCCGGCGCTGACCACCGGATCCCCAGGCGTCGGCGCCGCCCTTCCGCGGGAGCCGCCGCCGTTTCCCGGGGGATGCGGGCTCGGGCGGGAGCCGTCCCGCACGTCCGGTCCTTGCCCGCCCCGTCTCACCAGTCAAGACCCGTTGCACGAGCATTCACGCGTATCCAGGAGAATCTAGTCATGAGCAACCCCCAGCAGCTGCGTTACACCAAGGAGCACGAGTGGCTGTCGACCGCCGAGGACGGCGTCGCGACGGTCGGCATCACCGAGTTCGCGGCCAACTCGCTCGGCGATGTGGTCTTCGCCCAGCTCCCCGCGATAGGCGACACCGTCACGGCGGGCGAGACCTGCGGTGAGCTGGAGTCGACGAAGTCGGTCAGCGACCTGTACGCCCCCGTGACGGGTGAGGTCGTCGAGGCCAACCAGGACGTCGTGGACGACCCGTCGCTGGTGAACTCCGCCCCCTTCGAGGGCGGCTGGCTGTTCAAGGTGAAGATCACGGACGAGCCGGCGGAGCTGCTGTCCGCCGACGAGTACACCGCCTTCGCGGGCTAGGACGACCGTACGCCCGTACGCCCCGCACACCTTCCGCCCTCCGCCTCCGCTTCCCAGGAAGAACTCATGTCTCTGCTGAACAGCTCCCTCCATGAGCTCGACCCCGACGTCGCCGCCGCGGTCGACGCCGAACTCGACCGCCAGCAGTCCACCCTCGAAATGATCGCGTCGGAGAACTTCGCTCCGGTCGCGGTCATGGAGGCGCAGGGCTCGGTCCTCACCAACAAGTACGCCGAGGGGTACCCCGGCCGCCGCTACTACGGCGGCTGCGAGCACGTCGACGTGGTCGAGCAGATCGCGATCGACCGCATCAAGGCGCTCTTCGGCGCCGAGCACGCCAATGTGCAGCCGCACTCCGGCGCGCAGGCGAACGCCGCCGCGATGTTCGCGCTGCTCAAGCCCGGCGACACGATCATGGGGCTGAACCTCGCGCACGGCGGGCACCTGACCCACGGCATGAAGATCAACTTCTCCGGCAAGCTCTACAACGTGGTCGCGTACCACGTGGACGACGAGACCGGCCAGGTCGACATGGCCGAGGTCGAGCGGCTCGCCAAGGAGTCCAAGCCGAAGCTGATCGTGGCCGGCTGGTCCGCGTACCCGCGCCAGCTCGACTTCGCGGCGTTCCGCAAGATCGCCGACGAGATCGGCGCGTACCTGATGGTGGACATGGCCCACTTCGCCGGCCTGGTGGCCGCGGGGCTGCACCCCAACCCGGTGCCGCACGCCCACGTCGTCACCACCACCACGCACAAGACCCTCGGCGGTCCGCGCGGCGGTGTGATCCTGTCCACACAGGAGCTGGCCAAGAAGATCAACTCGGCGGTCTTCCCCGGCCAGCAGGGCGGCCCGCTGGAGCATGTGATCGCGGCCAAGGCGGTGTCCTTCAAGGTCGCGGCGACGGAGGAGTTCAAGGAGCGCCAGCAGCGCACGCTGGACGGCGCCCGCATCCTCGCCGAGCGCCTGACGCAGGCCGACGTCACCGAGCACGGCGTCTCCGTGCTGTCCGGCGGCACCGACGTGCACCTGGTCCTGGTGGACCTGCGCAACAGCGAGCTGGACGGCCAGCAGGCCGAGGACCGGCTCCACGAGGTCGGCATCACCGTCAACCGGAACGCCGTCCCGAACGACCCGCGCCCCCCGATGGTCACCTCGGGCCTGCGGATCGGCACCCCGGCGCTGGCCACCCGCGGCTTCGGCGCCGAGGACTTCACCGAGGTCGCGGACATCATCGCCGAGGCGCTCAAGCCGTCCTACGACGCGACGGCGCTGCGCGGCCGGGTCACCGCCCTCGCCGCGAAGCACCCGCTGTACCCGGGCCTGAAGTCCGAGTGAAGTAGCCGATTCACCCGCGAGTACGGGGCACCGCGCACACTGGACACAGAACAGTGCACCGGTGCCCCGTCCCATGCGCCCCGTCACGGCGCAGCACCAGCGCCGCACGGCGCCCCTCACCAGGGCGCCAGCCGCGGCCACAGCAGTGCCCCGCACCACCCACCACGAGCAGACAAGGGGTCCGCCACCGTGGCCATCTCCGTCTTCGATCTCTTCTCCATCGGCATCGGCCCGTCCTCCTCCCATACGGTCGGCCCCATGCGCGCGGCCCGGATGTTCGCGCGCCGGCTCAAGAACGAAGGCGTGCTCGCCCACACCACGTCGGTACGGGCCGAACTCTTCGGCTCCCTCGGCGCGACCGGGCACGGACACGGCACCCCCAAGGCCGTACTCCTCGGTCTGGAGGGGAACTCCCCGCGCAGCGTGAACGTCGAGACCGCGGACGACGAGGTCGACCGCATCCGGCGGACCAAGCGGCTGCGGCTGCTCGGCGCGGAGATCGGCGACGCCCACGAGATCGACTTCGACGAGCCGAACCAGCTGATCCTGCACCGCCGCCGCTCACTGCCGTACCACGCCAACGGCATGACCCTCTTCGCGTACGACGAGGACGGCCTGCCGCTGCTGGAGAAGACCTACTACTCGGTGGGCGGCGGCTTCGTCGTGGACGAGGACGCGGTCGGCGAGGACCGCATCAAGCTCGACGACACCGTGCTGAAGTATCCTTTCCGCACTGGTGACGAGCTGATGCGCCGCTCCCAGGAGACGGGCCTGTCGATATCGGCCCTGATGCTGGAGAACGAGAAGGCGTGGCGCACCGAGGACGAGATCCGCGCCGGTCTGCTGGAGATCTGGGGCGTCATGCAGGCGTGCGTCTCACGCGGCATGTCCCGCGAGGGCATCCTGCCGGGCGGCCTCAAGGTCCGCCGCCGCGCCGCCCACTCCGCCCGCCAACTGCGCGCCGAGGGCGAACCGGCGGCCCGCGCCATGGAGTGGACCACCCTCTACGCCATGGCCGTCAACGAGGAGAACGCCGCGGGCGGCCGCGTCGTCACCGCCCCCACCAACGGCGCCGCCGGCATCATCCCCGCCGTCCTGCACTACTACATGAACTTCGTGCCCGGCGCGGACGAGGACGGCGTCGTCCGCTTCCTCCTCGCCGCCGGCGCCATCGGCATGCTCTTCAAGGAGAACGCCTCCATCTCCGGCGCCGAGGTCGGCTGCCAGGGCGAGGTCGGCTCCGCCTGCTCCATGGCCGCCGGCGGCCTCGCCGAGGTCCTCGGCGGCTCCCCCGAACAGGTCGAGAACGCCGCCGAAATCGGCATGGAACACAACCTCGGCCTCACCTGCGACCCGGTCGGCGGCCTCGTCCAGATCCCCTGCATCGAACGCAACGGCATGGCCGCCGTCAAGGCCGTCACCGCCGCCCGCATGGCCCTCCGCGGCGACGGCCGCCACCACGTCTCCCTCGACAAGGTCATCAAGACCATGAAGGAGACGGGCGCCGACATGAAGGTCAAATACAAGGAGACGGCTCGGGGCGGGCTGGCGGTGAATGTCATTGAGTGCTGAGCGCTGGGTGCTGAGAGAGAGCTGAGTGCTGCGCGCTGGTCCCCGCAAGGCGCCGGTCGCCGTGCGCCCCGGGCCGCGGGGTCCTGAGTCCTCTCCGCTCAGGCGGCGTCGGACGCCTCCGCGACCGTCAGCGTGTCCTCGTACAGGTGCATGCGGACGATCTGGTTGTTCTCGACCGTCAGGTGCATGGCCGCCGGTGTGGTGAATTGCTTCGCGCTGGTCGCGGCGGTGTGTGTGAAGACCGCCAGCAGCATGACGTCACCACCGTCGCCCCTGCCCCTGCCCTTGTCCTTGTCCTTTGTGTTTTCGTCGTGCGCATGAGGTGTGCCGGTCGGGCCTCGGCCCTGGCGCAGGGAGCGCGTCCCGCGTCGTCGATGCGGCGCCTATAGCTGTGTGGTTCCGCCGTCGACGAACAGTTCCGCGCCGGTGGTGAAAGTGCTCTGGCCGCCGGCCAGGTAGAGGGCGGTGGCGGCGACCTCGTCGGGGTGGCCGGCGCGGCCGAGTGGGGTCAGTGGGGCGGACTCGTCCGCGGTGGGCCGAGCGTGGGGCGGGAAAGCGGCGAACAGATCGGCCAAGCCCGGGGTTTCCACAGGTCCGGGGGTGAGGGCGTTGACGCGGATTCCGCGGTCGGCCAGTTCCGCGGCCCAGGTGCGGGCGAGGCTGCGGATCGCGGCCTTGGTGGCGGCGTAGACGCTCAGGCCCGGGGTGGCCCGCAGAGCCGAGCTGGAGGAGAGCAGGATCACCGAGGCGCCGGCCGTCAGCAGCGGCAGCGCCTTCTGGACAGTGAAGACCGTGCCCTTGAAGTTGATCGAGGCAATGCGGTCGTACTCCTCCTCGGTGATCGCGCCGAGCGGGCCGTACTCCCCGACCCCGGCGTTGGCCGCGACGATGTCCAGGCGGCCGCTGCGGTTCGCGATCTCGGCGAAGAGCCGGTCAAGATCGCCGAGGTCCGCGGTATCGCCCTGGACTGCGATGCCGCGGGCGCCGACCTGCGCGACGGCGGCGTCCAGCGCGGCCTTGCGGCGCCCGGTCAGGTAGACGGTCGCGCCCTCGGCGGCGAAACGGCGGGCGATCGCCAGTCCGATGCCGCTGGACGCGCCGGTGACGAGAGCGGTCTTGCCGTCCAGTTGTCCCATGAGACTCTCCGATTCCTTGAAGTAACTATTTCAGTTACGTCTACGAGCGCAAAACACGATCCCCCTCGATTGGGGCAAAGTCGGGGAAAAGTCGGGGGAAATCGACGGTTCGAGGTCAGGCGGCTTTCAAGATGTCCCGCAACACGTCCTCCAGCGTGGTCTTGGCCAACTCCCTGCGCAGGGCGGCCTCCACGTCCTCGTACACGGCGGTCATCGCCGGCCCGATGCCGTGGCCCACGACGCACTCGGGGTTCGGTGTCGCCCGGTGCAGGGCGAAGACCGGCCCCGGTTCGATCGCCTGATAGACGTCGAGCAGGGTGATCGCCGCCAGGTCACGCGCGAGCGTCCAGCCCGCCCCCGCTCCCCGCCGCGAATCGGCCAGACCGGCCTTGCGCAGCTCGGACAGCAGGCGGCGGATCACCACCGGGTTGGTGTTGACGCTCGTCGCGATCTGCTCGGAGGTGGCGACCTCGTGACCGCGCCGCTGATACAGCCCGATCCAGGTCAGGGCGTGTGCCGCGATGGTCAGCCTGCTGTTGGCGCTCACGTCCGGTTCCGCCTCCCCCCGCTTCTCGACCTCTGTCGTAACGCTAACTGTTACAACCGCGTGCGGCAAGTTCCGCGGAGCCGGCCGGACCGAACCGGCCTCGTCAGCCCGCCCGGCGCGTGTGCCTGATTTTCTTCACCCGCGGCGAGACGGACCCGGGGCGGTCGCCTGCGCAGACGGGGTACGGCTGACTTTGAGCGCCCCGGCGCCGTTCACCCCCGACCCGGAGGACCCGGCGGGGTCGGCTGAGGTGCGGGGCGCGTCCGCGATGCATCCCCGTACGCGCTCGAAACCCGCTTCCGCCTGCTGCCGCAGCCCTTGGTTCCGTAGCAGTTCGCCCCACGCCCGGGCGGCGCAGCGCAGCAGCCCAACCCACGGCGGCCGGGGCCCAAAGCCGCGCCGGTCGGCCGCCGCGGCCCGAACTCTCCGTTCTCGCTCACCGAGACGCGGCTGCCCCCCGAGCGCGGCGATCGAGTGCGGCGATCATGTTCTCGGCCATCCGGGTGCTGGAGGCGGGGTTCTGACCGGTGAACAGGTTGCCGTCGCAGACGGTGTACTCCTCGTAGGCCGCACCCCCGCTGTGGATCGCGCCCATCTCCCGCAGACGGGAGGCGAGCAGCCACGGAGCTCCCTCGGCGGTGCCGAACATGCGCTCTTCCTCGTCGGTGAACGCCGTCATCCTGCGGCCGGCGAAGAGCCAGCCGCCGTCCGCCTCCTTGGCGCGCAGCAGGGCGGCCGGTCCGTGGCAGACAGCGCCGATGAGCTTCCCGTCCTTGTCCGCGCGGGCCAGCAGCCTGCCCAGGTCGGCGTCCTCGAAGAGATCGACGACCGGGCCGTGGCCACCGGGCAGCACCACCGCGACGTAGTCGTCGATGTCGACCTCGTCGAGCTTGAGCAGCGGACCGAACGCCTTCAGCGCCTGCTGGGCGTGGTCCACGTAGCGGCCGCAGTCCTCCCCGGCGACCGCCGGGTCGGCGCTGTGCTCGTCCAGCGGCTGCAGCACCCCGCCCGGAGAGGCGAAGTCGACCGCGTAACCGGCCTCCTCGAACTTCGCGTGCGGAGCGGCCAGTTCCTCGGCCCAGTAGCCCGTCGGGTACTTCGACCCGTCGGTGCGCTCCCAGACGGCAGCAGCCGACATGACGATCAGGACCTTGCCCTTGCTCATGCCCTTGCTCATGAGTGTTTCCCTTCCTCGTACGTCAGGACCTGCATCGGCCCCTCCATCAGGACCTCCATCAGGACCTGCACCAGGACCTCCACCAGGCCGTCCGCCAGGAGCTGTCCCAGGACCTCCACCAGGCCGTCCGCCAGGAGCTGTCCCAGGACCTCCACCAGGCCGTCCGCCAGGAGCTGTCCCAGGACCTGCACCAAGACTCGCCCGCCGCGAGCCGCCGTCGGCGCGCATATCGCGCCCTGTGGAACCGAGGACCCGGCGACCTAGGACTCGCAGGTCCATGCGGTGACCACCGCCGCGCGCGAGACTGAGACGCGTGGCTGAGAACAACCGTGAACTGAGAGCCTTCCTGCGCCGGGCGCGCGGCCAGGTCGATCCGGAGCAGGCCGGTCTCCCGCCCGACGATCGCGTACGCCGCGTGCCGGGCCTGCGCCGCGAGGAGGTCGCCCTCCTGGCCGGGGTGTCGACCGACTACTACGCCCGGCTCGAACAGGGCCGCCCCATCTCCCCCTCCCCCGGCGTCGTCGACGCGCTGTGCCGCGCCTTGAACCTCGACGCCGCGGGACGCGCGTATCTGGAACAGCTCACCGGGGTGAGGGCCGCTCCCGCCCGGCGGCGCGGCCACGGTGTCCAGCGCCTCCGCCCCGGGCTCCGCCAGCTCGTCGATGCGCTCGACGGCGAGCCGGCGCTCGTACTGGGCCGCCGCAGCGACGTCCTGGCCGTCAACCGCATGGGCAAGGCGCTCTTCGCCGACTTCGACGAGATCCCGCCACGGCAGCGCAACTACGCCCGCTGGCTCCTTCTGAGCGAGGAGGCGCACGCGCTGTTCGTCGACTGGGAGGACCAGGCCCGTGCGACGGTGGAGAGCCTGCGCCTTGAGGTCAGCCGGGATCCGGACGACCGGGCCACGACCGCTCTCATCGAGGAGCTGCGCGAGGAGAGCCCGGACTTCAACCACTGGTGGCGCCAGCACAGCGTCCACCAGCGCACCTACGGATCCAAGCGCCTCCGCCACCCTCTGGTCGGCGAACTGACCGTGCAGTACGAAACGCTGACCCCGCCCGGAGACCCCGACACGAGCCTCTACGTCTACACCGTGCAACCGGACTCGCCGTCCAGGCGGGCGCTCGACCTCCTGATCAGTTCTGTGCAGGCAGCTCCAGCTCCCCCGGCCGGGAACCCGCCGCCGCCCCTCCACCGGTCGTCGGCTCCGACGGCCCGCGACCGCTGAGCACACCGCCGGGCGGCGAGCCGAACGACGAGCCGGACGACGAGTTGGTCGGCCGGCGTGGGGGATCGCGCCCGCGCTCCGTCCCCTCCTCCACCCCCTCTCCTCCGCCCCCGCTCCGACACCTCCTCTCCGACACCCCCTGCTGTTACGCTGGCAATGACCTTGGTTTTGACCTTGATCTTGACCTTGGTTTTGACCTTGATTACGTGCTGAGGAGCCCAGACATGGTGGTGGACGACGACATCTCCGGGTGATACCCGGACCCGACAGGCCACCGGCCGGTGCGCGGAAGCGCCGCCGTCGTGGCCTCGCTGTCGTCCCCTCTTCCCCTGTCTGACGCCGGGGCAGACGTGTCTGCGCTGCCCCCTCCCCACGAGGTCGCCTCCATGTCCGACGCCTGCGTCGTCTGCTCGAACCTGTCCTTCTCCTGGTCCGACGGCACCCCCGTCTTCCAGGGCCTGTCCTTCACCGTCGGCTCCGGCCGCACGGGTCTCGTCGCGCCCAACGGCGCCGGCAAGAGCACGCTGCTCAAACTCGTCGCCGGTGAGCTGCGGCCCGGCGCCGGGTCGGTCTCCGTGGCCGGGACCCTCGGTTACCTCCCGCAGAGCCTGCCCCTGACCGGCGATCTCACGGTCGCCGAGGTGCTGGGCGTCGCAGCGGTCATCCGGGCCATCGACGCCGTGGAGTCCGGGGACGTCGACGAGAAGCACTTCACCACGATCGGCGACGACTGGGACATCGAGGAACGCACCCGCGCCCAGCTCGACCGCCTCGGCCTGGCCGGCCTCGCCCTGGACCGCAGCCTGAGCACCCTCAGCGGCGGCCAGGTCATCTCCCTCGGCCTCGCCGCCCAGCTGCTGAAGCGGCCCGACGTGCTGCTGCTGGACGAGCCCACCAACAACCTCGACCACGACGCCCGGCACAAGCTCTACGACGCCCTGGAGGACTTCACCGGCTGTCTCCTCCTGGTCAGCCACGACCGCGCCCTGCTCGACCGCATGGACCGTATCGCCGAACTCGACCGCGGCGAACTGCGCTTGTACGGCGGCGACTTCACCGCGTACGAGGAGGCGGTGCGCGCCGAGCAGGAAGTCGCCGAGAAGAACGTGCGCAACGCCGAGCAGGAGCTGAAGCGGGAGAAGCGGGAGATGCAGCAGGCCCGCGAGCGCGCCGACCGCCGGCAGAGCAACGCCGCCCGCAACCTGAAGAGCGCCGGTCTGCCCCGTATCTTCGCGGGCAACATGAAGCGCGGCGCGCAGGAGTCCGCGGGCCGCGCGGGCCAGATGCACGCGGGCCGGGTCGGCGAGGCGAAGGCCCGGCTGGACGAGGCCGGGCGTGCGCTGCGCGAGGAGCAGCGCATCACGCTCGACCTGCCGGACACCAACGTGCCCGCCGGGCGCAACCTGTTCCTTGGCGAGCGGCTCCGCGTCCGCCTCGGCGACAAGGACGTGTTCGCCGGCGAGGGCGTCGACCTGACCGTCCGGGGCCCCGAGCGCATCGCGCTGACCGGCCCCAACGGCGCCGGCAAGAGCACGCTGCTGCGCCTCCTCAACGGCGACCTGACACCGGGCAGCGACGACCTGACACCGGCCGGCGGCGACCGGACACCGGCCGACAGCGACCTGACCACGGGCAGCGGCTACCCGACACCGGGCGGTGGCGGCCTGACGGCGGGCAGCGACGACCTGACCGCGGGCGGTGGCGGCCTGACGGCGGGCAGCGGCGGCCTGACGGCGGTCGGCGGCGAGGTCAAGCGGGCCGATGGCCGTATCGCCTACCTCTCGCAGCGCCTGGACCTGCTGGACCCGGATCGTACGGTCGCCGAGAACTTCGCCGACTACGCCCCCGAGCGGCCGGAGGCGGAGCGGATGAACCTGCTCGCCCGCTTCCTCTTCCGCGGACCCCGCGCGCATCTGCCCGTCGGGGTGCTCTCCGGAGGCGAGCGGCTGCGCGCCACCCTGGCCTGTGTGCTGTGCGCGGAACCGGCCCCGCACCTGCTGCTCCTCGACGAACCGACGAACAACCTCGACCTGGTCAGCGCGGGGCAGTTGGAGAGCGCCCTGAACTCCTACCAGGGGGCCTTCGTGGTGGTCAGCCACGACGAGCGGTTCCTGCGCGAGATCGGCGTGAACCGGTGGCTGCGGCTGGCCGCCGGCGAGCTGACGGAGACGGGGGCCCCTGAGGTGTGAGCCGCCGGCGTGTCGATGTGGCCCGCGCCCGAGGCGCGCCGCCCCGCGGGCCGAACCCGAACACGTTGGACGGACGCCCCCATGCCTCAGCAACCCCACCGCGCTCTGCTCGCCCATGCTCTGCTCGCCCATGACCTGGTCCACACCCTCGGCGGCCGGCGGGTGCTCGACGGCGTCTCCCTGACCGCCTCGCCCGGCCGCCGCATCGGGCTGATCGGGGAGAACGGCGTCGGCAAGTCGACCCTGCTGCGCCTGCTGGCCGGTACGGACGAACCCGACTCCGGCAGCGTCACGCGCCCGCCCGACCTGGGCTTTCTTCATCAGGAGATGCCGTACGACGCCGGCGCGACGGTCGCCGACGTACTCGACGACGCCCTGTACGAGGCCCGGGAGGACCTCGCCGAGCTGGAACGGCTGGGCGAGCGGCTCGCGCGGACCCCTCAGGACGCGCCCGAGTACGCCGGCCTGCTCGACGCGTACGGCGCGCGGCTCGAACGGGCCCAGGTGCGGGAGGCTTGGGACGCCGAACGGCGCGCCGCGCTCGTACTCGACGGCCTCGGCCTCGCCCCCTTCCAACCTTTCGGACCTTTCGGCCTCTCCGGACCCGACCGAACGGACCGGACAGGCAGGGCAGACAGGGCAGACCGAACGGACCGGACCCTGGGCTCGCTGTCCGGTGGTCAGCGCGGTCGGCTCGCGCTCGCAGCGCTGCTGATCCGGCGGCCCGCCGCGCTCCTGCTGGACGAGCCGACCAACCACCTCGACGACAGTGCCGCCGCCTTCATCGAGGAACAGGTACGCGCCCTGCCCGGCGTCGTCGTGCTGGCCAGCCACGACCGGGCCTTTCTGGACGCGGTGTGCACGGATTTGATCGATCTCGATCCAGCGGTGAACGGCCCGGTCCGCTACGGCGGCAACTACAGCGCCTATTTGGCCGAGAAACACGCCGAGCGGGACCGCTGGGAACGGCGCTGGGCCGAGGAGCAGGAAGAACTGACCGCGCTACGGGTCTCCGCCGGGACCACCGCGCACCGCGTCGCACCGGACCGGGGCCCGCGCGACAACGAGAAGATGGGCTACGGCCGCCGCGCCGGCCGGGTACAGCACCAGATCTCCCGGCGCGTACGGAACGCCGCCCGCCGCCTGGAAGAACGGGAACGCTCCCAGGTCGCCGAGCCCCCGAAGCCCCTGCGGTTCGGGAGCCCGGCGCTCGCCGCACCCGCGGCCGAGGGCGACGCCCCGCTGGTGTCCCTCGAAGCCGTACGGGTACGGGGCCGTCTCGCACCGCTGAGCACGGACATCTCGGCGACCGACCGCCTCCTGGTCACCGGCGGCAACGGAACCGGCAAGTCGACCCTGCTGGCCGCGCTGGCCGGGCGCCTCACCCCCGAGGGCGACATGCGGCGCAGGCCCGGACTGACCGTGGGCCTCCTCACCCAGGACACCGCCTTCGACCGCCCGGACCGCTCCGCCCGGGACACGTACGAGCAAGCGCTGGGCCCCCGACGCGCCGAGGCGGTACCACTGGCCTCCCTGGGCCTGATGTACGAGACCGACCTCGACAAACCAGTCGGCCGCCTCTCAACCGGCCAACGCCGACGCCTGGCCCTCGCCCTGCTGGTAGCGCGCCCGCCCCAACTGCTGCTCCTCGACGAACCCACCAACCACCTCTCACCCCGCCTGTGCGACGAACTGGAAGCGGCCCTGGGCCCGGGCCCCGGCGCCGTCCCTGGCCCTGCCCCCGGCGCGATCGTCCTGGCCAGCCACGACCGCTGGCTCCGACAACGCTGGCAGGGCCGGGAAATCCGGCTCGGGCCCTGACCGCGACGTTCAGGGAACCGGGGACCTCACGGGGGTCCCCGGTCGGCGCCGGATCAGAGAGCGCACCAGGGGACGCGGCAGGTGTGGGGCGCGGCGCCTTCCGGGCACAAAGCCTTGATCAGGGACTTGCGGATCGCCCGCCATGTCCGCAGGGAACACGCCAAGTGGACGCGCAGTTCAACCGCTTCCCGCTCGCCGCTGTCCTGACCAGGGTGCTCGACGGCCCACTGTTCCGCCAGGAAGTCGTACATTTCAGCTGTCGTCAGGTCGCCGTCAGCGCAAGTACGCGCAACGTCTTGCCTGAGGACGCGGGCATTTCGGGGTGCCACGGCCCCGTCGACGAGTTCCCTGACCCAGGCCGCACCCTGAGCGTCTGCGTACAAGCCGAACCGCAGAGTTCGCTTCCTCATCGCACCCGGCCTTCGCTATGGACTGCTTCCGTCCCCCGATAGGCGCCGAACGTCCACAGGTTGCCCTCCGGGTCGCTCACCGTGAACGCGTATGCCCGAGCGCCCGAACCGAACTCGGTCGCGTGCGGTGGTTGGAGGATCTCGCCGCCGGGCCGGCGCAGTTCGGCGTGGCCGATGCCGCCGTGGTCGTCCGACACGGCGACCGCCTCCGCGAAGCCCAGCACGTCGGTCAGGAAGCGCAGCGCCGCACTCGTGTCGTCGTAGTGCAGGACCGGCCATACGGAGGTGGTGAAGGTGGGGGTGGAGGTGAAGGCAGAGGTGAAGGCGGCGTCGGGCGGCATGCCGCTCATCGTAGGCCGGTAGGTCCAGAGCCTCGTAGGCCCGTATGTCCGTAGGCCCGTATGTCCGCAGGCCGGGGTGCTTCCCTCCACCCAGAGCTAGAACAGTCATTCTGCTAGGGTCAGAATGACCGTTCTAAGAACGGCCATTCTCAGGGCCTGTCGACCTTCGGCACGCCCGTTTTCGGCTCACCGCAGAGGAGTAGCAGTGCGACTGCGACGTATGGGATGGGCGGGCGTCGAGCTCGAACACGAGGGGCAGACGCTGGTCATCGACCTCATCGAGGACGCTTCGCCGCTGTTCTCAAAGGAGAAGTTCCCCGCGGCGTCCCGCCCCGGAGAGGCGATTGCGGCGCTGGTGACGCACCTGCATACGGACCACGCGGACCCGGTGGCGATCCGGAAGGCGCTGGCCGAGGGGGCGCCGGTCTACCGGCCCGAGCCGTTCCCCGGTTCGGGGGACGATCTGAAGTGGACCTGCGAGGCGGAGGATCTGTTCCGCGAGCACGAGATCGCGACGGAGGTCGTGCGACCGTGGGAGGAACGGACCGTGGGGCCGTTCCGCGTCGCCGCGGGCCCGTCGATCGACGGGCTGGGGGATCCGCAGATCTGCTGGATCGTCGAGTGCGACGGCGTCCGCGTCTTCCACGGCGGGGACACGATGTTCCATGGGTTCTGGTGGGCGATCGCGCGCCGGTTCGGCCCCGTGGACATCGCGTTCGTGCCCATCAACGGCGCGATAGTGGAGCTCCCCCACCTTCAGCCGCCGAGCCCGTTCGCTGCCGCCATGCTGCCGGAGGAGGCGGCGGTCGCGGCGAACATCCTGGGCGCGCACACCGCCGTCCCCATCCATTACGGGACGCTGCACAAGCCGCCGATCTATATCGAGACCCCGCGGGCGGTCGAGCGCTTCGAGGAGCGTGCGACCGAGCTCGGGATGGTTCCGCTCGTCACGACGCCCGGCGAATGGTTCACCCTACGACCCGCGCCAGTACACTAGAACCAGCGTTCTAGTACGGAAGGGTTCCGAGGTTGAGGGTGGACGACGACGAGGCGCGGTCGCGCGTACTGGAGACCGCCGACGAACTCTTCTACCAGCGCGGCATCACCGCGGTGGGGATGGCCGAGGTCCGGGACGGCTCGGAGGTGTCGCTGGCGCGGCTCTACAAGCTCTACCCGTCCAAGCACCACCTCGCGGCGGCCTATCTCCAGGCGCACGGAAAGCAGTTGCGCGCGCGGCTGGCCGAGGCCGTCGAGCGGGCCGCCCCGGCCTCGGAAGGCTCACGGGCGCGCCTGCTCGCGGCGTTCGACGACCTCCGGGGAACCATCGAAGCGCCGGGCTTCCGGGGCTGCGCCTTCGTCAACGCCTGGGCCGAACTCGGCGGGAACGGACGCGACAGCCACCCCTTGGTGACCGAGGCGGTGCAGGAGCACAAGACGCTGTTCCGCGACTACCTGGTCGGGCTCGCCGAGGACTACGCCGACCCGCGGGCCATCGGCGAGCGCATGCACGTACTGATGGAAGGGGCCATGGTGACGTCCGCGCTCCTGGGTGCGGACGCCGCCGACCAGGCACGCATCGCCGCCTCCGCCGTGCTCGACGCGGCGGAGACCGGGGCAGGGGCGGGGGCTGAGCCGGGGCCAAGGTCAGGAGCAGGGGCGGACGCGGCGCAGAAGGCTTGAGCCCCCGCCGCCGAGCACTGGCCCGCAGGGAGGCACGCGTACGTACGCGGACGTCCGCGGACGCCCACAGCAGCACGCAGCAGCCCACAGAGGCACGCAAGACATTATCGAATTGAGCCGAATGGCCGGTATCTAACCTCCGTTGGTCGTCGTTTCAGTGGTTATGACCGATATGGCCCGCGCCTCCTCTCCGTATGCTCAGCCCACTCGCCGCATGGGCAAGTGGCTCCTCAAGCCGACCGCCACTCCCTCCCGGACCGGCCAAACCCCCTCCGCCTGCCTGGAATGCGATGGCCAAGAGGTCCAACTTGAGCACTCCGCCGACCTTTTGAAGCGCCTGCTCGCCGAACTGGACCGCATCGGGGCCGCTCTGTGGGAGCAGACCTTCACCGCGGACCCCCGCCCGCCCGCGGGCCCACCGCCCGCGCACCGGCCCCTGCCGGCCATGGTCTGAGCGAACCGGTCCCGGTCCGCACCGCTTCCTCACAGCACGGAGTCACCGTGTACGACCCCAACGCCTCCCCTTTGTTCCAACCCTCGCCCGCCGATCCGCACCGGGCCTCCGAGCCGCGGTACGGCCTGGGCGACGGCCCCCTCTTCACCGGCCTCTTCAACGGCACGGCCTCGCACGAGAGCCTGGCCGATGCCTGCGACGCGATCGCCGCGACGAACGGCACCTACCTGGACGCCGAGATCGCCGATCTGCTCAGCGCCGCGGAACAGCCGCCCGTAGCGGCCGACGTTCCGTACGCCGGGCCGGACACCGCCCCGTACGCAGCCGCCCCGTACGCCACAGCCCCGTACGCCACCGCCCCGCACAGCCACCGGAAGGCCGCCCGGCTGCCGTTCCGCCGCGTCGGCAAGGGCGACAGCTTCGGCAAGGGCGGCTACACCTGGAAGCGGCTGCTCAGCCTCGTCTCCGTCCTGTTGACCACGGTGCTCGTGGCCGCCGTCGGCATCCTCGGCGCCGCGGCGTCGTACCCCGCGCTGCACGGCCTCGCCAGCGGCGTCGCGCCGGGCGGCGTCGCGCTGCTGTGGCCGCTGCTCGTGTACGGGCCGTGGCTCGCCGCCACCCTCTCGATCCTGCGCGCCCGCGCCTACCGGCGCCGCACCGTCCACTCCTGGTGCGTCATCATCCTCTTCGCGGCCATCGCCATGGCCCTGTGCATCATCCACGCCCCGACCACCCCCGCCGGCATCATCGTGGCCGGGCTGCCGCCCGTGACCGTACTGCTCTGCTTCCACCAGCTCATCCGCCAACTCGACCTCACCCCCGGCCCCACCCCCACCACCCGCCACGCCTCCACCGCCCGCGGCGCCCATCGCCAACGGGTCACGGGCTGAGGGGTTCGTTCGCCGAGGGGTCGCGGTAGTCCCTTCGGCCTCGCGTCGGGGAAATTCGATGGCGTACGCGGAACAACGCGCCCACCCTGATCTTCGTGGAAGAACCCAAGTACCGGATTCGAGCGCAGTACACAGGTGCAACGGTCACCGTCTATCAGGCGTACGCGCCGGAAATCGGCCTGCCGTCGGCGCGGGACGGCCGATTTCCCGCGGCGTGGAAACGGGACCGGATGACGTGGATCAAACCGTCATTCCTGTGGATGATGTACCGCTGCGGATGGGGCGCCAAAGAATCCCAGGAAACCGTCCTCGCCGTGGAGATCGCCCGTGAGGGCTTCGAATGGGCGCTGGAAAACGCCTTCCTGTCCCATTACGAACAGGGCCTCCACGCCGACCACGCGGCGTGGAAAAGCCAGTTGAAACAGGCCCCGGCGCGGGTCCAATGGGACCCCGAACGCGACCTGCGCCTCCGGCCGCTCCCCCACCGGTCGCTCCAACTCGGACTCACCGGCGAAGCCGCGCGCCGCTACGCCGACGAGTGGACCGTCTCCATCACCGACGTCACCCCGCTCGCCCATACGGTCCACGCGCACGTACGGGAAGGGGACCTGGCCGCCGCGCGACGACTCCTGCCCCGCGAACGCCCCTACCCCGTACGCGCGGGGGCCTTGGCTCACCTGCTGGCGACGACGCCTGAAGTCACTCCTGCAGGAGTTCCGGGGCTCCCGGCCGGGGGCCTCTCCGCGACGGCGTCGGCGCGGCGCTGACGACGTACTGGGTACCGTCGTCGTCCGTGACCTCGAAGGCGTACGCGAACCCGGCCGCCAACCGGTCGAGAGCCCGCTCGTATGCGAGCGAGTCGGCCGGCAGCCCCCAGCCCGGCCACACCGAACCCTCGTGAACTTGGTCAGCCATGTCCGCGACCCGGTTCAGCACACACCGCATCGCCAGCCTCGGCGACTTCGCCAGGGAACAACCAAGCGGCACGGTACGGCCGTTGGGGAGATACGCCAACGCCAGTACGCGGATCTCGCGGGTGAGCCGGGGGTGGTGCACGGGCGAGGCGCACCCGCTCACGGCACCGCCGAGTTCGTAACCGTCAGCTCCGCCCAGACGGCCTTTCCGGCCTCGTGCGGCGCGACGCCCCACGCGTCGGCCAACGCGGCCACCACCGCCAAACCACGCCCGCATTCGTCGTCGCCCTCCGCCTGGTTGAGCACCGGCCACCCGTCACCACCGTCCACCGCCTCCACCCGCAGTCGCCCTGCCGCCAGCGTGAACCGAACGCCGACGTCCCGCCCCGCACCACCCGGCTCCGCCGACGCCTTCACGGCGTTGGCGACCAGCTCGGACAGCAACAGCTCGGCCGCGTCCGCGACTTCGCCCCCGATACCCCACTCCTGGAGCCGGTTCCGAAGGGCCGCGCGAGCCAGCCCCGGGCTTCTTCGATGCGGCGCGAACCAGTACTCAACCTCGATCGCCACTGCGGGCGTTGGGGTCTCCACTGCTGACCTGGCGCGTACGGACATAGCTATCCCCTTGGAGCGCATGGTGGAGCATCGCGATCACCCTCCCGTCACATGCGGCAACGGTGTGTGACTGCCGCGCTCAGCATGCTCTCGCACACCAGGAGAATGCAAGCCTTGCAAAGTACGTCCGTGCATTAGGAGTAGATTGAGGGCGGTGTGGTGGTCACCCAGACTCACGGGTACTACCGAGACAGCGAAGGGACGCACCATGTCGGACAAGCAACAGCGCCCGCCTACCGTCAGACTGCGTCGCCTGGCCGCAGGCATCAGTCGGCTCCGGGCGGACGCAGGTCTGACGCGGGAGGAGGTGGCGGCGCGGACGAGCATCAACGAAGCGACGATCTACCGCGTCGAGCACGCGCGGGCTCGGCCGCAGAAGCGAACACTCATCGCCCTCCTCGATCTTTACGAGGCGACCGAAGACCAGCGAGAAGATCTGCTCGCGGCCCACCGCGGAGCCAATGACCAAGGCTGGCTGCGGCCGTACCACTCGGAGTTGCCCGAGGAATACACCGCCTACATCGGCTTCGAGGCCGAAGCCCGTACGGTGCGCAATTACGAGTCGCTCTTCGTCCCCGGCCTGGCTCAGACCGAGGGTTACGCCCGTGCGGTCATCAAAGGTGTACTGCCGAAGGCCAGCGAGAAGGAAGTCGACCAGCGGGTGCAAGCTCGTATGGAGCGGCAGGCGTTGCTCACCAAGGAGCTTCCTCTGCAACTGTGGGCGATCGTGGACGAGGCCGCCATCCGTCGCATGGTCGGTGGCCGTGAAGTCATAGGAGAACAGGCGCGGCATCTGCTCAGGCTCATGGATGCGCCGAACATCACCATCCAAGTGATCCCTTTCGATAAAGGGGCCCACGCCGGGATGCCAGGCGGCTTTGTGCACATGGACTTTCCGGACGCCACCGATCCGGAGCTGGTCTACGTGGACACTCCGGCCGGCGATCTCTTCCTGGAGTCCGAGGCCGAGATGCGTCGCTACAAGTCGATGTTCGAGCATCTGCAGGCGGTCGCCTTGGCCCCGAACGAAAGCGCTGACCTGCTGGTTAAGGTTGCAGAGGCGCGAGACTAAGGGAGAAGGTGCGTGGAATGAAGTACGACCTGTCCGAATTGACGTGGCGCACGAGCAGCTACAGCAGTGGCAACGGTCAGTGCGTGGAGATCGGTGAGGGTGTGCGGGGGCTCGTGCCCGTACGGGACAGCAAAGCCCCCTCCGGCCCCGCCCTCGTCTTCGGCGCGGAGGCGTGGGGATCGTTCATAGCGAAGTTGAAGACCGAAGGTTCCATGACTCGCTGAAACCGCCGCCACCGCGTGAACGATTGGCACCGCACTCGGCGACTCGGCGACTCGGCGACTCGGCGACTCGGCGAAACGCTCGACTGGACTTCCCGGTCGAGCGTTTCGCGTGGGCGGCCGCCAGGGAGCCGTGGGAAGCCGGCTTGGGTGGGCCATACGGGTGAGCAGGGACGATTCTGCTTGGTCCTTTCGGGTGAGGCAGGGCTTTCGGGACACGAGCTTGGGCAACGTCGAGGAGCCATATACCCGCCTCGAATCAAAGGGGTTGCCCTCGTGCGTTTTCGAACCTTCACGGCCGCCGTCGTCAGTGGACTCGCGCTGCTCGCCGCCGTGCCCGGCTCCGCGTCCGCCGCAGAGGGGCAGTTCCGGTACACGTACAAGACGACCGAGGGGTACGAGGTCGTCGGGTTCCTCAACAACCCGCGCAGCGGCAAGTGCATCAACCTGCACGGCGTCGGCTCCGACACCCTGCCGCCCGGCCACTCGCCGAAGAACCGGACCGACCGGACGGCCACGGTCTTCCTGCACGCCAACTGCGCGGGCGGGGAGTACTTCTCCCTGCGTCCGCACACCGGCGGCGGCTCCGAGCGGCTGAAGGTGCGTTCGGTCGTCTTCTCCTGAGCCAGGCGCCGAGCCAGGCGCCGAGCCAGGCCCCGGGCCCTTCCCCTCGCGGGCTCACCGCTTCGGGAAGGGCCCGGGCGCACGCGGCGCGACACTCAGTCGCGGAGTGCGGCCGCCCGAGAGGCGGAAACGCCTTCGCCGGGGGACGGTGGGCACGTAAGGCATCGGGGCGAGCGCGCCCAGAGGCCACGTGGACACACGGCGGAGACGAGACGAGACGAGACCATGAGCGACGGCGGATCGCGGCGCTGCCTGGTGACAGGCGCCACGGGCTACATCGGCGGCCGGCTCGTGCCCGAGCTGCTGGCGGCCGGGCACCGGGTGCGCTGCCTCGCCCGGTCCCCGGAGAAGCTGCGCGACCACCCCTGGGCCGATCAGGTCGAGACCGTACGCGGCGACGTCACCGACGCCGATTCGATCGGCGCCGCGCTGCGCGGCGTCGAGGTCGCGTACTACCTGGTGCACGCGCTCGGCACCGGTTCCGGGTTCGAGGCGACCGACCGCCGGGCCGCCCGTATCTTCGGCGAGCAGGCGCGCGCGGCGGGCGTGCGGCGCGTCGTCTACCTCGGCGGCCTCACTCCGGCGGGCGTCCCCGACGGGGAGCTCTCCCCCCACCTGCGCTCGCGCGCCGAAGTGGGCCGCATCCTCCTCGGTTCCGGCGTGCCGGCCACCGTGCTGCGCGCCGCCGTCATCATCGGTTCCGGCTCCGCCTCCTTCGAGATGCTGCGCTACCTCACCGAACGGCTGCCGGTGATGGTCACCCCGAGCTGGGTGCGCACCCGCATCCAGCCGATCGCCGTCCGGGACGCCCTGCGCTATCTCGTCGGCAGCGCGACCATGCCCGACGACGTCGCCCGCTCCTTCGACATCGGCGGCCCGGAGGTCCTGACCTACCGGGAGATGATGCGCCGGTACGCGGCCGTGGCCGGGCTGCGGAACCGTCTGATCATGCCCGTGCCGATGCTCTCGCCGGGGCTGTCCAGCTACTGGGTCGGCCTGGTCACCCCCGTGCCCCGGTCCATCGCCCGGCCGCTCGCGGAGTCGCTGCGTCACGAGGTGGTGTGCGCCGAGCACGACATCGCGCGGTACGTGTCCGATCCCCCCGGCACGCCCCTCGGCTTCGACGAGGCCCTGTCCCTGGCGCTCCAGCGGGTACGGGACGCGCAGGTCAGCACCCGCTGGTCGTCGGCGTCCGTGCCCGGCGCGCCCAGCGACCCGCTGCCCACGGACCCCAGCTGGGCCGGCGGCAGCCTCTACACCGACCGGCGCCAACGTACCGTCGACGCCGGCAGGGACCAGCTGTGGCGGGTCATCGAGAGCATCGGCGGCGACAACGGCTGGCACTCCTTCCCGCCCGCCTGGGCCGTACGGGGCTGGCTCGATCGGCTGGTCGGCGGGGTGGGGCTGCGGCGCGGGCGCCGCGACGCGCAGCGGCTGCGGGTCGGGGACTCGCTGGACTTCTGGCGCGTCGAGGAGATCGAGCGCGGGCGGCTGCTGCGGCTGCGCGCCGAGATGCGGCTGCCGGGGCTGGCGTGGCTGGAGATGTACGTGGACGAGGACGACGCGGGGCGGACGCTCTACCGGCAGCGGGCGCTCTTCCACCCGCGGGGGCTGCTGGGGCACGCCTACTGGTGGAGCGTGGCGCCGTTCCACGCCCTGGTCTTCGGCGGCATGGCCCGCAACATCGCCCGCGCCGCCGAATCCGCTGACGCGGAGTCCTAGGACCACGGATCGCGGCAGGACGCTCGCGCTCCTCTTACGCGCCCCGGTACGCGCCCCCTGGCCCCGCCCCGCCTCACCGTTCCCCGGCCCGGCATATGGCAGCATCAGCGGGCCCCGAGCCGCGCGATTCCCCGCAATCCCCCTTTCTCCCCCCATGCAAGGAGCCCGCTCGCGTGAGTGTTTCCGTGGTGCTGTTCACCTCCGACCTGCGCGTCCACGACAACCCGGTGCTGCGCGCCGCGCTGCGCGAGTCCGACCAGGTCGTCCCGTTGTTCGTGGCGGACGACGGGGTGCGCGACGCCGGGTTCGACGCGCCGAACCGCCGCGCGTTCCTCGCCGACTGCCTCGCCGATCTCGACGCCTCGCTCCGCTCGCGCGGCGGCCGCCTGGTGCTCCGCCGCGGCGACGTGGTGGACCGGGCGTGTTCCGTCGCGACGTCCGCGGGGGCGAGGCGGCTGCACATCGCGGCCGGGGTGAGCCGCTACGCGCTGCGGCGCGAGGAGCGGCTGCGGGACGCGCTGGAGGGGACCGGCTGCGAGCTGGTGGTGCACGACGCGGTGGTGACGGCCATCGCGCCCGGCCGGCTGACGCCGTCCGGCGGCGACCACTACGCCGTGTTCACGCCGTACTTCCGGCGCTGGAGCCAGGAGGGCGTACGGGCGGCTGTGGGCGCCCCGCGCACGGTGCGCGTGCCCGACGAGGTGGCGAGCGAGTCGCTGCCGTCCCGCGCGAAGGTCACCGGGGTCTCGGCGGGGCTGGCCGGGGGCGGCGAGACGGAGGCCCGGCGGCGGCTGACCGCGTGGTGTTCCGGCGGCCTGGCCCGGTACGAGGCGGGCCACGACGACCTGGCGGGCGACGCCACCTCCCGCCTCTCGCCGTATCTGCACTTCGGCGCGGTGTCGGCGGCCGAGGCGGTGCAGCGGGCGCGGCGGACGTCGGGGCCCGGCGCCGAGGCGTTCGTACGGCAGATCGCCTGGCGGGACTTCCACCACCAAGTGCTCGCGGCCCGGCCCGAGACGTCCGCGGCCGACTACCGGCCGAGGGGCGACCGGTGGCGCGAGGACGCCGGGGAGATCGACGCGTGGCGGACGGGGTGTACGGGGTACCCGCTGGTGGACGCGGCGATGCGGCAGCTGCTCCACGAGGGGTGGATGCACAACCGGGGCCGGATGCTGGCGGCGAGCTTCCTGACCAAGACGCTGTACACGGACTGGCGGGTGGGCGCCCGGCACTTCCTGGACCTCCTGGTGGACGGGGACATCGCCAACAATCAGCTCAACTGGCAGTGGGTGGCGGGCACCGGCACGGACACCCGGCCGAACCGGGTGCTCAACCCCGTGGTGCAGGGCAAGCGCTTCGACCCGCGCGGTACGTACGTACGCCGGTGGGTGCCGGAGCTCGCGGAGGTCCCGGACCGGTACATCCATGAGCCGTGGCGGCTGGCGGAGCACGGGGACGGGGCCCCGGCCGGCTATCCGGCCCCGGTGGTCGAACTGTCCCGTGGCCGCGACCGGTTCGAACGGGCTCGCGCTACGGTAGGCGGATGAGCGCGAGAGGAGCCGTGCGGCCCGGAGGCCGGAGTGCGCGGGTGCAGGAGTCGGTCCACCGGGCTGTCCGGGAGCTGGTCGAGGAGCAGGGGCGGGACGGGCTGAGCGTGCCGATGGTGGCCGCCCGTGCGGGCGTCACGCCCTCGACGGTGTACCGGCGGTGGGGCGACATCGGCGAGTTGCTGTCCGATGTGGCGGTCGAGCGGCTGCGGCCGGAAGGCCCGCCGGAGGACCTGGGGTCGCTGCGGGACGATCTCGACGCGTGGGCGGAGCTGTTCCTGGACGAGATGGCGTCCCCGCCCGGACGCGCCTATATCCGGGACGCCCTGATCGGCGACCCGGACGGCGGCAATGCCGGGCAGTGCTCGGAGTACGCGGCGCAGCAGCTGGCGGTGGTCTTCGGCCGGGCCGCCGAGCGGGGCGAGGCGGTGCCGGAGCTGGAGTACGCGATGGATCACGTGGTGGCGCCGATGATGTACCGCATCCTGTTCCGCCCGAGCCCGCTGACGGCCGAGTACGCGCGGGAGCTGGTGGCCGACCTGCTGTCCCGCCGCGCGGAGCCCCGGCGGGGTTAGCGGGTCCCGGTCCCGGCGGGGTTAGCGGGGCCCGTTGGAGAGGCCCGGTCCCGGCGGGGTTAGCGGGGCCCGTTTGGAGAGGCCCGGCCCCGGCGGGGTCAGAGGGGCGCCAGCTCCGGCGCGGGGCGGTGCGCCTGCTCGTACGCGCCGCCGAACCGGATGAGGGTCGCCTCCTCCAGCGGCCTGCCGATGAGCTGCATGCCGATGGGCAGGCCCTGCGCGTCGCGGCCGACGGGGACGGAGAGGGACGGCAGGCCGGTGAGGTTGGCGGGGGCGGAGAGGCGTACGTAGCTCTCGGACACCGGCTCCTCGCTGCCGTCGGCCCAGTGGAGCAGCGGTTCGTCGGCGCGCGCGGCGGTGGAGGTGACCGTGGGAGCGGCGACGACGTCGACGTCCTTGAGCAGTTCGTGCCAGCCGTCGCGCATCAGGGTCCGGGCGCGCTGGGCCCGGATGTAGTCGGTCGCGGGCATGAACTCCCCGGCTTCGAGCAGCAGCCGTACGTCCTCCGAGTACAGCTCCGGGACCGCGCGCAGGGTCTCCTGGTGGTAGGCCGTGGCCTCGGGCACCAGCAGGCCCCACTGGGCGGCGTGGACGTACTCGGCCATCGGAATACGTACGGGCACGGCGGTCGCGCCGAGTCCGGTGAGGGCGTCGATGGCGTGCCGGACGGCCTCCTCGACCTCGGGTTGCACCCGGTCGAAGAAGAAGTTGACCGGTACGCCGACGCGCAGCCCCCGCAGGTCCCGGCCGAGGTCGCGCCCGTAGTCCTGCGACTGCTGACCGGAGCCGGCCGGGCCGGCGGTGTCCCGCGGGTCGTCGGGGCCGGCGAGCGCGGCGAGGACCGTGGCGGTGTCGCGGACCGAGCGGGTGATCGGGCCGACGTGGTCGAGGGACCAGGAGAGCGGGGCGACGCCCTGCCGGGACACCAGGCCGAAGGTCGGCTTGAGGCCGACGACGCCGGTGAGGGCGGCGGGGATGCGGATGGAGCCGCCGGTGTCGGTGCCGAGCGCGAAGGTGGCCGCCCCGGCGGCGACGGCCGCGGCCGAGCCGCCGCTGGAGCCGCCGGGCACATGGCCGGTCGACCAGGGGTTGCGGGTCTGGGGCGTGATGGTCCCGTAGGCGAACTCGTGGGTGTGGGTCTTGCCGACGAGGACCGCGCCGGCGGCGCGGAGCCGCGCCATGACGGTGGCGTCCGTGTCGGGTACGCGGCCGGCCCGTACGCGGGAGCCCGCGGCGGTGGCGACGCCCGCGGTGTCGATCAGGTCCTTCACGCCGACGGGGATGCCGTGCAGCGGGCCGCGGCCGCGGCCGGCGGCTATCTCGCGCTCGGCTTCTCGGGCGGCGGCGCGGGCGGCGTCGGCGGTGACGGTCGCGTACGCGCTGATCTCCGGCTCGACGGCGGAGATGCGGCTCAGCACGGAGTCGGTGAGCTCGACCGGGGAGAGGGACCTGTCGGCGATGGCGCGGGCGGCCTCGGTGAGGGTGAGCTGGAAGGGCTGGGTGGCGGCGGTCATGGGGTGCTCCTCAGCGGGCGTCGAGAGCGGGGGCGGCGTGGGGGTGGTTACGGGACCGGGGGGAGAGTGGTCACGGGGCGGGGGCGTGGCCGGGGGTGGTGACCGCGGCGGGGGCCGGCGGGAAGGCGGGGGCCGTGTCGCCGAGGGGGATGTCGCGCAGGACGCTGACGACCTGGTGGATGCCGTTGACGGTCGCCGTGACGAGGGGCAGCCGGTCGGCGGGGAGCGGCAGCCCGGCGCGGCCTGCGAGCAGCGCCAGGTCCTGGGCGGACAGATCGTGAGTAGCGGGCATGGGGCGGCCCGTCCTTCCTAAAAGCTCTTTCTTGACTTTTAGAGACGTTAGACGTCATGGTCGACTAACGCAAACATTGAGCTTTAAGAGTGGAGAGGCCCTCATGACCAGCTGGCGCGTAGGCGACGGAACCACCGTCCACCGCATCGACGAGATCGCCCTCCCCCCGGAGACCGGCCCCTGGCTGCTGCCCGCCGCGACCCCCGAGGTCACGGCGCAAGCACCGTGGCTGACACCGGAGTTCGCGGGCGAGGACGGCGGGCTGCGCCTCGCCGTGCATACCTTCGCCGTGGAGATCGGCGGCCTGCGCGTACTGATCGACACCGGCATCGGCAACCACAAGACGCGCGCCAATCCCGCCTGGCACGACCTCGACACGCCCTACCTCGACCGGCTCGCCGCCGCCGGCTTCGCCCCCGAGACCGTCGACTACGTGATCCTCACCCATCTGCACGCCGATCACGTCGGGTGGAACACCCGACGCGCCGCCGACGGCTCCTGGCGCCCCACCTTCCCCAACGCCCGCTACCTCACCTCCCGCACCGAGCACGACTACTGGTCGGGCGTCGACATGGAGGAGAGCCGCCGCCAGATGCTCCAGGACTCCGTCGCCCCGGTGCGCGAGGCGGGGCTGCTGGACCTCGTGGACGTGGCCGAGGGCGGCACGGAGGTCGTCCCCGGACTCACCCTCCTGCCCACGCCGGGGCACACGCCCGGCCAGATCTCGGTCGCCCTGCGCGACGGCGAGCACTCCGCGGTCGTCACCGGGGACTGCGTGCACCACCCGGTGCAGCTCGCCCACCCGGACCTGTGCAGCAGCGTCGACATCGACGCCGAGCAGGCGGCCCGGACCCGGACCCGGCTGCTGACGGAGCTGGCCGGCACGGGGACGCTGCTCCTCGGCAGCCACTTCCCGCCGCCGACCGCCGGGCTCGTACGGCGCGACGGCGACGCCTTCCGGCTCCTCCCCGTGCCCGCCGGGCAGCCGGCCGCCAGCAGCGGGGACAGCGGCGGCGCCGCCGTCACGGTCGGCGGATAGGGCGTTGTCAGTGGTGGCGCGTACGCTCCGGAGCATGAGTTACGCAGACCTGCGCGAACTCCAGAGCGCGCTCAGCACCGCCTCGGACATCGCCTTCTCCATCGAATCCGCGCCCGCGGCGCACGAGGCCGACCAGCTCGTCGACGCCCTGCGCCGGGCGCTCGCCGCCGCGAGCTCCCTCGGGACGGGCGGCGGCGCCACGGGCTGCTCGGAGCATCCGAGAGGGGCCGTCGACCCGCTGTTCGGCGACAAGAACGACCCGCTGCCGCCGGGGTGGGGCCGGTGCCTGCTGTGCAACGACCGCCGGCGGCGGGCCAGCGCGCAGCGCCGGGGCTGGCGCTGACCCTCGTCGCAGCGAGTGGCGCCGGGCGGCGCCGCAGAGGAGACACCGCCCGGAACCCCGGCCCCGCCGGGCGGCGTTGACGGCTCACGCCGCGCCGCGCCGTCCGGGCCGCGCCGCACGGCTCAGGCCGCGTTGACGAGCCTCATATACCGGGTCCAGTCCCAGTACCGGCCGGGATCGGTGTGGTCCGTGCCGGGGACCTCGACATGGCCGATGATGTGGCTGCGGGTCCTGGGGATGGAGTACCGGTCGCAGATGGCCGCGGTGAGCGCCGCCGAGGCGCGGTACAGGGCGTCCGTGAAGTACTCCGGCTTGTCGACCCAGCCCTCGTGCTCGATGCCGATGCTGCGGGTGTTGTAGTTCCAGTTCCCGGCGTGCCAGGCGACGTCCTTCTCGCGTACGAACTGGCCGATGTACCCGTCCGCCGAGGCGACCGCGTAGTGCGCGGAGACCTTCGAGGACGGGTCCTTGAAGATCTTCATCGTCTTGGGGAAGGTCGCCTGCGTGACGTGGATGACGACGAAGTCGAGCGGGTAGGCGGCGGGGCGGTTGGAGACCGTGTAGTTGGCGGGGCTGGCCGGGATCCAGTGGAGCGGCGGATAGGCCGGGTCGGGCTGCGGCGCGGCGCTCGCGCTGCGGCCGGTCATGCGGGCGGCGGTGAGGCCGACCGCGGCGGCGGCGCCGATCAGGGTCGAACCGCGCAGAAGGTGCCTGCGGGACAGGCCGGGTCTGTGGTGCTCTTGCTCTGCCATGCGTTCTCCCGAATCCGTAGCTGCTGATACAGGCAGGTACATGCCACTCACTGGCGCGCCTCCATGCTGAGCTTTCAACGACTCCACGCCAAGAACCACACGGCGCGCGGCGATTTCCCCACCCCTGTAACGGAGGGCAATTCCGTTGGCACGGAGGGGAATTGGACACGGGCATTCCGGGCGGCGGCGTGTCCACCTACGGGCGCCCCATACTCCCGCACGCCGGAACCTGATTCCCTTGGGCACATACCCATTCACCCATTGTTTGCAAGGCTCGTGTCACACGTCACCTTTGATTCACTTTTGTTTTGTCCGCTTTAGCGGGGTATTTTCCGCCTATCGCCTATTAGCGGGACAGCGCACCGTCTGCCATAGTCGGTCTCACGACCCCCATTGACCCGGGCAAGGTCGACCACAGCGCCGTGGACAACACCCCTTTCGTCCGCGGCGGCACGCAGAGGCCCCCGCACTGTCGCATGACGACGGATGGGGGCCTCTGCGTTTTCAGCCGTGTTCTTCAGCGGTGCTCTTCAGTGATGTTCTTCAGCGGTGTTTTCGACCGCGCCCGCGTCGGCGTTCGCGAGTACATCCCCGGCGCCCGGCGGTCAGGGGTCAGCGGTCGGCGGCGCGCATCTCGAACCAGGTCGTCTTGCCGCGCGGCAGCAGGTCCACTCCCCAGCGGTCCGAGAGCTTGTCCACCAGAAAGAGGCCGCGACCGCTGATGTCCAGCTCTTGCACCGGCATCAGGCAGGGCAGCCCCCGAGACGGGTCGCAGACCTCGATCCGTATCCAGCCGCGCCGCCGGTGCATCCGCAGCCCGAAGGAGCGCGCGCCCGTGTGCCGGACCGCGTTGCCGACCAGCTCGGACACCAACAGGACGGCGTACTCGGCGAGTTGAGGGGACATCCCCCACTTGCGCAGCACCACGCACTGGGTCAGCCGGCGGGCGCAGGCGGCGGACTCGGGACGCGAGGGCAACCGCACCTCCCGGGCCGTCGGGTCCCCGTACAGCTCGAACACCTTGGCCGCCGGATCCTCGTCGACGGCCGGCGTCCACCGCGCCCCGGCCGTAGCGGCTCGCGGCTGCGGCTGCCCCATTTCCTCCAAGCCCGCCATGGCACCATCATGGCCGTCAAAATGACCCTCCGGGGTGGAACGGAGGGATTCATCAGGCCGGAATCCGCCGTTCCGCGCAACCCTCCCGACATATGCCAACGGCAGTTAATCTCCCGCACTACCCCACTGACCTGCGGTGACCTTTCGCATATGGAAGATCACCAAACGTCTGGGGGCCGGAAAAATTAGGCCGGTCGAAGCCCGGGATAATTCCCCCGCAAGGAGCACGGCCCGTCGAGCACTGCCCATAACTCACGGGCGTTCAGCGGAACTTGGCCTTGCCGGGCCCGTCCTCGACGAAGCTCCGCATCCCGGTCTCCCGGTCCTCGGTCGCGAACAGCCCCGCGAACCAGCCGCGCTCGATGGCCAGCCCGGTGTCGATATCGGTCTCCAGCCCCGCGTCGACGGACTCCTTGGCCGCGCGCAGCGCGATGGCGGGCCCCGCGGCGAGCCGGGCGGCCCACGCGTGCGCCTGCCCGTACACCTCCTCGGCCAGTACGACCCGGTCGACGAGCCCGATCGTCAGCGCCTCGTCCGCGCGCACCTGGCGGCCGGTGAAGATCAGGTCCTTGGCCTTGGACGGGCCGACGAGCCGGGCCAGCCGCTGGGTGCCGCCCGCGCCGGGGATCAGGCCGAGCAGGATCTCGGGCTGGCCGAGCTTGGCGTTCTCGGCGGCGATCCGGAAGTCCGCGCAGAGCGCCAGCTCGCAGCCGCCGCCGAGCGCGTACCCGGTGACGGCCGCGACGACGGGCTTGGGGATGCGGGCGACGGCGGTGAACGCGCCCTGGAGGTCGCGGGCGCGGGCCACCATCGCGGCGTGGTCCATGTCCCGCATCTCCTTGATGTCCGCGCCGGCCGCGAACACCTTCTCCCCGCCCCAGATCACCACGGCGCGCACGTCCTCGCGCCGCGTCGCCTCCTCGGCGAGCTCGCGCAGCCGGTCCTGGGTGGCCGCGTCCAGCGCGTTCATCGGCGGGCGGTCCAGGCGGATGGTGCCGACGCCGTCGGCGGCCTCAAGATGCACAGTCATGGCAGCAGGTTAGCTGCCGTTAACACCCTCCGCGCCGGTGCGTTCGGTCACAGGCCGCCGGGACCGCGCCGCCGCCTTCCGCCGCTCCCCGCCGCCCTCAGCGCCGGGTCCAGTCGGCCCAGGACATGTTCCAGCCGTTGAGGCCGTTGTCCGGCTGGATGGTCCGGTCCTTGGAGTTCTTCACGACCACGACGTCCCCGATCAGCGAGCTCTTGTAGAACCAGGCCCCCGGCGTGGACGGGTCGCCGCCGCCGCGCTCATCGGAGAGGCCGACGCAGCCGTGGCTGGCGTTGACCGAGCCGAAGGCCCCGGCGCCCGACCAGTAGTTGCCGTGAATGAAGGTGCCCGAGTTGGACAGCCGCATCGCGTGCGGCACGTCCTTGATGTCGTACTCGCCGCCGAAGCCGACCGTCTCGCCGTTCATCCGCGTCACGTCGTACTTCTCGCTGATCACCATCTGGCCGTTGTACGTGGGGTTGGAGGGGCTGCCGGAGGTGATGGGGATGGTCTTGACGACCTTGCCGTCGCGCTTGACGGTCATCTGCTTGGAGCTCGCGTCCACCGTGGAGACCTGGGAGCGGCCGACGGTGAACTTCACGGTCCGCGTCTGCGTGCCGTACACGCCGGGGCGGCCCTCGATGCCGTTGAAGTCGAACGACAGCGTGACCTTGGTCCCCGCCGCCCAGTACTTCTCCGGGCGGAAGTCGAGCCGGTCGTTCCCGAACCAGTGCCCCTTGACCGGCACGGACGGCTCGGCCGTCACCTTGACCGCCGACTCGACGGCCTTCGGGGCGGTGATGCCGCGGCTGAACTTGATCGAGACCGGCATGCCGACGCCGACCGTCGAGCCGTTCTCCGGGGTGTAGTAGCCGACGAAGGTGTTCTTCGGCGTGAGCGTGGTGAAGGTCGAGTGCTTGGCGGCCTCCCGGCCGTCCTCGTCCCGCGCGACGACGTCCACCGTGTACTTGGTGGCGGCGCCCAGGTGTCCGGTCGGCGTCCAGGCCGTCCCGGCGGCGGCTATCCTGCCGTCGACCTCCTTCCCCTTGGAGTCGACGACCTTCACGGTCTTCAGCGTGCCCTTGTCGGCGGTGACCTTGAGGGCCCCGCTGGTCGCGGCGTCGGTCGTGCCGTCCTCGGGCGTGATGGTCACCACGGCCCGCGACTCGGCCTTGTCCCCGAGCTTCGCGCCCGCCTTCTTCCCGTCGTCCGAGCCGCCGCCCCCGCCGCACGCGGTCACCAGCAGCAGCAACGCCCCGAGCAGCAGTGCCAACAGGCCCTGCCGCCGCCTCCCCGATCCCGACTGCGCATACAAAGCGGTCGTCTCCCCTCGAACGGCCGGCCCCGCGGCATGTCCACAGCGCGCCACACCGCGCATGGCGATAGATAACCACAGGGCACTGACAGATCACCTTCCTCGAATGTCACCGTTCGGTCCCAAGTGGGGCCGCTGGTAAGGGCCGTGCGAACGGGCGTACTGAGGCGCGGCCGGGAGGCGTGAATCGTACGGTCCGCTCCGCCGCCGCGGCGCGGAGCTCAGCGCAGCGCCGACCCGGCCCGCCACCGCTCCCACGGCATGTTCCAGCCGCTGAGCCCGTTGTCCGGCGCGACCTCGCCGTCCCGCGAGTTGACCACCTCGACCACGTCGCCGATCAGCGACTTCCCGAAGAACCAGCCGGCCGGGGTGGTGGGACTGCCGCCCTGCTCGTCGCGGAGGCCCACGCAGCCGTGGCTGGTGTTGGCGGAGCCGAACGTCCCGGCGGGGGCCCAGTAGTTGCCGTGCAGGAACGTGCCCGACCGGGTCAGCCGCATCGCGTGCGGCACGTCGTCGATGTCGTACTCGCCGCCGAAGCCGACCGTCTCGCCGTTCATCCGCGTCACATCGTACTTCTCGCTGATCACCAGCTTGCCGTTGTACGTGGCGCTGCCCGGCCCGCCCGCGGTGACGGGGAGCGTCGCGAGCCGCCGGCCGTCGCGTACGACGGTCATGGTGTGGGCGGCCGCGTCCACCGTGGAGACCTGGGAGCGGCCGATGGTGAAGGAGACCTTCTTCTGCTGGATCCCGTACGCCCGCGCCGCGCCGCGCACATCGCGCAGCCGCAGGTCGAGGGTGACCCTGGTGCCGGACTTCCAGTACGCGCGCGGGCGGAAGTCGAGGCGGCCGGAGCCGAACCAGTGGGCGGCGACCTCGGTGCGCGGTTCGGCGGTGACGCGGACGGCGCGTTCGACGGCGGCCCGGTCGGTGACGGGCCGGTTGAAGTCCAGGGAGACGATCATGCCGGTGCCGACGGTGGAGCGGTGCTCGGGCTGGAAGTAGCCGATGAAGCGGTGCTCCGGCACGTAGGTGGTGAACGCGGTGTGCCGGGCGGCGCGGTGGCCGCGCGCGTCCAGGGCGACGGCGTCCACGGTGTACTTCGCGGCGAGCCGCAGCCCGGCCGGTCCGGTGGGCCGCCAGCGGCGGCCGTCGGCCGAGATCCGGCCCGGTACGGTCCGCTCCTCGCCGTCCGCGACGGCGGCGATCCGTACGCGCTCCAGCTTGCCGCCGGGGGCGTCCACGGTGAGGGCGTCCGCCGCGCGTACGCCCTTCGCGCCGTCGCGCGGCGCGACCTTGATGACTTCCTCGGCCGGGCGCGCGCCGTCGTCCGGCGCGGGCCCGCCGCGGCCGCACCCCGTGAGCGCCGCGAGCCCCGTGAGCGCCGATACGGCCGTTGCAAAGCAGAGTCCTGCCCCCGTGCGCGCCCCGCGCTTCGTCGCATGTGTCACGCCGGGCCCAACGACGGTGCCCCACCGGGGGAAACGAGGACGCGGGCAGGCTCCGGGGCCGGACGCTGGTGTGATGACATGCCCTGTTCTGGGAAGAACAGGTAAAAGGACGGGATCGCGTCCGCCCGGCCGGGACGCCGGAGCGGTGGCGGTGCCGTCCTGTGCAGCAGAGAACAGCGGGAACCAGCGCGTAATCGTAGGAATCAGCCGTCCGCGAGCCGCCCGGAGGCGAACAGGTGTCGAGCGCAGCCGAGCAGGGGACCGTCCGGGAGGGGCCGGCCCGGACCCGTACGAACGGAGCCCCTCCCCCGGCCGCCTCCGGCACGCCCGCGCCGGGCTCCGCCGGGCCGGGCGGGCGCAATGGCGGGCGGCGGGTGGGGTCCCGCGTGTGGACGGGCAGTTCGGAGCCGCTGGGGGCGCGTTTCAGGGTCGGCCCGGACGGCGTGGCCGGGACGAACTTCGCGCTCTGGGCGGGCGGCGCCGAGGCGGTGGAGCTGTGCCTGTTCGCCGAGGACGGTACGGAGACGCGCTGCGTGCTCGGCGAGCTGACGCACGAGATCTGGCACGGCTTCGTGCCCGGCGTGGTCCCCGGCCAGCGGTACGGCTACCGCGTGCACGGCCGCTGGGACCCCTGGATGGGCGCCCGCTGGAACCCGGCCAAGCTGCTCCTCGACCCGTACGCGCGGGCCGTGGACGGCGAGTTCACCGGTTACGGGCCGGCGGGGCGCGGGCGCGGCGCGCTGCCCGCCGAGATGTACGGGCACGTGCGGGACTGGCCGCAGCAGCATGTGGCCGACACCGTGCGCGACGAGCGCGACTCGGCCCCGTACGTGCCGAAGGGCGTCGTCGTCCATGACGACGACGACTGGGCTGACGACCACCGGCCGAAGACGCCGTGGGCCGATTCCGTCATCTACGAGCTGCATGTGCGCGGCTTCACCATGCGCCACCCGGACATCCCGGAGCGGCTGCGCGGCACGTACGCGGGGCTGGCGCACCCGGCGGCCGTCGCCCATCTGCGGGAGCTCGGCGTGACGGCGGTGGAGCTGCTGCCGGTGCACCAGTTCGCCCATGAGGACCATCTGCTGCGGCGGGGCCTGGGCAACTACTGGGGCTACAACTCGGTCGGCTATTTCGCGCCGCACGCGGCCTATTCCGCTTCGGGTACGCGCGGCGAGCAGGTCGGCGAGTTCAAGCGGATGGTGCGGGCGCTGCACGCGGCCGGCATCGAGGTGATCCTCGACGTCGTCTACAACCACACCGCCGAGGCGGGCGAGTACGGGCCGACGCTGTCGCTGCGCGGCATCGACAACCGGGGCTACTACCGCCTCCAGGGCGACCTGCGGCGCTACGCGGACTACACGGGCTGCGGCAACACCCTCCATGTGGTGCAGCCCAACGTCCTGCGGCTGATCACGGATTCGCTGCGCTACTGGGTGACGGAGATGGGGGTCGACGGCTTCCGCTTCGACCTGGCGGCGGCGCTGGCGCGCTCCATGCACGACGTCGACATGCTCTCGCCGTTCCTCGCCGTCATCGCCCAGGACCCGGTGCTGCGGCGGGTCAAGCTGATCGCCGAGCCGTGGGACGTCGGTTCGGGCGGCTATCAGGTGGGGTCCTTCCCGCCGCTGTGGACGGAGTGGAACGACCGCTACCGGGACGCCGTGCGCGACTTCTGGCGGGGCGCCCTCCCGGACGTACGCGACCTCGGCTACCGGCTCTCCGGCTCCAGCGACCTGTACGCGTGGGGCGGCCGCCGCCCGTACGCGTCCGTCAACTTCATCACCGCGCACGACGGCTTCACGCTGCGCGACCTCGTGTCGTACGAGCACAAGCACAACGAGGCCAACGGGGAGGGCAACCGGGACGGCACCGACGACAACCGGGCGTGGAACTGCGGGGCGGAGGGCGAGAGCGACAGCCCGGCCGTACGGGCGCTGCGGCGGCGGCAGCTGCGCAACATGCTGACCACGCTGCTGCTGTCCACGGGGGTGCCGATGCTCGTCGCGGGCGACGAGATGGGGCGCACGCAGGGCGGCAACAACAACGCGTACTGCCAGGACGACGAGACGAGCTGGGTGGACTGGTCGCTGCTGGAGGACCCCGGGTGGCGGGCGCTGCGCGATCTCGCGGCGCGGCTGATCGCGCTGCGCCGCGCCCATCCGGTGCTGCGCCGGCGCGCCTTCTTCTCCGGCCGGCAGACCCCGGACGGGCTGCGGGACCTGGCCTGGTTCACGGCGGCCGGGGCGGAGATGACGGAGGCGGACTGGTACGCGCCGTCCTCGACGGTCGGCATGTATCTGTCGGGCCGGGACATCGCGCAGCGCGATCCGCAGGGCGTGCCGGTGGTGGACGACAGTTTCCTCGCGCTGTTGCACGCGGGCGACGAGGCGGTGCGCTGCACGCTGCCGGGGGCGCCGTGGGCGGCCGCGTACGAGGTGCTGGTGGACACGGCGCGCGAGTCGGGGCGGGGGGCGGGCGTCCGGCGCCGCGCGGGGACCCTGCTGACGGTCGAGGCGCGCTCGGTCGTCCTGCTGAAGGTCGTCGAGGCGGCCGCGAGCGGGCCGTTGCCGGTGCGGAGCGAAGCCCGCCGGAAAACCGAATGAGCGTTGTCAGTGGTGAACCGTAGTCTCACCACTGATGTCGATGACGAGCGAGGTACCCCAGCCGACGGAGGACGCGGAGCGCGCGCCGCGCCGCTCCGCCGTCCGTTCACTGCTGCGCCTGCGGCCCTATCTGCGGCCGGTGCGCGCCCGGCTCGGCACGGCCGCGGTGGTCGCCGTCGTGGCGTCGTGCCTGAGCCTGGTCATTCCGCTGGCGCTGAAATGGATCGTGGACGGCCCGGTCGCCGACCGCGATCCGTCGGGCGTGTGGCTGGGCGGCGGGATGCTGCTGCTCCTCGGGTTCGCGGAGGCGGGGCTGTTCGGGCTGCGGCGGTGGCTGGTGGCGCGGCCCCTCGCCCGCATCGAGGCGGACATGCGCCGCGACCTCTACCGGCATCTCCAGCGGCTCCCGGTCTCCTTCCACGACCGCTGGCCGTCGGGGCAGTTGCTCTCGCGGGCCACGACCGATCTGATGCTGCTGCGCATGTTCATGGCGTTCCCGATGATGTTCCTGCTGGTCAACGGGGTCACGATCGTCGTCGGCTGCGTCATCCTGTTCGTCCAGCAGTGGACGCTGGGGCTGGTGCTGCTGGCGCCGATCGTCCCGATCGTGGCGCTGTGCTCGGTCTTCGAGCACCGTTACGCGGTGGCGGCGCGCGCCTCGCAGGACCAGATCGGCGATCTGACGACGATCGTCGAGGAGGGCGTGCTGGGCATCCGCATCATCAAGGGCTTCGGCCAGCACCGGGCGCAGGAGCGCGCGTTCCGGGCGCTGTCGCGCCGGGTGCGGGGGACGGAGCTGCGCAAGGCGGGGCTGCTGGGCTGGCTCTGGGGGCTGATCACGACGCTGCCGGAGCTGGCGATCGCGGCGGCGCTGGTGCTCGGCACGGTGCAGGTGGCCGACGGCGTGCTGTCGGCGGGGACGCTGGTGGCGTTCCTGTCGACCGCGCTCGCGCTGCGCTGGCCGGTCGAGTCCATCGGCTTCCTGCTCGCGATCAGCAACGACTCGGCGACGGCGACGGACCGGCTGTTCGAGGTGCTGGACGCGCCCGTGCCGGAGGACACCCCGGCTCTTTCGTCCGGTTCGGCCGGCCCGCCCGGCCCCGCGGCAGCTGCCGGGAGCACGGCAACGGCCGGGAGCACGGCGGCGGCGCGGCCGGCGGGCGACGGGCCGCGGCTGGACAGGGCGCGGGCGCTCGACGGGGCGCGGGCGACGGACGACGGGCTGCGGCTCGACGGCGTCGGGTTCCGCTACCCCGACGCGCCGCCGCACGCCCCCGCCGTGCTGCACGAGGTGCACCTGCACGTCCGGTCCGGCGAGACCATGGCGCTCGTCGGGGCCACGGGCAGCGGCAAGACGACGCTCACGACCCTGATCCCCCGCCTCCAGGAGCCGACCGCGGGCCGCATAACGCTCGACGGCGCGGACGTGGCGGCGCTGCCGCGCGAGACGGTGCGCGCGCTGGTCGCCGTGGCCTTCGAGGAGGCCACGCTCTTCTCCGCCACGGCCGGGGAGAACGTCCTGATGGGCGGCGCGGACGCCGCGGAGGAGGACCTGGCGCGGGCGCTGGAGGTGGCGCAGGCCGGGTTCGTGCACGATCTGCCGCAGGGCGCGCGGACGCAGGTCGGCGAGCAGGGGCTCAGCCTCTCCGGCGGCCAGCGGCAGCGGCTCGCGCTGGCCCGCGCCGTGGTGGGCAGACCGCGGTTCCTCGTGCTCGACGACCCGCTCTCCGCGCTCGACGTGCATACGGAGGCGCTGGTGGAGGCGGCGCTGCGGGAGGTGCTGGCGTCCACGACGGCGCTGGTCGTCGCGCACCGCCCCTCCACGGTCCTGCTCGCCGACCGGGTCGCGCTGCTGTCCGGCGGCCGAATAGCGGCCGTCGGCACCCACCAGGAACTGCTGCACGGCAACGCCGAGTACGCGTCGCTGATGTCCGGCCACGACAGCCACGACAGCCACGAGGGGGGCGTACGACGATGAGCACCGTCGTCTCCGACCAGTCGACCGCCGAAGACGAGCGCGCCGCGCCCGCCGTGGCGGACGACGCGTTCGACAAGGACGTGCTGCCCGCGCCCAAGGGCGCGTCCCGGGCGCTGCTCCGCTCGCTGCTGAAGCCCGCCCACGGGCGGGTGTGGGTGAGCGTCGTCGTCCTGCTGCTGCAGCAGGCGGCGGTGCAGGCGGGGCCGCTGCTCGTCGCGTTCGCCATCGACCGCGCGGTGCCCGCGTTCCGGAAGCACGACTACGGGCCCTTGATCGCGGTCGGCGCCGCCTACGCGGTCTGCGCCCTGCTCGCGGGGGCGCTTCAGCTCGCGTTCGTCCGGCTCGCGGCGTGGATCGGCCAGGACGCGCTGCTCGATCTGCGGGGCCGGATCTTCCGGCACGCGCAGGCGCTGAGCGTGGACTTCCACGACCGCTACACCTCCGGCCGGCTCATCTCCCGCGCCACCACGGACGTCGAGTCGATCCGCGAGCTGCTCAACGACGGCCTCCAGGAACTGATCGGCGTCGCCCTGTCGACGGTGTTCATCTCGGCGATGCTGCTCTACCTGGACTGGGGGCTGGGCGGCGCGGCGCTGCTCGTCTTCGCGCCGCTGTACCTGCTCATACGGAACTTCCGGAACCGTTCGCTGCTCGCCTACCGGGCGCGGTCCACGGCCGTGGCGCGGGTGATCGTGAAGTTCGCGGAGACCATGAACGGCATCCGCCCGGTGCAGGCGTTCCGCCGGGAGCGCGTCAACGAGGCGCAGTTCGCGGAGCTCAACCGGGACCACGAGCGCCTCAACGGCACGGCGATACTGGAGATGGCCCGGTACGTCGTCTCGTCCCGGCTGGTGGCGAACTCGGCGCTGGCCGTGCTCGTGGTGTGGGGCGCGTACCGCGTCGCCTCCGGCGGCCTGGCGCTGGGCGTGCTCGCGGCGGCCGTGCTCTATCTGCGGCGGCTGTACGACCCGATCGACCGGCTGGGGATGTTCCTCAACTCCTACCAGTCGGCGGCGGCTTCGCTGGAGAAGATCGCGGGGCTGCTGGCCCAGCGGCCCTCCGTACCGGAGCCGGCGTCGCCGCGCCCGCTGCCCGAGCCCCGCGCCGGCCGGCCCGGCCGGGAGGTCGTCTTCGACGGGGTGCGCTTCGCGTACCGCGAGGGCGCCGAGGTGCTGCCGCGCTTCGATCTGACGCTGCGCGCCGGGGAGACGGTCGCGGTCGTCGGGGCGACCGGCGCGGGCAAGTCGACGCTGGCGAAGCTGCTCGCCCGGTTCTACGACCCGACGGGCGGCCGGGTGCTGCTGGACGGGGTGCCGCTCGCCGACCTGGCCACGGCGGAGCTGCGGGGCACGGTGGTGATGGTGACGCAGGAGGCGTTCCTCTTCTCCGGCACGGTGGGCGAGAACATCGCCATCGGCAAGCCGGACGCCACGCCCGAGGAGATCGAGCAGGCGGCGAAGGCGATCGGCGCGCACGAGTTCATCGACGCCCTGCCGGACGGCTACGACACGGACGTACGCAAGCGCGGCGGCCGCATATCGGCGGGCCAGCGGCAGCTCGTCGCCTTCGCGCGCGCCCTGCTCGCCGACCCGGCGGTCCTCATCCTCGACGAGGCCACGTCCTCGCTCGACATCCCCGGCGAACGGGCCGTGCAGCGCGCGATGGACACGGTGCTGCGCGGCCGCACGGCCGTGGTCATCGCGCACCGCCTGTCGACGGTGGAGATCGCGGACCGGGTGCTGGTGATGGCCGACGGCCGCGTCGTCGAGGACGGCACACCGGCCGAACTCATCGCGGGGGCGGGGCGGTTCGCGGATCTGCACCGGGCTTGGTGGGACAGCCTGGTCTGAGGTCGCGGGGGTGTACCGCGCTCGCGTCACCAACGTGCCCGAACAACACACCTGGGGCCTCGCCGTCGTCCGGCTGGGCGAAGTCAGGTAGGGGTCGAGTCGCGGTCGCCTTCTTCTTGTGGTCCGAGCGGGCCGAGCCGGTGGTCGAGCGCGGCGCCGACATCGGGGCAGTTCTTTCGGATGACGTCGAGGAAGGCGTTCAGTGCCGGGGAACGGTCCCGGGCACTGAAGGACAGCACCAGATCAGGCAGCGGCGTGCGCGGGGTCACCTCGCAGAACCACGTGCCCCGTCGTGGGGCCGTCAGCATGCGAGAGGGTCCCAGACCGACGCCCACCCCGCAGGCGGCGAGGCCGACGATGGTGTGGATGTCCCTCGCGATGGTCGCGCCGGAGAGCGCCGGGGAGTCCTTGCCCAGGAGGGTCCGCAGCCCGGCGACGACGGCCGGCTCGTCCTCCCCCGACGCGACGATCAGCGGCTGTCGCCGCAACTGGTCCACGGCCACCGACGACTGCCCCGCGTACGGGTGCGTGCTGCTCACGACCGCGACCAGGTGGTCGTGTCCGATCGGGACCGATACCAGCTGCTCGGCTCCGATGCCCCTTGGCCGACCGAGGCCGATCGCCACGTCCAGTTCGCCGGCGACGAGCGCGGCCGTGCTGCGCCTGGTCGCCATCTCGTGCAGTTCCAGCCGTACGTCGGGCCGTTCACGGCCGAACCGGCCGAGGACGTCCGGCAGGGGTTCGAGCAGCGCCGAAGCGATGAACCCCAGACGCAGTCGGCCGGTCTCGCCGCGTGCCGCCCTGGCCGCGTCGACCGAGGCCGCCGCGATCTCGTCGAGGGCCCTGCGCGCCCTGGAGAGGAAGGCCGCGCCCGCAGCCGTCGGAAACACCCCCTGGCGGGTGCGATCGAACAAGCGGGCGCCCACTTCCCGTTCGAGGTCGGCGATCTGCTTGGACAGCGGAGGCTGCGCGATGCCCAGCGCACCGGCCGCCCGGCCGAAGTGTTCGTGCTCCGCGAGGGTCAGCGCATACCGCAGGTGCCGCGCCTCCATGTCAGCCTCCCAGCCATATCTCACATGTATCGCCGAGCAGTCTGTCAGATCTTTCACTGGATGGCCGGGGCCGGGTCGCGTGGAATGCGGTCATGACCGATTCTTCCTCCACAGACACCGTCTTCGTCTTCGTGCACGGCGCCTGGCACGGCTCCGGACAGTGGGCGGCGACCCAGCGCGCACTCGCCGCACTCGGCGCCGCGAGCATGGCCATCGACCTGCCGGGGCACGGCTTTGACGCGCCACTGCCCACCGGATACCTCCAGCCGGGCCAGCCGGGCCTGCTGACCGAGAAGTCCGCGCTCGCCACCGTGACGATGGACGACAGCGCCGAGGCCGTCCTCGACACGCTGCGCCAGGCCCGCCACCACCGTCGCGTCGTGCTCGTCGCACACAGCGCGGGCGGCGGCCCCGCGTCTCTGGCTGCCGAGCGCGCACCCGAACTCGTCGACGAGATCGTCTACCTTTCGGCCTTCGTGCCCGCCGGGCGGCCCCGGTTCTTCGACTACCTCGGCTCACCTGAGAACGCCTCGGCACGAGGCCAGAGTCTCAATCTCGGTGACCCCGGAGAACTGGGCGCCGTGCGGATCAACCCGCTCTCGCAGGATCCCGCCTACATCGAGGAGCTGCGCCAGACTCACTACCACGACACCGCTCCGGACCGCTTCGACCGCTGGCGCTCGGCACTGAGCCCCGATCTGCCGCTGGCGATCCCCACCACCCCGGTCATCGTGACTCCACAGTGCTGGGGGCGCGTCCCGCGGACCTTCCTGCGCTGCGCGGACGATCGGGCTCTGCCGACGGCCGTGCAGGACCTGATGATCGCGGAAGCCGACCGGGCCATGCCCGGCAACCCGTTCACCGTGCGCACCCTCCCTGGCAGCCACAGCCCGTTCGCCGCCCGGCCCCGTGAGCTCGCCGCGGCTCTGCTGCCGTGAGCGGCGGACGCCTCGTGCTGCCGGTGGTGCTCAGCGCCACTTTTGTGCAACTGCTCAACGTCACTGTCGCCCAAGTGGCCGCGCCGGCGATACAGGACGGCCTGGGCGCTGGCCCCGGCGCCGTTCAACTGGTCCTCGCCGGATACACCCTGACGTACGCGTGCCTGCTCATCCCCGCAGCACGGCTGGGCGACCGGTACGGCTACCGCCGGCTGTTCGTGGCGGGCACCGTGGTCTTCACCACGGGTTCGCTGGCCGGCGCGTGTGCTCCCGACGCCGCATCGCTGATCATTGCCCGGCTGGTGCAGGGCGCGGGCAGCGGTCTGGTCGCCCCCCAGGTCCTGTCGCTCATCCGGGCCGCCACTCCTGCGACGCGCCGGCCGCGCGCCTTCGGCCTGTACGGCGCCACCATGGCCGTCGCGTCACTGGCCGGGCCGCTGATCGGCGGACTCGTCCTCAGTGCCGATCTCTTCGGCCTCGGCTGGCGGCCGGTGATGCTCCTCACCGTTCCGGTGGCGCTCGCCTCGCTGGCAGGAGCGACCGCGCTGCCCCGCACCCGCGGTGCGGACGGACTCCGCGTCGACAAGCTGGGTGTGCTGCTGGTCACCATAGGAGCCGGCGCGCTGGTCCTGCCCCTGGCGCTGGGGCGGGAAGCAGGTTGGCCCTGGTGGACGTGGGCCGCCTTCGCCGCGGCTGTGGCCGCCCTCGGCCACTTCGTCCGGAGCCTCCCGCACCGGCCTGATCCGCTGATCCATCCCGCGGTGCTGCGTGACCGGTCGGCGCGGAGAGGCACGTTGCTGGTGTTCGTGTTCAACACGGGCGTGCCCTCCTTCACCTACCTGCTCTTCCTCCACCTTCAGTCCGCTGTCGGGTACTCGGCTCTGGCGGCCGCACTCGTGTCGGCGCCGTTCGCCGCCGGCGCCGTCGTCGGCAGCAGAGCCGCGCCCGCTCTTACTCGCCGGCACGGGCCGACGGTGCTCACCGTCGCGTCATTGATCCTCGCCGGGATGTGCCTGGCGCTGGTCCCCCTCGTCGGCTCGGCGGCGGGACGCCAGACGGCACTGCCGGTGCTGGCCGTCGGCGGAGCCGCGTTCGGCGCCTTCACCGCGTCGGTGTTCGCCCTGGTCCTGGCCCAGGTGCACGGCCCCGCGGCCGGTTCGGTCTCCGGCCTGTTGCCCACAGCACAGCAGCTCGGCGGATCCATCGGAGTGACCGCGGCCGGACTCGCCTACTACGCCCCCGCCGCCGATGCGGACACCGCGTTTCGGCACGCCATGCTCTACCAGGTCGCCGCCTTCACGATCACCGCGCTGATCAGCCTCCGGCTCCACCAGCGGCCTGGCGCCGAGCCCATTTCACAACAGTCACAGCAGTCACAGCGGAAGGGCACGTAGGTGAAGCGTCGGCCTCCAGCGGCCTTCGCCTCACCCCGCCGGCCGCGCCCGCTCCCCATCGCCGAAGGAACACAGACGACGATCGCCGGTTCCGGAAACCAGCGTTCGTCACGCCACTTGAAGCTCTCCCGCACCGACTTCCGCTCGGCTACGGCGCTTTCTGCCCTGCGCAGGCCCCGCGAGCCCGCCCTCAGCGGGACGTAAGCGAGGCGTTTCCGGAACGTCAGCGGGCCCGGGAACAGTGGTGTGCACAGGGCGGGAACGGCCGAAGAAACGTCCCGCATGACACGCAGGGAGAATCTGACATGCGTACTTCCCGGATTCGTACCGTCGCTCTGGCCGGCGTCACCGCGGCGCTGGCGCTGGGACTGACCGCCTGCGGCGGCGCGGACGGCTCGGACAGCGGTTCGAAGGCGGCGGGCAGCGGCAGCGCCGCCGGCTCCGCGCAGGGCCGGTCGGCGTTCGCCAGCGAGGCCGACAGCAGCAGCAAGACGGGCCCGCGCCAGCCCGCCGCCTCGGGCGGTACGGCCGAGACGGCGAGCAAGGGCTCGACGGCCGGCGCCCAGCAGTGCCGCGGCGACGAGATGCTGGTCGGCGCGGTGCACCGGTTCGCCGGCGAGCAGGGCGACCACCTGCTGCTCACCGCGGTGAACAAGGGCGACAAGCCCTGCTGGGTGGCCTCGTACCCGTCCGTGAGGCTCGGCGGCGACGTCGACAGCGCCGCGCTGCCGCACTCGAAGAAGGACGACCCGGGCAGCGGCGAGCGCATCACGCTCCAGCCCGGCGGCAAGGCGTACAGCGCCGTGAACCTCTTCGACTACGGCTCGAAGCACCACACCGCCACCTCCCTCGCCCTCGCCCTGCGCGACGCGAACGGCCACGACGGCCCCTCCTACTCCGTCGACGCCAAGGGCGACAAGCCGCAGTTCAGCTGGAACGAGGCCGACGTCCTGAACTGGAACACCAAGAAGCCGTACGACTTCTGACCGTCGGCCACTGGGCCGGTCAGGCCGGTACCCCTGGGGGCGTCCCCGGGGTACCGGCCTG